>NZ_JBFRDR010000022.1:0-90622 GCF_052113885.1 Lysobacter sp. TAB13 | reverse complement strand
GTGAGATCCAGTGACCAACAGCGCACGAGCGCCCGAAATCGGGCCTCGCTGATTTTCGAACGGCGGTAATACCTGTTTTTCTTTTGCATTTCAGGAAGATAGCTGCGTTATGGGGCAGCTTTGCTTCCTAAGACCCTTGAAAAAGGGGGCTGGCGCCCGCGCTGCCTGCTTCAGGCGAATCCATCTGCGCCGGGGGATTTGCTCCACCCCCTCACGAAATCACCAAATCAAACAACTCCCACCCGCCCACCTGCGTAGCAGTAGGAATCAACGGCCCCTTAGCCTCATTCGTAGCCGTCACATACCGATCGTTAGCCCGCGCCCGCAACGCGACCATCCCACCCGGCCGAAGCTCAACAAAGAACCGCTCGCGCGTACCCACCGTATCGCGGCTGGCGATCAATGCATTCTGCCGCGACGCATCCACCGTCACGAACTTCGCGTTTGCGTGCGACAGCAACGCGACATCGCCGCCGCCCGCATCGACCATATCGAAGCGCTCCCACGGGCCCACCGCTTCGCGATTCGCGATCAAGGACTCGGCGCCGTTGCTCTCCGCGACCACGTAGCGATTGTTCACGCGCGAACGCAAGCTGAGAACTGTGGCCAGGCCCACCGTGCTCCCGCTCACCGGCGCTGTCGGCCGCACCGGAGTGAGAGCGATCGCACCCTTGAGCATGCGACCACCGTCGCCGGTCAGCCGCAGGTAGTAGTCCGAAGCGCAAGGGATGCCGTCTTCGTTGAGCGCGGCGAAGTTGAAGTTGGCCGGAGAGTCGTTCAAGGTCTCGGCGGTTTTCGCGATCTGGTTGCCTTCGTTGTATTCGTCGAACATCGAAATATAAAAACCGGCGACGCCCAGCTTGGCCAGGTTGTAGAACTGCCGCCACATGAAATTGCCGTGCGCGCGCTGGTGCTCGGCCAGATCGCCCGGCAGCACGCAGGGTTGGTAGTCGATGCCGCGCGCGTCGCAGTAGTCCTTATCGGCGATGTTGACCGACAGCCAGAACGCATCGGCATCCGGGATTTTCCCGATCACGCCGATCATCCACGGCGAGATCATGTCGAACTGGTTGAACACCGGCAGAAAATCCGGACGCACCGATTCGCCGATGCGCCAGCGCGTCGGCACGCCGCCGATCACATAGCAGCCCTGGCTCTTGAACCACGCCACCACGTCCGCGCATTCGGCCGCATGGAAGGGGCGGCTGTCGTCGTCGAAGCCGAAACCCCAGATGCACACCACCGGCTTGCCGTTCTGCCGCGCGTAGGCCGGCGATGCGGCCAGCGCCGACATCTTGTTGGTCCAGTCCTCTTTCATCTGCGTGCGCATCTGCGTCCAGCCGCTGACGTCGTACATGATGTAGAACTTGCGCTGATAGCGTTCGGCCGCCTGGCGCACCTTCGCGGCCATGGCGTCGCGGGTCGGGCCTTCGCCGGAGACCGGGTTGAAGCGTTGCAGGGCGGCGGTGTCGATGCCGTGCTGCTGCATCCAGCGGAAGTGGACGTCGACCGTGTTCTGGTCGTAACTCGAAAACAGCGTGGCCGGTTGGCCGTTGCGCAACGGCGCGAAGTTGGTCTGATAGCCGCGCGCGTATTCGCGCATGTCAGGCCACGACTTGATCCCGTTGTAGGTCGGATCCGGCGGGCGGCCCCAGTCTTTCGACCAATGCCACCAGCCGTTGATGGGCGCGCCATCGCCGGGCGCGGCGAACCAGCCTTGATAACCGACGGACACTTTGCCGACGACATCGCCCGGGCCGCTGACCGCGGAGATGCGATTGGCGCCTTGCGCCTGCGCGGCGGCGCGTGCGAGCGCCGAGGCGCTGACGGCGCCGGTGGCGGCCGCGGCGGCGCTGCCGAGCAGAAAGGTGCGGCGTGTGATGCTCATGAGGAAGGACTCCGGGAGTGGGGTTGGATGACGGGCGCGTCCATGCGGGCAAGACCGCGCGCGGCGTCTTTCCCCAGTCGTCCTTGGTTGCCCCATTCTTTGAGCCGGGCGAAGTCTGCCGTCAATGCGCCATACGGATTAATCCTGACGATGCTGTCTCAATTCCATGCGCGGCGCAGCGCGCGTGCGGCGGCCGCGTTGCATAGCGCAGCGGCAGTCAAGTTCATTTCGTGCAATCCGGACAAGTTCATTGCGCAATGAAACCAACCGTCCCGCACGGGGCGGCCAGGATCGCGAAGAACATGGGAATGATCGAACTGCAACCGGCATCACGAGCGTTTAGCGGCGCATAACCGGTGTAATGATTTGCAAAAGATGAGAATCCGCACCACGGGATGAGGACGTCGGCGGCCCGAATCGGAGCAGCGGTTTCCGACTCGGGAGGCTTCATTCCCGGTTCCAGCGCAGGGGCGAGTAAAGCAGGGGCCTCGCAGGAATTCACGATGCCGCCGTGCCGGCGCGGCGGCCCGATTCCATCAAGGAGGCCATCATGTTCAATACTTCGAAACTGCTTCTGCTGGCGCTGGCGCTGATTCCCGTTTCTCAGGCTTCGGCTGAGGATTCTGCTTCACCCGGCTACATCTATTTGACCCGGGAGGAAAAGTCTTCGACGATTCCGATCACCTATGGGTGGACCACGCCGCCGCAACGCAAGGTGATCTACAGCCTGGGGCCGGTGAATTATTTTTACGGGACCGACACCATGGTCGAAGACGTGCGCATGCAAGTAGGCCTGACGAAGCGCTGCGCGGGCACGGTGCGTTTGGGCTACTACGTCGTGCGTGCGTTCAGTCCGACCAGCACGGAAGGAACTTTCGTCACGCGTTATACCGTGGTGGACCTGCCGCAGCGGCCTACCGAGGGCGCCCAGCTGCCGCTGGAGCCGGATGAGGCGATCAACCATTCGATCCAGCAGCAGGCGATGCATCCGCTGGGCATCGGCCGCTCGACCCTCAGCAGGGTCTATTACAACGTGGTCGTGTTCGCGAATACCTACGACGACAGCTGCCTCGGGCAGTCGCTGCAGGTGAAAGGCAACGACTCGCACGACTATCACGGCGAGTTGACGCTGTTTGTCCAGAACGGGATCAATCTGGACTGATGCGGTTGGATGGGCACGGGCCTCGAATTGTTTCGGGGCCTGTGTTTTTGGGGGTTGCGGAGCGATGTGGCGGTAAAAGCAAATCCCCCCCGGCCCCCCTTTTTCAAAGGGGGGAGTAACGGCAGCAATAGCGGGAGTGTCGGGCGTTAATCAGCACCCTTTTAAAAAGTGCCCCCTTTGAAAAAGGGGGCTGGCGCCGACGTTGCCTGCTTCAGGCCAATCCAACTGCGCCGGGGGATTTGCTTTCCGCTCCCGCCGCCGGCAGCGCAACGAAAACCTCAAAGCGCGATAGGCTGCTGCTGAGTCACGCAATGCACCATGCCGCCATTGCGATACAGATTGCGCACGTCGATCCCGATCACGCTGCGGCCCGGATACAGGCCTTGCAGGATCGTCTTGGCGACGGCGTCGTTGGCATCCTTGTACTCAGGCACCAGCACCACGGTGTTGCCGACGTAGTAGTTCACGTACGAGCCTTTGTAGCCCAGCGCGTAGCCGTAGGACGTCACGACATTGCGCGCGGTCAGCGGCAGCTGCACGATGCGGTACGCGGCGCCATCGACATCGCTGGCGCGGTACAGGCGATCGGCATCGGCCGACGACAGGCCCCATTCGCGGAGGTCGGCGCGGCTCATGGTCACCAGCGTGTTCGGCGTACCGAAGCGGGCGAAGCCGTCGATGTGCATGTCGGTGATGTCGTCCTTGCCGCCGGGCGCGCCGTCGAGCCAGATGAACTTGGACACGCCCAACTGGTCGGCCAGCACCGCTTCGAGTTCGGCTTCGCTCAGCGACGCGTTGCGATTGGCTTCGCGGGTGGAACTGCGCGTGGCCAGCAGCACGCCGCGGCCGTCGACTTCGATCGCGCCGCCTTCCAGCACCACGTCGTTCAAGTCCACGCGCGGCAGGCCGAGGCGGCCGGCGACGGTGGCGGGCACGGCGTCGTCCTTGCGGTACGGCGCGTCATAGCCCCAGCCGTTGAAGCCCCAATCGGTGATCGTGAGCTGGTCGTTGCGGTCGTAGACGAAGATCGGGCCGTTGTCGCGCACCCACACGTCGTCGGTGGGACGGATCAGGAAGCTCACTTTCGTCAGCGCGACGCCGGCGGCGATGAGCACGCTGCGCACGCGGGTCTGCTCGGCGGCGTCGTAGACGACGATGTGCACGTTCTCGCCGGCGACCAGGGCCTTGGTCATCGCCACCCAGGTCGATTCGATCCGGTCGCGATAGGCGCGGCCGTAGGTGTAGGCGTGCGGCCACTGCAGCCAGGTGCCTTCGTGGCGCGCGGTTTCGTCCGGCATGTAACCGGACTGGGCGCGGGCGGTGCCGGTGGCGGTCAGGGCGAGGGCGCAGAGGACGCCGGCGACCAGCGGAAGCCAGCCGGCGCGGGGGAGGGCGGGGATGTGCATGAGGGAACCTGTCTGGGTTGGGTGGGCTTGGAGGCGCACCTTAGCCAGCGAAGCTGACATCGAGCTGATACCGGCCGGGCGACAGCCGCCGCTAGAGGGCCAGTTCCGCCCGCGCGCCGCCGCCGGCGCGGTTTTCCAGGCGCAATTGCCCGCCGTGCAGCTGGGCGATGTGCTGAACGATCGACAACCCGAGCCCGCTGCCGCGGCTGCCCGGGCCGGTGACGAAGGGTTCGCGGATGCGCTGCAGCAAGCTTTCGGGGAAGCCCGGGCCGCGGTCTTCGACGATCACCTTGCGGCCGCTGACGGTCACCGTGATCGGCTCGGAAGCCGCGTCCGTCGCCGCGTGCAGCAAGGCGTTGTCGATCAGATTACGCACGGCGGTCTGCACCAGCCGCAGGTCCACGTTCACCACCGACTCTTCGCCGTGGAAGACGATTTCCCGCTCCTCGGGCATGATCGCTTCGACCAACAGATCCAGCCGCACCGGTTCCTTGTTCACCGGCGTCGCCGCCGCATCCAGGCGCGCCAGCAGCAGCAACTGATCGACCAGGCCGGCGGTCTGCGTCGCCACGCGTTCGACCTTGGTCAGCACTTGCGCCGGCGGCTCGCGGCCGTCGTGCGCGGATTCGCACAAGGCCTGCAGGCGCGCGACCGGCGTGCGCAACTCGTGCGCGGCGGCGGCGATGAAGCGCTCTTGTTGCTCGAACGAAGCGATCGCCGGCCGCAGCGAACGGCGCGACAAGACATGGCCGACCAGGATGCCGAATGCGGCCAGCGCCGCGGCGATCAACAACGTCCAGCGCACGAACGCGGCGTGAGTGGCGTCGCGCGCGCTGGGATCGGCCAGCACCAGGATCGCGGCGATGGGGCGGTCGCGATCGTCGTAGGTGACCTTGGCCTGCAGCAGGTAAGCGCGGCCGCGGCGGTCGCGGCCTTCGCTGGCGAGATCGTCGCCACCGCGGATTACCGTGTCGGCCAGCGCGAAGGGTTCGGCGAGATCGAAGCGCGGGTGTTCGGGACGCAGCAACACCTGTGGCGGCGGGCCCTTGCCGATCACCCAGATGTCGCTGCCGCCGTCGATCACGCCGGGCTCCTTGCGCAGCACTTCGTCGTGAAAGCGGCCGCCGGCGTCGAACCAGGTCAATCCGTACACCGCGGTCGCGCGCAGCCGCAGGTTGGAGGCGAGATCGAGCTGGGTCAGTCGCGCATGCGTGGCGATGGCGACGCCGCACAGCACGATCACGCACAGCAGCCACGCCGCCGTCCAGATCGCGGTCAGGCGCAGGTGCAGGCGCCGCAGGACTTGCTCACGCCGTCGCGTCATCGCGCCCGTCCAGCAGATAACCCGCGCCGCGCACTGTGCGCAGCAGCGGCGGGCTGCCGAGTTTGCGGCGCAGCGCGGCGATCAGCACTTCGTCGGCGTTCGACGCCGGTTCCTGGCCTTCGCCCCAGCAGCTGGCGATGATGTCGTGGCGCGCGACCACTTGCCCGGCGCGTTCGGCCAGCAATTGCAGCAGGGCGAATTCCTTCGGGCGCAGCGGCAGCGCGATGCCGCCGCGGCGCACTTCGCGGCGTCCCAGGTCGACCTCCAGATCGGCCACGCGCAACACGCTGGGCCGGATCGCGCCGCCGCGCCGGCCGATCGCGCCGATCCGCGCCATCAGTTCGTCCATCGAAAACGGTTTGATCAGATAGTCGTCGGCGCCGCCGGCGAAGCCGTCGATGCGATCCTCGACCGCGTCGCGCGCGGTCAGGAACAAGGCCGGCGTGGCGATGCCGCGCCGGCGCCATTGCCTCAGCGAAGCCAGCGCGTCGCCGTCGGGCAGGGTGCGGTCGAGCACGAAGGCGTCGTAGGCGTAGGACAGCACGAAGGATTCCGCGGCCGCCAGATCGGCGACCTCGTCCACGGCGTGACCGTGCGCGCGCAGGCGGCCGGCGACGGCTTCGCGCAGATCGGTCTGGTCTTCGAGTACGAGCAGGCGCATGGCGCGAGCTTAGCGCCGCGGCAGTGTTCCGGCATCGGCTGCAGGGCGGGCCTTGTCTCGAAATGGGGCGGGCAGCGCAGACCGCCGGCTGATTCGGTTAGGCGGTCCGGCAGGCCTAGATGCGTCCAGCCCGCCGAAGGGCGGACAATGGCTCACCGACCGCCGCCCCGAGGCGCACGTGCCGAACCAGACATCGCAGACCATTCCCGTGTCGTCGCAGAAGGCCATCGCCACCGTGCTGCTGGCCGCGCTGGCGATGTTTTCGCTCGCGCCTGCCGCCGCGGCGGAGGTTTGTCCGAAACGTCCCGGCCATCCCTTGCGCGGAGTCGATGTGTTCGACGGAACGCCGGAAGAACAGGCGACGCTGGTGCCGGACGATCCGCAGGAATCCTTCGGCCGTTGGTCGCTGCGCTACATCTACGAGGCCGGTCGCATCGTCACGGTGCGATGCCGCTACGCCGATGGCCACGTGGCCGATGTGACGTTGTCGAAGCAGGTCGATACGTGCGAATACCGGGTCCGCGCGAACAAGACGCTGAAGCTCGATTGCCGGTAAGCGGCGACGCCGCGCCGGCGATTTCGCCGCCAGCGCGCCCGGAATTGGCCTTCCAAGCCGCGCCATAAACGCCAGATCCTGCAGTGGCGCCTGATGCTGCAAAGCACAATAATGGCCCCATGACCCCCGCCAGCCCCGTCCGCCAGGACAGTCCCGCGCCGATCCTGTCTCCCCGCCAGATCGCCCTGATCCTGTTCGCGCTGGCGATGGGCGGCTTCGCCATCGGCACCAGCGAGTTCGTGGTCATGGGCCTGATCACCGACATCGCCCGCGCGATGGGCGTGAACGAACCTGCAGTGGGCCACGTCATCAGCGCGTATGCCCTGGGCGTGGTGGTCGGCGCGCCAGCCTTGGCGATTCTCGGCGCGCGCATGTCGCGGCGCAGTCTGCTGCTGGCGTTGATGGGCTTCTATGCGTTCGGCAATCTCGCCAGCGCGCTCGCGCCGGGATACTACACCTTGATGTTCGCGCGCTTCGTCGCCGGTCTGCCGCATGGCGCGTATTTCGGAATCGCGGCCTTGGTGGCGGCGCGGATCAGTCCGCCCGAGCAGCGCGGCGCCGCGGTCGGGCGGGTGATGCTGGGCTTGTCGGTCGCATTGCTGGTGGGCAATCCGTTGGCGACGTGGTTGGGCCAGACCTTCGGCTGGCGCTGGGCGTTCGGACTGGTGTCGTTGATCGCGCTGGCGACGGTGACGATGACCGCGCGGGTGTTGCCGCCGGGCATGCACGCACCGCGCCCCGACGCGATGCGCGAGTTGCGCGACTTCAACCGCAAGCCGGTGTGGCTGGCGCTGGGCATTGGCGCGATCGGTTTCGCGGGCATGTTCTGCGTCTTCAGCTATCTGGCACCGACGCTGGTGCACGTGACCGGCGTGCGCGAATCGTTCATTCCCTTCGGACTGATCGCGTTCGGCATCGGCGGCATTCTCGGCACGCTCGGCGGCGGCTGGTTGTTCGACCGCCTGCAGTTCCGCGCCGCGGCATGGATTCTGGTGTGGTCGGCGGCGATCCTGCTGCTG
Source organism: Lysobacter sp. TAB13 (assembly GCF_052113885.1). Taxonomy (NCBI): domain Bacteria; kingdom Pseudomonadati; phylum Pseudomonadota; class Gammaproteobacteria; order Lysobacterales; family Lysobacteraceae; genus Lysobacter; species Lysobacter sp. TAB13. Next base: position 82,606 of record NZ_JBFRDR010000022.1, on the reverse strand, counting down.
TTCCCGCTGGCCGCGCGCTCGGTGTGGACGGTGCTGCCGGCGGTGCTGGCGGTCGGCACGATGGGCGCGTTGGCGACGGTGTTGCAGGCGCATCTGATGGACGTGGCGAAGTCGGCGCAGACGCTGGCGGCGGCGTCCAACCATTCGGCGTTCAACATGGCCAATGCGCTCGGGCCGTGGCTCGGCGGCATGGCGATCACGGCTGGCTACGGCTGGACTTCGACCGGCGTGGTCGGTGCGATCACCGCGGTGGCGGGATTGCTGATTTATTTCTGGGCGCGCAGCGATGTGCAACGCACCCGCGCGCTGGCGGTGGTCAACGAGGCCGAGTGATTTCAGCGCGCAAGCGCCTGGGCAGACGTCCTTCCAAGCGGTGTCCGAAATTCGCCGTGGCTGCCGTATCCTTCCGCCATGCCCACCTATATCGCCCTGCTGCGCGCCGTGAACGTCGGCGGCACCGGCAAACTGCCGATGGCCGAGCTGCGCGCCATGTGCGAGGACGCCGGTTTCCTCGATGTGCGCACCTACATCGCCAGCGGCAACGTGGTGTTTCGCAGCGCCCTGAGCGCGAGCGCGGCGCAGGCGGCGCTGGGGAAGCGGCTGGCGGACTATGCCGGCAAGCCGGTCGGGGTGATCGTGCGCACCGGCGCGCAGATGGCCAAGGCGCTGGCGGCGCAGCCGTTCGTGCATGCCGCGCCCAATCGCGCGGTGCTGATCTTCCTCGATCAGCCCCCGCCGGCCGATGCGCTGGCCGCGGTCAAGCACCTTAACGGCGAACAGATCGCCCTGGGCGAGCGCGAGATCTACGTGCATTACGGCGAGGGCATGGCCGATTCCCGGCTGGTCATTCCCGCCGCCAAGACCGGCACGGCGCGCAATTTGAATACGGTCGCCAAGCTGATCGAGATGGCCGGCGGCTGAGCGGCGGCGCCCCGTGAAACCGGCCGAAAGTCCGCCCCGGCCGGTTTAAGCCGGCCGCGGCCCGTACTAGACTGGGCCCATGCGAAATCCCCTACAAGATCAATTGCTCAAGGCCGGCCTGGTCAAGAAGTCCCAGGTCGCCCAGGTGGCGCGCGAGCAGGCCAAACAGCGCCAGGGCAAGGCGCCGCCGCCGCCCAGCGCGGAACAACTGGAAACCGAGCGGCTGCGCCTGGAGCGCGCCGAGCGCGACCGCGCGCTGGCCGCCGAGCGCAACGCGCAGGCGCGCGCGCACGAGCAGCGCGCGCAGATCCGCCAGATCGTCGAGACGAATAAGGTCAAGCGCGAGGGCGAGATCTCCTACGGCTTCACCGACGAAGGCAAGATCAAGACCGTGCTGATCAACACCGCGCTGCGCGCGCAGTTGGCCAGCGGCGCGCTGGTGATCGCCCGGCACGAGCCCGGTTACGAACTGCTGCCGCGCGCCGCCGCGGAAAAAGTCCGCAGCCGCGATCCGTCGATGATCGTGCTCGATCACGCCGAGCCCAAGAGCGAGGCCGCGGTGAGCGAGGACGATGCGTACTACGCGAAGTTCCAGGTGCCCGACGATCTGATCTGGTGATGCGCGAACCCGCGGCGGCGTTCACACAGCCGCCGCACGCCGGATCGACAATCCGCGCACTCGACCCGCGCGGCCCGCAGCCGCTACCGTAGGCATCGGCCGCCTGCCTGGGAGTCTGCGATGTCAGCGCAACTGCAACATCTTCCCGCGTATCTGCAACGCCTGGATTTCGAGCGCGCGCCGCCGCCCGACCTGAACACCCTGCGCGAGTTGCAACGGCGCCACACGGCCGTATTCGCCTTCGAAACCATCGCCACGCTGGTGCAGGCGCCGGTGCCGGTGGATCTGCCGTCGCTGCAGCGCAAGCTGCTGCACGAAGGCCGCGGCGGTTACTGCTACGAACTCAATCGCATGTTCCTGGCGCTGCTGCAGGATCTGGGCTTCCAGGCGCGCGGCCTCACCGGGCGGGTGGTGATGGGCGGGCCGGAGGACGCGATCACCGCGCGCACGCATCTGGTCGTGCTGGTCACCATCGACGGCGTGGAGTACCTCGCCGATGTCGGTTTCGGCGGCATGGTGCCGACCGCGCCGCTGGCGCTGAACGAGCGCGGCGAACAAGCGACCGCGCACGAGCCGTATCGGCTGGACACGCGCGGCGACAGCTACGTCCTGCGCGCGCGCAGCCGCGAGGACTGGCAGGCCTTGTACGTGTTCGATGCGCAGCTTCAGAGCGAGATCGATTACGTGGTCGGCAACTGGTATGTCTCCACCCATCCGCAGTCGCCGTTTCGCGGGCAATTGTTCGTCGCGCGCACCGGGCCCGGGCTGCGCAAGACCTTGAACGGCGGCAGCTTCGCCGTGCACCGCATCGGCGCGGCGAGCGAGCGGATCGAATTGCCGGGCGCGGCGGCGGTGATGGCGGTGCTGCGCGACGAGTTCGAACTGCGCTTGCCGGACGATCCGCAATTGCCGGTCGCGATCGAGCGCAGGCTGCAGGTGCAGGCGGCGGAGCGGGCGGCCGCGCAATCGGCGGCTTGATCGACGGGCCCATCGTCTCTGCTTCGGTTGTCGAGCATTTACGTTTTTGCTCGTCATTCCCGCGAACGCGGGAATCCAGGGCCTTTCGTGCGAGAGCGCCTGAAGTCGCTGGATGTTCGGCTCCGCCGAAGTAAAGCAGAGCCCGCGTTCGCGGGAATGACGAGTCTGTACCCCCCGAGCCCGTGCCCCCGAGACTTTGGAAGCTCTCAGCGCCGCTTGAGCTTACTGATCTCATCCAACTCCGCCTGCACCCGCGCCTGCTGATAGCGATAGATAGCGCTGCGTTGCTCGGCCAGCGCCTGGATGTCGCGGACCAGCCGGTTGTATTCGTTCGCGTCGCTCTGCTGCTCGAAAATCAACGCGTTGTCGCGCAACTGAACCTGACCGAGCCGGGCCTCGGCCAGCGCATAGATGCGTTCGATCTTGCCGATCGCCACGCGCTGGTTGTTGAGCAGGGCGTTGTCTTCCTGCAGCCCGCGCGCCGCGTTGCGGTCGTGGCTGGCGATGACGGCGCGGCCTTCAGGCAGTTCAGCCGCCAGCGCGCGCAGGCGCTGCTCGAGTTCGGCCTGACTGGTGCGGTTGATCGCGAGCGAGTAGTTGAGCAGGGTGATGTAGCGCCGGATGACGGCGCGGCCGGAGCGCAGACCCTGCTCGCTGAGCAGGTGCTCGGGCAGCAGCAGATCCTGCAGATGCAGCGCGGCGATCCGCGCCTCGACCTCGGCCTGGCGATAGCGGCTGCGGCCGCCGACTTCATCCACGATCACGCGCATGCCGCTCAACAGTTCTTTCGCGTTGCGCGCCGGCGTCAGGCGGGTGTTGGCGGCGGACGGCCGCGTGGCGAGGCTGTCGGCGTCGGGAACGTTCAAGCGCTGCTGCTCGCGCACCAGCAGTTCGCGGCTGTCGGCGGCGAGCCCGCGCTCGCGCCGCTGCTCGCGCAGACTCTGGGTGACGTCGTCGGAGACCAGCGAACACACCCACAACACCATGATCAGCACCACCAGCGCGAGCAGCATCCGCTTGAACACGGCATTGGAGCGCCAGGCCCGCCACATCGACGGGGTCGGGCTGAAGCCGCCCCAGCCGGGCAGCACCGCGCCGCAACGCGGGCAGATGCGCGAGCCGGCGGGAACGTTCGATTTGCATTGCCGACAAACGATGCGAAGCCCCCGGCCTGCGCGGCCTGTGTTTATTGACGTTCGATGCGGCGTGCGCCGATCGCGACCGCGTTACAGTCCGGCCGCGATTCGATCATGCACCGGCCAAGTTTCGATAGCGCGCTCATTATCGATCAGCCGCGCCGGCCGCGGCCAGCCCGCGGGTCGCCCGGCTCGCCCGCCGGCGCCGGCCGCGGCCCGGCTTGCGATACCGACGTACCCGCCCGGCCCGCCGTCAGGACTTCGGCTCGCAGACCGCGCAGTCGCCGTTGAACAGTTTTTCGCCCGCGCGGTCGCGATCGAGCACCGCGCGAATGCGCGCCTGACGCTGGTTCATCAGCGCATCGCGCGGCGCGCCGTAACGCTCGGCCAGGTCGTACAGCGCGGTCGCGTTCTCGATCGAGCCGCCGGCCAGATGCAAGGTCGCCCAATCCATCAGCAGGTTGGCGACCACCGGGTCCTTGGGTTTGACGAACTGGGTGCGCTCGAACAACTGATAGCTCAGCGAGCGTTCCAGCAAGGCCGGGCTGACCCGGCGGCCGTCGTTGCCGACGGGCATCGCCGGCATCTTCGGAATCAGCGCATGGCTGAAGTTGAGCCCGGCCACCGAGCGATGATCGAGATAGCGCGGATCGCGCTTGAGCGCGATCTTGGCCTGCAGGATGCGCGCGTGCAGCCATTCCGAGCGCTGGTGTTCGTTCTGGTTGCGGCGGATGCCGATGCGGATCCAGCGCAGCGCGACCTCGTCGTAGCCGGCCAGTTCCAGCGCCGTGCCCAGATTCGCCGCGGTCTGGTGGTGGCCGGGAAAGCGGCGCTCGACGTCGAGAAAATGGTTGATGGCGCGCGCATAGCTGCGCCGGTAGATCAGCACCACGCCCAGGTCGTTGAGGTGCACGAACTGCGGCGACTTGCGCGCGCGTTCGACCGCCTCGGCCAATTGCCAGTCGGTCGGCACCGGGCCGCGGGCGTCGTCGGTCAGGTGCGCGGTCATGTCGGTGCCGCCGACGAACCAGTCGGTTTCGAAGGTCTTGCCGCGGATGTTGGTTCCGATTTCGTTGATGCAGGCGTGGGCGGCGGCTGGCAGCAGCAGTGCGGTCAGCAGTACCGCGCGCCAGCGCCGCAGGCGGGCAACGAACATGGCAGTCTCCCCTTCGGCCACGTCCGGGTGGCGCGAGTGCGATCACGTTAGTCGCCCCGGCGCGGGAAACCAAGCCCGTGCGGACGGACGGCGATGCGGTATCGGCATTGCCGAAATCGTCCCGCGCTTGCGCCGGGATGCGCGAACGCCCTGCGCCAACGTTAGCGCACGGTGATGCCGGCATGAGTGTCGGCGAAAATCGCGATCGCGCGTCGGGCGCGGCGCCGCATTCATTCATCGCTTAAGCAACAGCATGAATGAACGCGCGATCGTTCATTTCTTGTTTGCACGGCGTATCGAGAATCGAATCTCCCCACGCACAGGAGGACGCCATGAAGCGATATCTGCTGGCGCTGGCCCTGGTGGCCTGCACCCCTTCCTTCGTAATGGCCCAGGCCGCGCCTACCGCGCTGACTGAGCATCAGATCCGCACCCGTCTGGCCGAACAGGGCTACACCAAGATCAACGATCTCGATTTCAAGGACGGCGTGTGGAAAGCCGATGCGCGCAGCGCCGACGGCAACCGCGTGCAGGTCAAGCTGGACCCGCGCAGCGGCCGCGTCTATCCGAACGAGCAGGTCGCGCAGATGAGCGAGCGCGACGTGCGCGCGGCGCTGTCGGCGGCGGGTTACACCGACATCCACGATGTCGATTACGACGGCGGCATCTGGCTGGCCAAGGCCGACGATCCGGCCGGCCGCGACATCAAGCTCAAGCTCGATCCGGACAACGGCAAGATCTTCGGCGTCGAGAAGAACTGATCCCTGCCTTGAACCGGTTCACGCCGAGGTAAACGCCGCGGCCGCCTTCGATCGAAGGCGGCCGCGGTTTCGTCCATCCTCCGCGCGCCGCGATCAGCTGTAGAAATTGCCGATCACCACATTGACTTGCGTGGCCGCGTTGAGCTGTATCGTCGGGCTCTGCTGGCAGACATCGTCGTAGGGAAAGCCATACGCCAGCCCGTTGGTGTTGGCCGCATGCATGATCGCGGCCCAGGCGTTCCAGGTGCCGCCGGAGGGATAGAACGATCCGGCCTCGCTGTGGCAGACGGTGTCGTCCAGCAGATAGCCGGGTACGCCGCGATTGAACGCCGCGGCGATGTTCTTGCCGACGTTCTGCTGCGCGGCGCCGCCGGCGGTCAGGGAGTTGGCGCATTGCCATACGTCGATCGAGGCGATCTGCACCGTCGACGGCGCCGAGCCGACCATCGGGAAGGCCAGTGCCGGCGCCGCCGCCTGCCATTGCGCCAGGGTGGTGTATTGCCCCTGATAGAAATTCAGCACGCCGCTGCCGCTGTCGACCACGCCGGTGTAGTAGCCGGTGGCGCCGTCGTTGACCACCAGCGGCGTGGTCTGCCAATTGAGATACCACGCACTTAAGGTGTCGTTGAAGTAATCGGTCAGCCCGCCGCTGTAGCTGCCCATCGCGGTCAGGGTCTTGGGCGATTGTGCGCGCAGCGTGGCGACGCTGGCCGGATACGCGGCCGCAGCGGCGGCGTTGACCGCGACCAGACTGCCCGAGTCGATAAACGGGCCGGTCAGCGCGCCGATCTTCGCCAGCAGCGCGTCGCGCGTAAGGCTCATCGCGCCTTGCAGGCTGCCGCCGGGCGCGCCGTCCAGGCTCATCGCGAAGCCGAACTGATCGACCTGGGTGGTATTGCCGTTGAAGTTGCCTTCGCTGTCGTAGGAGAACTCGATCCAGTCGAACAGGCACTGCGCACCCGGGCCGTCGGCGTACGGCACCGGCGCGGCGTAGCCGCTGGGCTGGACGGTGAACGGCAGCCGCGGCAAGCCGACCGACACGTAGATGCGCCCGCTGAAGGCATTGGTGCCGGTGCCCAGGCCGGGCACGGTGGTCGTGTTGATCTGCGACAGGTCCAGTTGCGTGGCCGGCGCGGTGCGGGCCAGCGCGATCGAGTAATCGGCCCAGGCCTGGGGATAGTTGGGCTGCAGCGCGGCGATGGCGGCGGCATCGAGCTGGCCGGAATCGGGAAAACTCTGCGCGGCCTGGGTGTTGTCGTTCAAGCTCATCGCCTGCGGCACACCGTCGGCGTCGAGTCGATAGAACACGCCCGCGACCAGGCCGACAATGTAGGCATAGACGCCGACATCGGCGGCCAGATCGGTCTGAGTAGCGTCGAGGGTGAGGGGTACTGAGCTCATGGGCGATACCTTCGTGTTGGAGGGCGGGCCGTAAACCAACGCGGAATCGCGGCGGCGGCGGACATGCGCGGCGGTGGATAAGAGGTAAACGCCGGCGCCGGCGGCCCGTGAATGCCCAGGCCGGCGGCGGCGCGTTCTACACTGGCGCGCAAGTCATCGCCGAATTGCCGAGCCGCGATATGGATCAATTCGATCGCCGCATCCTGCAGCGCCTGCAGGACGACGCGCGCACCACCACGGACGACATCGCCGAAGCGGTCGGCTTGTCGGCCACCGCGGTGCAGCGGCGGATCAAGCGCCTGCGCGCGCAGGGCGCGATCGTGTCCGAGGTCGCGGTGATCGATCCCGTGGCGGTGGGCCTGGGCCTGCGCGTGATCGTCGGCGTCGAGCTGATCCAGGGCAGCCGCGCCGACCTCATCGACCCGTTCAAGCGGCGCATGGCCGCGCAGCCGCAGGTGCAGCAGTGCTACTACGTAGCCGGCGAATTCGATTTCCTGCTGATCGTGCTGGCGCGCGATGTCGCCGATTACGAGCGCCTGAGCCGGCGGTTGTTCTTCGAGGACGCCAACATCAAGCGCTTCACCACCACCTTCGTGCTGGACGGGGCGAAGGTGGGCCTGCAGGTGCCCATCGACTGAGCGCACGCAGTTTCGCGGCGTCATCGCCGCCGCGGACGCAGGAATCCGGCCGGCCGCCGCGACGACAATGCCTGTCGCGATTTCACCGACACGGGTTAGCGATGGCCGACGACGATTACGTGATTCACCACCCCGAATTCCGCCGCTGCATCCGCTTGAGCGCGAACCTGGAGCGGCTGGCCGACGGTTGCCGCTGGGCCGAGGGGCCGACCTGGTTCGCGGCGATGCGGTGCGTGGTCTGGAGCGATATTCCCAACGAGCGCCTGCTGCGCTGGGACGAAACCAACGGCCAGGTCGGCGTGTTCCGGCAGCCGTCGGGTTACGCCAACGGCGGCACCGTGGACCGGCAGGGCCGCATGATCAGTTGCGAACAAGGCGGGCGGCGGGTGATCCGCACCGAGCACGACGGCCGGATCAGCGTGTTGGCCGAACACTGTCGCGGGCGGCGCTTCAACAGCCCGAACGACGTGGTGGTGCAGTCCAACGGCGCGATCTGGTTCACCGATCCTTCCTATGGCATCGACTCCAGTTACGAAGGCGTGCGCGCGCCGGCCGAGCAGGACGGCTGCCATGTCTATCGCATCGATCCGGCCGATGGCGCCGTCGAGCGCGTGGCCGAAGGCTTCGTGCAACCCAACGGGCTGGCGTTCTCGCCGGACGAATCGCGGCTGTACGTGGTCGACAGCGGCGTCGGCAGCGGGCTGCTGCGGGTGTTCGATGTCGGCGGCGACGGCGGCCTGAGTGCGGCGCGGACGTTCGCGACCTGCGCCGATGCGGTCTACGACGGCCTGCGGGTGGACGAAGACGGCCGGGTCTGGGTCAGCGCGGGCCCGGCGGTGCATTGCCACCGCGCCGACGGCGAGCTGATCGGCGAGATCCGCCTGCCCGAGCGGGTCTCCAATCTGGTGTTCGGCGGGCCCAAGCGCAATCGCTTGTTCATCACCGCGACCACCTCGCTGTACTCGGTGCTGCTGGCGGTGTGCGGGGCCCGGACGGTCTGAGGGGCGCGGGGCGGAGGGGCCGCGGGCGGCCGGAGGAGGGCGAAAAGGGGGATGCGAAATTTTTTTCGCGGCCGTGTCGATTCCTGCGATCCTGGCTCGTCGTTGTCAGGAGCAGGCAGGAAACGGTCCGGAAACGATCCCTCGTTACTGTCCGCCGCATCAATCCATCCATCCCCTTTCAACCGCCGGAGACATCGCCATGACCACCCACGCCCAACTGTTCGTCAACCTGCCCGTCAAGAACCTGGACCGCTCGGTCGAGTTCTATACCAAGCTCGGCTACACCTTCAATCCGAAGTTCACCGACGAAAACGCCACCTGCATGATCGTCGGCGAGAACATCTTCGTGATGCTGCTGGTCGAGCCGTTCTTCCAGAGCTTCACCAAGAAAACCATCGTCGATGCGACCAAGCAGGTGGAATCGCTGGTAGCGGTGTCCCTGCCCAACCGCGCCGAAGTCGATGCCCTGGCCGACAAGGCCGTGGCCGCCGGCGCGACCGGACACGCGCCGAAGGATTACGGCTTCATGTACCAGCGCTCCTACGACGATCTCGACGGCCACACCTGGGAAGTGTTCTTCATGGATGCCGACGCCGATCCGAGCGCCGCGCAGCAGTAAGCGGCCGGTACGACTGCGCGGCGGCGGCCGGTCGGGCCGCCCCGCGCGCAACAAAAAACCTCGCGATGTGCGAGGTTTTTTGTTGGCCGGGGTTTGGCGTCGGCGGAGTCGAAAACGCGGTGCCCGGATCAGCGCGAGGCGCTGCGCGCGTCGGTGGATTTGAATTCGTCGTGCAGCCAGTCGTCGATCAGGCGTTTTTCGTAGCGCAGCGGATCGGAGTCGCTGGCGGTGCGCGGACCCATCATGAAGCTCATGTCGCGCAAGGTGCGCTGGCCTTCTTCGATTACCTGGCCGTTGGCGTCCAGGCGCTTGAAGCTCAGCGCGATCTTCGGCGGATAGATGTCGCGGACGAAACGGGTGTCGTTGTACTGCGAGCCATGCCAGGGCTCGAAATCGCCGGCGCGCTTGATGTCGGTGATGTCCACGTCCAGGCGCTCGCCCGGCGGCAGCCGGCGCTGTCCGCGCGTGCGCACGTACTGGGCGAGCTGCTCGACCCAGTTGCCGCGGCGCGCTTCATAGCGGTTGCGGCTCTGGCGGATTTCGGTGAATTGCTCGGGGTTCTGCCAGCTCACGCTGACCGGGCCTTGCGCGGGCAAGGCGCGCGGGGCGTCGGGATCGGTGACGCTGCGGGATTTGGCGCCGGCGTCCCCGGCCAACAGCGCGGCGACCGAAAGAACGATGGCGAGTGCGGTCCGCATATACATGACGGGCTCCGGTGCGGGTGGGGATGCCTGGATTCTCCGCCTCCGCCACGGCGGCCGCCAGCGACACTGCGTTAAACCGGGTCCGGGTGCGACCGCCGTTGCCGCGAATTCACGATGCGCGCGACATTCGCCTGTTCATTCGCAGGCTTTGCCGTCGCGGTCGCGGTCCAGATGCGGCGCGTAGCCCGGATCGCCGAGCCTGAGCGGCGTTGCGCCGGCCGCGCGCGCGGCGCTGCAGTTGGGGTAGTAGATCGCCGGTGCGGCGTAGGAGGCGCCGCCGGGCGGCGCGTAGCCCTGGGCCTGGGCCGGCCGTCGTGCGCGTGCCGGTGTCGCCGGATAGACCGGCGCGGCGGGACCGCGATGGCAGTGATAGCCACCGCGCTTGCGATCGTGATGACAGCCTTCGGCGTTGAGTCCGCCGCCGTGCGCGCCGATGTCGGCGGCCGCACACAGCAAGGCCCATGTCAGCGCCGCTCGATAACGCGATGTCATGCCTGTCCCCCGTTCCGCTATCAACGCGGTGGGGGAGGCGAACAGGTCAGGCCGGTGCGGGGTGTCGCGGCGTCAGTGGGCCCTGAGCGGAAGACCGGTGCGCGCTTGCGCTCGCGCGCACCGGTTCATCGGATCGACGCGGCCGGCGCGCTTCAGGCGTTGAAGTGCTTGCGCACCTGCTCGAAATCCATCACCGGACGCACCTCGATGCGGCCGGTCCGGCTCCATGGGAAGTCTTGCGCGATGCGCAGCGCCTCGTCCATGTTCGCCGCTTCAATCAGATTGAAACCGCCCAGATACTCCTTGGCTTCGGCGAACGGGCCGTCCATGAAGGTGGTGCGGCCGGCGCGGGTGCGCAGCGACACGGCCTTCGCCGGCGGCTCCAGCATCTGCGAATCCAGCAACACGCCGTCGTCGCGCATTTTGTCGGCGTGGGCGATGCAGCCGCGCATCAGGGTGTCGTACTCGCCGTCGGGCAGGGCTTCGATCAGCTGATCGTCGTTGTAGATCATCACCAGAAATTTCATGGAGTCCTCTGCAACGGGCTCGCGCCCGCAGTCGATAGATTCGCCCGCGGCCCGCGCGGGGGCGCCGGGATGGATGGCTGCGGCGCCGAGCATAACGCCATCGGTGCGGGGGGCTGCAGTGACAAAACGCATGTAGTCGATTTGTTTGCGGGCTGCCAGGGCCATCGCTGGGCGGTACGACCTGCGGCGATTGATGGTCGAAGGCGGCGCCCCCGGTCCCGTACTGCGCGCTCAGTCCGGCGCGATATTCAACTCCACCCGCCGATTTCGCGCCCGTCGTGCGCCAGTTTTATTGCAGTTTAAGGAATCGAATCGACCACTAGCATTCGTGCCTCTGTGGATTCTCCTACCACGCCGTACATCCATACTTCTGAGCGAGCTTGATTGTTTTATCCTTCCAGTCACCCACACCTGCCAGACCGAGCGCGCCGCTCCAGAAATCGGCGACGACATCGAGGTCGCCGGTCTCGCAATCGATGATGAAACCGGTCAGGCGGCTGCGATGGGCCATTTTGTTGCTCCGGGCAGTGGATTCGCTGCCGGATTGTCGCGCCGTCGGGCCGCGCGGAAGTGCAGGTGTCGCCGATTCGGCAGATCGCGGCAACAAGCCCGCCGAGGGGCGGGCTTGTTGCGTGATGGGATCGACTTAATTGCGGTCCCTTTGTCTCCCTACAAGCCGAGGTTGCTTTCCTTTGTAAGGATTCGATCAACGCGACCATTTTGATCGAACACGACGATTACTCTCGTAATTTTCGTGATCGCATTCACTGGCGGCTCGAAAACGAAAAAAGTGAGGGTAGACGATTCGAGCGCCTCCTCTTGAATCATTTCAGTCGGGAATGTCGAGGTGTCGGCCAGCGGAGGGCTGAACTTGAACTTTATGCCGCGGTCTTTCAGTAGAAGTTCGACGTTGGCACGAGTTTCTCCGACTCTAATTCCTTCAGTCGCAGCCTCGGCAGGTCCATGCCTCTGGCAAGAGGCCGAGTAGATACTGAAAAATGCCAACAGCAATCCATTGATAGCGCGTTTCACTGATTAGGCCCCTGTGGTTCGAACTGCACTCCAGTTGTACGGTCGCTTCCCAAAGCATTGTTGCCAGAGTCAGGCGTGGCAGCGGGTCTGGTTCCAGTAAGACCTTGTGCAGCGTCAATGCAAATGAATTTGAGTTTACGCCGCGCGCATTGTAGTTAACTCCCGCAGCATTCACAGCATCCTTAAAGTGAGTAAGTTGTTTCATTACTTCGCCGCCAGAGACAGCCGTCCCATTATGTCGCCCTCGCACGCCAATCGATTGAAGTCCCGAATTACGTCGTGGAAGTGGACGCCTGCGGATCGAACCTCGCCGGCCGGCACCTCGATATCGAAGCCGATGCGTTCGATCGGCGGCGCGGTCGGCAACAGCACGGATTTCCCGTTCGTCACCAACTGCGCTTCCAGATCCCAAGCCTAGCCGTCGTTCCACGGCAGCCGGCCTTCGGGAAGTCGCAGGACGCTTCCGGTGGAGTTGCGGAGGGCGAAGAACCACTGCTGGGGCGACCCGCGATCCGTGTAGAAACCCACATCAATGACGGCTTCCATAGGGGGCTGTCTAGCAGGAAGTGGTATCGCGGAGGCGGTGAGGGTGAGTTTTGGAAATGGGAAAGTGAATGCGATCGGTTCGGGCCTAGGAGATTTGGGCGTTGTAGTGCGGTCGTTCTGTACTCGAGACATTCCATAGAGATCACACGCATGGCGCAACGCGTGACTGGCCAGCGACTCCTGCCACAGCTCTAACAGTTGATTGGGCTACAGCCGCGCATCGACGTGTCCCAGCAGCGACAATGCCCGCCTGCTCCCCGATACGCCGCCGATGTCCGACCTCTACCCCTGCCGCCCGATCGCCTACCTGCGCTCGCCTTACGCGCAGCGCATCGACGCGCCGCATCAGCCCACGGTGGTGCAGGGCACCGAAACCGGCGATGCGGCGCAGGCGCGGGTGGAGTTCGTCGATGATCTGCCGGGCGAGGCGTTCGCCGATCTGGCCGGGTTCGAGCGGATCTGGCTGATCTTCGCCTTCGATCGCAGCCAGGGCTGGAAGGCGCAGGTGAAGCCGCCGCGCGGCGGGCCCAAGCGCGGGGTGCTGGCGACGCGTTCGCCGCATCGGCCCAATCCGCTCGGACTGTCGGCGGTGGAACTGGTGGCGGTGGAGGCGCGCGCGCTGGTCGTGCGCGGCGTGGATCTGCTCGACGGCACGCCGGTGCTCGATATCAAACCGTATGTGCCGTATGCCGATGCCTTCGCGCAATCGCGCGCCGGCTGGATCGACGAGATCGATGCCAGCCAGGGCCGGCATTCGGCGCCGGGGCCGAAGCGGCCGCGCAAATCCAAGGTCGAGCCGGGCGGTTGAAGCCTTCGATGAAGCTCCCGGGCCGGACCGGCGCCTGACTGCGTCCACGACCTTATAGAAGGTCGCAGCCTGTGAGACCGCGCCGCGGATCCTGGGCATCCGCCGCCTTGACGCGACCCGTCGCCGGCGGTAGTTTCCTTATCGGTTAATTAGCCGGCCGGTTTATTTGGATGCCCGCTCCGGGCCGCGCCGCGGCCGCCGGAGCGGCGCAGGGCCCTTTGCTCCAGGAGTTCCGACATGACGTCAGACGGTTCCAGTCCTTTCGCGGTGTCGCCCGCGCGCAGCAGCCATCGCATCGAAGAACGCAGCATCCGCCTGCAGTGCCTCATCCACGCACCGCGCGATCTGGTGTTCCTGGCCTGGACCGATCCGGTCCACGTCGCCCGCTGGTGGGGGCCGCACGGGTTCCGCAGCGTGGTGCGGCAGATGGATGTCGCCGTCGGCGGCCAGTTCCGCATCTGCATGATCGCGCCCGACGGCACCGAGTACCCGATCAAGGCGACGTATCAGGAAATCGTTGAGCCCGAGCGCCTGGTTTATATCGACGACTGGGACGACGACCGCCCCTCGCAGCAGTCGCGGGTGACGGTGACCTTCGAAGCGGCCGGGCCGGAGCAGACCTTGCTGACGGTGGAGATGCTGTTCGCGACGCAGGCCGAACGCGAGGCCGCGCAGGCGCAACACATCATCCCGGGCTGGGGCGAAACCTTCGAGCGCCTGGACGCTTATCTGGCGCAGCGCTGAGCGCGGCGCCGGCAAATCGCGCGATCGGCGCAGCACGCCGGCGCGCACGCGCCGTACACTGGCCGGCGCAAGCATGCGCTCGCGAATCCGTCGCGATCGCCGGCCGCGCGAACGCACCGATGCGTACCGGTGCGATCGCGCGACACACCGCATCCGCGTCCCGTCCCCAGGGAGTCTCCATGCCGTCCGCTTCCCTCGCACCCGCCGCCGCCGCGCCCGATCGCGCGCGCAACGACGCGGCCAACATCGTTTCGATCCAGGGCCTGAGCAAAACCTACGCCGGCGGCTTCCAGGCGCTCAAGCGCGTGGACCTGGACATCCGCCGCGGCGAGATCTTCGCCTTGCTCGGGCCCAACGGCGCCGGCAAGACCACGCTGATCAGCATCGTGTGCGGCATCGTCAATCCCGGCGAGGGCCGGGTGATCGCCGACGGCCACGACATCGTGCGCGACTACCGCGCGGCGCGTTCGGCGATCGGCCTGGTGCCGCAGGAACTGCACACCGACGCCTTCGAAACCGTGTGGGACACGGTGCGCTTCAGCCGCGGCCTGTACGGCAAGGCGCCCAATGCCGCGTATCTGGAAAAACTGCTGCGCGAGCTGTCGCTGTGGGACAAGCGCGGCGAAAAGATCATGGCCCTGTCCGGCGGCATGAAGCGGCGCGTGCTGATCGCCAAGGCGTTGTCGCACGAGCCCACCATCTTGTTCCTGGACGAACCCACCGCCGGCGTGGACGTGGAACTGCGCCGCGAGATGTGGGCGATGGTGTCGCGCCTGCGCGAAAGCGGGGTGACCATCATCCTCACCACGCACTACATCGACGAGGCCGAGGAAATGGCCGATCGGGTCGGGGTGATCAACAAGGGCGAGATCGTGCTGGTCGAAGACAAGCGCACCTTGATGCGCAAGCTCGGCAAGAAGCAGTTGACCCTGCAGTTGCAAACGCCGCTGCAGGCGCTGCCGGAGGTGTTGCGGCACGACTCGCTGAATCTGGCTCAAGACGGCAACGAACTGGTCTACACCTTCGACGCGCAGGCCGAGGACACCGGCATCGCCGCGCTGCTCAAGCGCCTGGGCGAGCACGGGATCGAGTTCAAGGATCTCAACACCAGCCAAAGCTCGCTGGAGGAAATCTTCGTCAACCTGGTGAAGTCGCCGCGGGCGCAGCCGCCCTCCGCGGCACCGTCGCCGGAGGCGCGCGCATGAACCTGCACGCGATCAAGGCGATCTATTTCTTCGAGATGCACCGCACCTTCCGCACCTTGATGCAGTCCATCGCCACGCCGGTGCTGTCCACCTCGCTGTACTTCATCGTGTTCGGCTCGGCGATCGGCTCGCGCATGGTCGAGATCGGCGGCATCAGCTACGGCGCCTTCATCGTGCCGGGCCTGATCATGATGTCGCTGCTGACCGAGAGCATCTCCAACGCCTCCTTCGGCATCTATCTGCCCAAGTGGTCGGGCACGATCTACGAACTGCTGTCGGCGCCGGTGTCGTTCGTGGAGGTGATCTGCGGCTATGTGGGCGCTGCGGCGACCAAGTCGGTGATCCTGGGCCTGCTGATGCTGGTCACCGCGCGCTGCTTCGTCGATTTCACCATCGTCCATCCGCTGTGGATGGCGGTGTTCCTGGTCCTGACCGCGGTCACCTTCAGCCTGTTCGGCTTCATCATCGGCGTGTGGGCCGACGGGTTCGAGAAGCTGCAGATGATCCCGATGATGATCGTGATGCCGCTGACCTTCCTGGGCGGCAGCTTCTATTCGATCGACATGCTGCCGCCGTTCTGGCGCGGGGTGTCGCTGTTCAATCCGGTGGTGTATCTGGTCAACGGCTTTCGCTGGAGCTTCTACGGCAAGTCGGACGTGGACATCGCGCTGAGCGTGGGGATGACGGCGGGGTTCATGCTGCTGTGCCTGGCGGTGGTGTGGTGGATCTTCCGGACGGGGTACAAGCTCAAGAGTTGAGGAACTGGGGCCGCGGCCCTCACCCCAGCCCTCTCCCGCGAGCGGGAGAGGGAGCAAGAGCTGGTTGCTTTCCCTTCTCTCGCTTGCGGGAGAAGGTGGCCCGAAGGGCCGGATGAGGGCACGCGCGCCTCAGCCCGCTGCTTAGACCGGGCAAAAGGAAGAAAAAAGGAAGAAAACCGAAAACCGCGGCCCTGCCGGACTCCGGACACCCGGGGTATGCTTCGCCGATTCCCGCCCGGCCGCGCTGAGCGCAGCACGGTCGACGTGTCGGGAGCAGCCGGAGTCCCGCGGATGCAGAACAACCAGCAGCAACTCCACCGTGGCCTCAGCGAGCGCCATATCCGCCTGATGGCGCTGGGCGCCGCGATCGGCGTCGGCCTGTTCCTCGGCTCGGCCAACGCGATCAAGCTGGCCGGCCCCGGCATCCTGCTCGCCTACCTGCTGGGCGGCGGCGCGATCTTCATCATCATGCGCGCGCTCGGCGAGATGGCCGTGCACAACCCCGTCGCCGGCTCCTTCAGCCGCTACGCGCGCGACTACCTCGGCCCGCTGTCGGGCTACCTGACCGGCTGGAACTACTGGTTCCTGTGGCTGGTGACCTGCGTGGCCGAGATCACCGCGGTCGGCGTGTACATGCAGGTGTGGTTCCCTGAGTCCCAGCAATGGGTGTGGGCGCTGGCGGCGCTGATCGCGATGGGCTCGGTCAACCTGATCACGGTCAAGGCCTACGGCGAGTTCGAATTCTGGTTCGCGATGATCAAGGTCGTGACCATCGTGGTGATGATCCTGGCCGGCCTGGGCATGATCGTGTTCGGCTTCGGCAACCACGGCGTGGCCACCGGCATCAGCAATCTGTGGGCGCACGGCGGCTTCTTCCCCAACGGCGCGCAGGGCGTGCTGATGTCGCTGCAGATGGTGATGTTCGCCTACCTGGGCGTGGAGATGATCGGACTGACCGCGGGCGAGGCGGCCAATCCGCAAAAGTCGATTCCCGATGCGATCAACTCGGTGTTCTGGCGGATCGTGATCTTCTACGTCGGCGCGCTGTTCGTGATCCTGTCGCTGTATCCGTGGAACGAGCTGGGCACCACCGGCAGCCCGTTCGTGATGACCTTCGAGCGCATGGGCATCCGCGAAGCGGCCGGCATCATCAACTTCGTGGTGCTGACCGCGGCGCTGTCCTCGTGCAACGGCGGCATCTTCAGCACCGGCCGCATGCTCTACAACCTGGCCCAGCAGAAGCAGGCGCCGGCGTTGTTCGCCAACACCTCGCCCGGCGGCGTGCCGCGCGCGGCGATCCTGGTGTCGGTGGTGGTGCTGCTGTTCGGCGTGGTGCTGAACTATCTGGCGCCGGCCAAGGTGTTCGTGTGGGTGACTTCGATCTCCACCTTCGGCGCGATCTGGACCTGGGGCGTGATCCTGGTGTCGCACATGAAGTTCCGCGCCAAGCTCAGCGCCGAAGAACGCGCCAAGCTGGCGTTCAAGATGCCGATGTATCCGGTGGCTTCGTGGGTGGCGCTGGCGTTCCTGGTGCTGGTGGTGGGGCTGATGGCGTACTTCCCCGACACCCGCGTGGCCTTGTACGTGGGCCCGGCGTTCCTGATTCTGCTGGTGGTGCTGTATTTCGCCGCCGGTTTGAACAAGCGCGACAGCGCGGTGGCGCAAGGCGCTTGATTGATAGAGTCCCTCTCCCGCATGCGGGAGAGGGGTTGGGGTGAGGGATGAGCGCGTAGCGCGAATGCTTTGGCTGTTGCTTCTGCTCGCCGCGGAAAAGCGGCCCTCACCCTAGCCCTCTCCCGCAAGCGGGAGAGGGAGCAGTCCAGCGTGCCGTTTTGTCGATGGCAGCTTATTCCTCCGCCACCGCCGCACCCTTCGTCGCACCGCCCTTGGCCTGCAAACCGCGCGCGGTCTGCGCCAATTGCAGGAACTCGCCGCGATAGCCGTTGCGATCGTCGCCACGCGCGCTGCGCGCCAGGCCGATCACGCCGTCCCAGCCGAAGTTCTGCTCGACGTAGGTGCCGCCGCGCAACAGATCGCCGAAGCCGGCGACCGCGGCGGCGAAACGCATGCGTTCGCTGGGCTCGGTGGCGATGCCACGGCGCAGCATCGGCGTTTCGATCAGGCGGCTGTCGTTCTCGCCCGGGCGCTTGTAACGCAGGCGCAGCAGCGCCAGCTCATCGGGCTTGCCCTGGGCGGCGGCCGGTTTCGCCTCGCCGGCCTGCGCGTCCTTGCCGTAACGCAGCGGGTCCACCGATTCGCCGCCGGAGCCGACCAGGGCCAATTCGTACAGCGCGGTGACGTCGTGGCCGGCGCCGATCTCGCCGGCGTCGACGCGGTCGTTGTTGAAATCCTCGCGCTTGAGCACTCGGTTCTCGTAACCGATCAGTCGGTATTCGGCCACCACCGCCGGATTGAACTCGACCTGCACCTTGACGTCGCCGGCGATGGTCATCAGCGTCGAGCCCAGTTCTTCGATCAACACCTTCTGCGCTTCCAGCGCGCTGTCGATGTAGGCGTGATTGCCGTTGCCGATGTCGGCCAACTGCTCGGCCATCGCATCGTTGTAGTTGCCGGTGCCGAAGCCCAGCGTGCTCAGCGCGATGCCGGACTTGCGCTGGTCGGCGACCAGGGTTTCCAGCGCGGACTGATCGGACACGCCGACGTTGAAATCGCCGTCGGTGGCGAGCAGCACGCGGTTGATGCCGCCTTCGATGAAGGCCTGACGCGCGGTGGCGTAGGCCAGCTGGATGCCTTCGCCGCCGTTGGTGGAGCCGCCGGCCTGCAGGCGTTCGAGCGCGTCGAGGATTTCGGCGCCGCGGTCGCCCGCGGTCGGTGGAAGCACCAGCCCGGCCGAACCGGCGTAGGCCACGATCGAGACACGGTCCTGCGCCCGCAACTGCGTCGCCAGCTGGGCGAACGCGCGCTTGAGCAAGGGCAGCTTGTCCGGCTCGTCCATCGAGCCGGAGGTGTCGATCAGCAGCACCAGATTGGCCGGCGGCAGCTCGGCCTTGTCCACGTCGTAGCCCTGGATGCCGATCTGCATCAGCACGTGCTTGGCGTTCCACGGCGCCGGCGCGAGTTCGGTGGAGACCTTGAACGGCGTGTCCTTCGAGTCCGGGCGCGGATAGCCGTAGTCGAAGTAGTTCACCAGTTCCTCGACCCGCACCGCGTCCTTGGGCGGCAGTTCGCCGGCGGCGAGCATGCGCCGCACGTTGGCGTAGCTGCCGGTGTCCACGTCGATGGAGAAGGTGGAGACCGGTTGTTCGGCGACGCGGTGGATCGGGTTGGCTTCGATCTTGGCGTAGCGCTCGGTGTTGACCGGCGGCTCGGCCCGGTAGGCCGGTTCGGCCGCCGCGGGCATGGCGGCGAGGTCGGCGCTTTCCTCGGCCGAGGCCGCGGCTTCGGCGTGATCGACTTTCCTGTTGCAGCCGGCCATGACCAGGGCCAGGGCGAGGCCGGCGGCGAGCGCGGCGAGGGACAGGGGGCGTGCGGGGAGCGTGCTCGTATCGAGCCGGGGTGCGGTGCGCGACAACATGGTGATCCTCCAATGATCGGGTTGTGCGACTGGCTAACGTCTGCCGCCGCGCTTCGGGGTTCCTCCCTCGACGGCGGCGATCGCAACATACGAAAGCGCGTCTTCGCTTTTCGTTATGACGGGCGTTGGTTTTTCGTTGCCCGCGTCCAGGGCACAATGGCCGGTCGCAACCGATCGCCGGTGCCGGGGAGGCGCAGGCCCGCATGAACCTATCGCGGCTCGACAATCCGGCCTTGCTGCAGCTCGCGTCCGCCGCCATCGCGCAGGCCCGCGACGTCGAGGCCGTGCGCCTGCTCAAGACCGTGCTCGAACGCGACCCGGGCAATCTGCACGCGCAGTACCTGCTGGCGATCCAGCACGCCCAGCTGGGCCTGTACGAGCGCGCCGAAGAACGCCTGCGCGCGGTGCTGAGCGCGCAGCCGCAGTTCGTGGTCGCGCGTTTTCAACTGGCGCAGTTGCTGCTGATGCGCGGCACCGTCAAGGACGCGCGCGAATGGCTGCTGCCGGTGCTGGAGCAAGGCGCGCCGTTGGGCGCGTATGCGCAGGGCCTGCTGGCCGCGGCCGAAGGCGATGCGGCGCGCGCCTGCGGCCTGATCGAAGCGGCGCTGCTGTTGCCGCAACCGGTGCCGGTGCTGGCCGGCGACATGCGCCGGCTGTGCGAGCAGTTGCGCGAAACCGTCGTCGCCTGAGCGCCGGCGCGGCTCAGGCGCGCAGATTGACCGCGAGCAGGCCCAGCACCGACACCCCGATCAGCACGAAGTGCAGCAACTGCACGTTGTCCTGGCGGATGTAATAGGCGAACCAGCTGCCGCCGAGCAGCATCAGGAAGCAGGTCGCCATGAACGCGGTCAGCGCCAGATTGGCCAGGGCGATGGGGTCGGCGACGATGCCCGCCCCGGCCAGCGCCGCCGCCGCCGACCACAGCAGCAGCGCGCTGACGACCTCGGCCGCCAGCACGATGCTCAGCACCGCGCGATGCCAGGCGACGTTATCGACCTTGCGCGACTGCAGCGGCGTCTGGATCGCCGGCGCCTGGTCCAGCGGCGCCATGCGCATGATCTGGCCGAGCGCGAACACGCCGTTGCGGAAGGCGATGAGGTTGTTGAAGGCGACCACGCTGATCCACGAAGCCAGACCGGCGAGGAGGATGAGCTTGAACGACAGCAGGCTGGCGGCGAGGGACATGGACGGGCTCCGGAAAGTCTGGGCGAGGCCCCGCGCCGGGCGGCGATTCGGGGTTCATGCTCTATCGACGATCCAGGGGCCGCGTTTGCGACATCCGGAACAAAAAATGCCGCGACATTTTTTTGTGGGAGGCGCTTCTGTGGGAGGGGCTTCAGCCCCGACGCTCTTCGCTCCGATCGCGATGGGCCTTTCCGGGCACTGGCCGGAAAGCATCGGGGCTGAAGCCCCTCCTACAAAAGATCGCGAAGCAGCGCAGTCGACTGCCGGAAGCGGAGGCGCCGCGAAACGGGCGCCCCGCCAGCGCTTACTCGGCGGCGTCGGGCGCCGGCAGCAGGTAATAGGCCTCGACCTGGCCCTTGTGCTTCATCGTCATCGGATTGCCGCGGCGATCCAGCGACTTGCCGACCGGCAGGCGCACCCAGCCTTCGCTGATGCAGTATTCCTCGACGTTGCTGCGCTCCACGCCGTTGAAACGGATGCCGATGCCGCGCTCGAGCACGGACGGGTCGTAGAACGGGCTGCGCGGGTCGTTGGACAGATGGTCGGGCGGGGTGTCGGTCATGGTGGCGCTCTAGCGAAGACGGATACGGCGGGACGGAGGCGGCGCGGGCGGTCGCGGGGACCGGCCGGCGCGGCGCCTAGGATACGCGGGCCCGACGGCAGGGCCCAGCCCGGGCGGACCCGTGGCGTCCGGGCCGAGGCACCGGGGCGGCATCGACGGACGAGGCCACCGGCGGCAGAATCCAGGCATCGCTCCGCACGGGCCGTGCTTATGAAGATCGTGGCGAGCTGGTTATTGGTGTTGTCGGCGCTGGCGTGGTCGTCGCCCGCGCCGGCGCAATTGGTCGATATCGACGGCGGGCGATTCCATGTCGCCGGCTTCGGCCGCGTGGCCTGGCAGCCGGATCTGTTCGAGCTGGCGTTCACCGTGGTCAGCCAGGGCGACGATGTGCGCGGCGCGCGCGAGCGGCATCTGCCGGCGGTGGCCGCGGTGCGGCGGGTCGTCGAGGCCCAGCGCGCGGCCTTGAGCGAGCAATCCGAAGACGCGCCGCGCCTGCAGGTCCGCGAAGGCGAGGGCGGGCACGCGGCGCATCGTTTCGATACCCGCTTCGTGCTGCGCGTGCGCGGCGCCGATGCGGTGGCGTTGCTGCAACAGCAACTGGCCGATGCCGGCGTCGCGGCGTTCGAAGTGCGGCCGCTGTCCGAGCGTTTGCCGCAGTACGGCGATGAGGCGCGGCGTCAGGCGCTGCGCGATGCCAAGCGCAAGGCGGAATTGATTGCGGCGGAAATGGGCTGGAAGCTGATGGGCGCGACCGCGGTGAAATTCCAGGATGAGCGGCCTTGGTGGCTGCCGCAGACGCCGACGGCGCGGCAGTACGAGGCGCGCGCTTACAACTATGCGGCCGAGGCGCCGGCGCAGAGCGGCGAGGTGACTTCGCAGGTGGATGTGGAATACGCGTACAAGCGGTGATTCTCTGCGGATGGTGTGTCGCTATCTGAGCGGAAGGCATCGGGCCTGAAGGCCCTCCTACAAAAGACTTCGCGGCTTCCGAACCGATGCGGACTTCGCACCGGCATCGCATCGCGCGGCATCGGCGCTTGGTCATCGGCGCGGATTGATGCAGGATCGAGCCTCGCGCCGACCCACCGGAACCGACGATGACTTTGCGATCCACCCTGCTTGCCTGGAGCCTGATCATGACTTCGACCTTCGCCGCCGATGCGGGCGCCGCCCGCTCCACCGATGCCGCGCCGACGGAATTGCTGATCGGCTGCTACACCGGCCCGGCCTGCAAGGGCATCGGCCGCTATCGCTTCGACGCCGCGCGCGGGCAGGTCGGCGCCGAGCCGGTGGAAGTGATCGAGACCGACAATCCGTCGTGGTTCACTTTCTCGCCCGACGGTTCGATCTTGTACGCGGTCAACGAAAACGGCGCGCAATCGGCCGATCCGGTCGGCCGCGTCAGCAGTTTCGCCCTGGGCCGCGGCGATGCGCGCACGCAGCGTTTGTCGCAGGTCGGCAGTCTCGGCGACGAGCCCGCGCATGCGGCGACCAGCCGCGACGGGCGTTATCTGTTCGTCGCCAATTATTCCGTCAACGCCACGCCGGGCGGAACGCTCACCGTGCTGCCGATCGATGCGCAAGGCCGTCTGCAGCCGGCGGTGCAGGTGCTGACCCATCGCGCCAGCCAGGCCGATCGCGAACGTCAGCTCTCCACCCATGTGCACGCCGCGGTGCCGTCGCCGGACGGACGTTATCTGTACGCGGCCGATCTGGGCGCGGACAAGCTCTATGCCTATCGCTACGATCCCGCGCACAGCGCCGAGCGTCCGCTGCAGGCCGCATCCGTGCCGTACCTGGAATTGCCCGCCGGCAGCGGCCCGCGCCATCTGCTGTTCGATGCGAGCGGGCGGCATGCGTATCTGACCTTGGAGATGAGCGGCGAAGTAGTGGTGCTGGACTACGACGACGGCCGCCTGCAGGCGGTGCAGACCGTGGCGCTCGATCCGGGCCGCACGCAGGGCAATGCCGCCGCGGCGCTGCATCTGTCTGGCGACGGCGGCTTCCTGTACGCCAGCAATCGCGGCGAGGACAACCACATCGCCGTGTACGCGGTCGATGCCGGCAGCGGCCGGTTGAGCGCGTTGCAGCGCCGCGACAGCGAAGGCCGCGGGCCGCGCGAATTCGCGCTGTCGCCGGACGGCCGCTTCGTGGTGGTGACCAATCAGCACAGCAATACGCTGCGGGTGATCGAGCGCGATCCGCGCGACGGCAAACTCGGCAAGACGGTGCAGTCGATGGCGATGGCGTCGCCTTCGGACGTGAAGTTCGTTCCGGCGCGTTGAGTCGGCCGGTTCCGGCGGCGCGCCGACTGGATGAATTCGGTCGGCGCGCTTGCGCCGTTCTGGTGGGGCCGATACGGCTCACGTCTTTGCAACACCCGGCGGGCTAGGCTTACCGCCGCGATGCCGTCGCTCGCGCGCGCGATGTCGCACAACGCAGCATCCCACCGTTCCGGGTTGAGCACTCGCCCGTGTTGGCGTGCAATGCGGCCTTATCCCCCAACAGGAGTGCGGCATGGAACATCGTTATCTCGGCGCGTCCGGCCTGCGCGTCCCCGTGTTGAGTTTCGGCACCGGCACCTTCGGCGGCGAAGGCGACTTCTTCAAGGCCTGGGGCCAGACCGACGTGGCCGGCGCGCGGCGTCTGCTCGACGTGGCCATCGACGCCGGCGTCAATCTGTTCGACAGCGCCGACATCTATTCCAACGGCGCGGCCGAATCGATTCTCGGCGAAGCGATCAAGGGCCGTCCGCGCGACAGCCTGTTGATCTCCACCAAGGCCACGTTCCGTTTCGGCGAAGGCGAGAACGAGGTCGGTTCCTCGCGCTATCACCTGATCCGTTCCGTCGATGCCGCGCTCAAGCGCCTGGGCACGGACTATATCGATCTGTTCCAGCTGCACGGCTTCGATGCGCGCACGCCGATCGAAGAGACGCTGTCCACGCTGGACGATCTGGTGCGCGCCGGCAAGCTGCGTTATCTGGGCGTGTCGAATTTCTCCGGCTGGCATCTGATGAAGTCGCTGGCGATCGCGCAGCGCTATGGCTGGTCGCGTTATGTCGCGCATCAGGCCTATTACTCGCTGATCGGCCGCGATTACGAGTGGGAGCTGATGCCGCTGGCGCTGGATCAGGGCGTGGGCGCGGTGGTGTGGAGCCCGCTGGGCTGGGGCCGCCTGACCGGCAAGATCCGCCGCGGCCAGCCGTTGCCGGAAACCAGCCGCCTGCATGTCACCGGCGACATGGGGCCGCCGGTGCAGGATGAGTATCTGTACAAAGTGGTCGATGCGCTGGACGAAGTCGCGCAGGAAACCGGCAAGACGATTCCGCAGATCGCGCTGAACTGGCTGTTGCAGCGGCCGACGGTGGCGACGGTGGTGATCGGGGCGCGCAACGAGGAGCAGCTCAAGCAGAACCTGGGTGCGGTGGGTTGGAATCTGACGGCCGGGCAGGTCGCCAAACTCGATGCGGCCAGCGCGACGGCGAAGGCGTATCCGTATTGGCATCAGAGCGGGTTCGGCGAGCGGAATCCTTCGCCGGTGTGAGTTTGGGTGGGGCGCGGCGAACCGGTCGAAAAGCATCGGGGCTAAAGCTCCCTCCCACAACAGACTTCCTGCGCCAGCTTTTGTGGGAGGGAGCTTTAGCCCCGATGCTCTTCGCTCAGGTCACCACGCCCTCACATCCCCACCCAAAAAACAAAAACGCCCGGCCAAGCCGGGCGTTTTCGCAAACATAGAATCGGCCGCTAACCTCAGCCCGCATCCTGCATCTTGAAAGTCCCCGGCAGCGCCGTATTGCGCTGATCGCCCCACATCATCATCGACACGAAGTCCTCGCAGCCGGCCTGGCCGCTGCGCGAAATCGCGGCGAACACCTCATCCGGCGTCTTGGCGATGGCGATCTGCTCGGTCACATCGTTCGGGAACGGCGTTATCCGCCCGGAGTCGAGATCGCGCAGACGCTCGCCGCCGTGTTCCTTGCCGCCCAGGTTGCCCACGCTCTGGCGGGCGCGGTCGCGCAGCGACATCAGGCTCGAATCGGTGAATTCGAACTGCAGATGCTGGTCGCCGTCGAACTTCTTGTTGAGCTCGCCGGGGTGATAGGCCGAGTTGAAGTACGAAGCGGCGACATCGCTGGTGTTGGGCAGCACCAGGGTCCACTGGGTGGAGTCCTTCACCGGCTTGCCGTCGGCGCCGACCTGGAACTGTATGTCGGTGGTCTTGCCCATCGACTGGTAGCTGTTGGTCTGATCGACCGTGCCGTCCTGCCAGACGTTGCGGGTGATGGTGAGCTGGCTGCTGTTGCCGATGCCCAGCGACACCGGGCCCAGGTCGATGCCCAGGCGCGCGGCATGCTCGGCGTTGAACACCTCGGTGGTGCCCGAACGCTGCACGCCCGGCGGGCTCCAGTCCGGCACTTTGCCGCCGCTCATGAAGGTTTGATAGGCGTCGCGGCCTTCCTGCGTCGACAAGTCGATGCGCGCGGTCTCCAACGAGCGGGTTTCGCTGCTGGTCTCCACGCTCAGGCCGATCGAATACGAACCGACCTTGCCCAGGCCGAACATGGTCGCGTTCTCCACGGTCTTCATGGGGCCGGCGTAGACCTCCACCACCGAGCCTTCCATCTTGCGCACGCCGAAACCGGCGCCGTCGAGTTCGGTGTGGGTGCCGCCGATACCGGCATAGGACTTGTAGTTGATGGCGAAGTCCGAACCGGTGAGGTTCTGCCCGCGCATCATCACCGAGGTGCCCTCGGGCATCGACAGCGGATCCAGCGGGTTCGGCATGCCGCTCATGTCGCCCTTGTCGAGCTTGGCGCCCTGCTCGGGGGTGACGCTGGCCTCATAGCTCAGGCGCGAGCCTTCGAATTCCATGTAATGGCCGACCACCGACGGCGCCTTCAGCGCGGCCTTGAGCAGCTTGGAGTTATCGACCAGTTCCTTGACGCCGTCGGGCACCTGGTTGAAGCGGTCGGCGTACTTGTACAGCTTCTGCAGAGGCGTCTTCGAAACCTCCAGGCCGGCTTCGGTGTGCAACTGCACCGAGGCCTTGAACTGCTGGCTCTTCTGGAAATCCACGCCGGTCTGCACGTCGGACAGCTCGACCTTGCCTTCGGCGACGATGTCGGTCTTGAGCTGCGGCGAGACCACGCCCGGCGTGCCGATGCCGGCGATCGGGGTGCTGTAGGTGACCGACATGCCGGGGTTGATCGCATACGACAGCACGTCGTCGGGCAGCAGTTTGAGCAGTTCGTAGCTCGAAGCGATCTGCTCCGGGGTCGGCTGGTCCGGCAGTTTTACGCCCAGCGTGTCGAGCGCGCCGCGCACGGTCGGGAAGTCGAGCTTGGCCACCGCGCTGGGGTTGGCGTCGGTGCTGTTGGTCAGGTACGACGGCACCTGCGTCGGCTTGTCGGTGGCCTCGCCGACGATGCGCTGCAATTCCTTGACGTAAGGATTGCTGTCGAACGCATCGCGCGACTGTTGGTACTCGTAATTGGCGGTGGCGCCGTTGAGGCCGCTGTTGCGGAAGTCCTCGAGCTTGGGCTCCATCCGGTCCAGCGCCGACTGCGCTTCGGTGCGGCGGGTGTTGTTGAACTCGGTGACGCGCGGCTGGTAGACCGAGTTATAGACCTCCGAGGGCATGCTCGAAGACAGATCGCTGTTCTTGGGCAGCGGCAGGCCGTGGATCGAGCGCACCGCTTCTTCCGGCGTCTTGGCCTCTTTCGGCGGGGGCGGCGGCGGGGGCGGAGGCGGCGGGGGCGGCGGTTCCGGCGGGGGCGCCTGCGGGGCCTTGGCGGCATCGAGGATGGCCTGCCGGTCTTCCGGCGGCAGATTGCGCAGAAGCTGGTAATTGACGCCGTCGATGCCGCTCATTGCTGATCCCTCGTCGTGGGTAGGCGGGCGCCCCGAAGCGCCCAGACCGTCACGATAAGAGTGCGCGTTCAGCTAGGGAACTGGGGCCAACCCTAGACCTGTCCAGTGCACCGCCAGCGCCGCCGCGCCTGCAGGCCCGGCCTTGCGCCAGACCGCGGCCAAGCCCGCGCGACCGGCCGAAACCATGACGCGGCGCACCGCAGCCGCGCCGTTGCCATGCCCGGATTCGCCGCAGCGCGCATTCCCCGGGTGACCCCGGTCGCGGAACCGAAAACCGGGGCCGCAAACCCGGTCCGACCGCACTTGCCAGTCAAACAAATGCAGTACAAAAGCCGCGCGGGAATTTTTAATTCTCATGGGGAAGACGAACATGAACGAATATTCCGTCCGCCAGTCGGACCGCCGTCAGCCGTGGTTGTCGTCGTTGTCGTTCGCCGTAATCGCCGTACTTGGCCTCGCCGCTTCGGCCGCCCAGGCCCAGGCCGCGCCGGAGGACCGGGCCCTGGCCCAGCGCCTGCGGATCGAAGAATCGCTGGCGCGGGTCGATCGCCAGCTCTACGCCGGTTATTTCCGCCAGGCCTACGCCCGCTATCCCTCGATTCCGGCCGGCACTTTGGAATCGGTGGCTTATGTAATGAGCCGTTGGCAGCACCTGCGTCCGCAGACCGCGGCCTACGGCGAGCAGCACCAGCACATGCCGCAGGCCTACGGGGTCATGGGCCTGTACCACGGCGAAGGCTTCGCCGATCAGGTCGGCGAGGGCGCGCGTCTGCTCGGTGTGCCGGTCGCGCGCGTGCAGCGCGATCCGCTCAGCAACATCCTCGCCGCCGCGGCTTTGCTCGACCGCGAACTGCGCGCCGACGGCGTGAACGCCAAGTCGCCGGTCGAAGCCACCCGCGCCGCCCTGGAGCGCTATGCCGGTTTCGCCCGCGGCCAGGACAAGAGCGCGGTGCAGTCGCATGCCCGCGCCAGTTTCGCCTTCGATGTGTTGTTGGCGCAGGACAAGGGCGTCAACGATCGCGGCATCGTCGTTCCCGAACGCGCGGTCGCCTTCGAACGCGCGTTCGATGCGCGCACGCTGGTGCAATTGCGCGCGCCGTTCGTGCGGCTGGACGTGGCCCGCGACCGCGTCGAAACCGGTCGTCTGAATCCCAAACAAGGCGATGCGTTCGCGATCGACCCGCTCAGCGAAACCCTGCAGGCGCCGGTGTCGGCCGCGGCCGACGAAAAGAGCACCGACTATCCGCCGGCGCTGTGGGTCGCATCGCCCTACCACCACGCGCGCACGTCCTACGACTCGGTGACCATCCACACGATGCAGGGCTATTACGCCGGCAGCATCTCCTGGTTCCAGAACAATCCCAACAGCGTCAGCGCGCACTACCTGATCCGCAGCTCCGACGGTCAGATCACCCAGATGGTGCGCGAGGACCGCGCCGCCCATCACGTCGGTGTGCATAACAACACCACGCTGGGCATCGAGCACGAAGGCTTCATCGACAACGCCAGCTGGTACACGGCCGCGATGTACAACGCCTCGGCCGCGCTGACGCGTCACTTCTGCGCGACCTACAGCGCGATCAGCTGCGCCAGCGCGTTCCGCGGCCCGGCCGGCAGCGGCATCAACGTGTTGCCGGCCAGCGTCAAGGTCAAGGGCCATCAGCACTACAGCAGCCAGACTCACACTGATCCGGGCATCAACTGGGATTGGGCGCGTTACTACAACCTGCTCAATCCGGGCAATCCGCCCGGCGGCGGCAGCGTGATCGACAACTTCGAAAGCACGGTCGGCCACTTCGATACCTCGCCGTCGTATTCGGGCAGCACCACCGGCATCTCGACCGCGTCGCTGAGCGAGCGCAACTGCACCACGCGCAAGAACGGCGAGTGCTCGTTGCGGGTATTGCTGAAGGACGACACCGCCAGCGCCAACGCCTGGGCGGTGCGCCTGTTGTCGGCCAGCGGCACTCCGGCCAGCAACGCCAACTTGACCCGCGCCAACGGCAAGGTCGGCTTCTGGGTCTACACCGGCGCCACCGGCCTGAGCGCGGCGATCGGCATCGACGACAGCGACGGCACCGAGCGCTCGCTCAGCCGTGCGATTCCGGCCGACACCTGGACCTACCTGGAGTGGAGCCTGACCGACGATGCGCAGTGGGACGCGTGGGTCGGCGGCGCCAACGGCGCGATCACCGCGGCGACCGTGAAGCTGGACGCGGTGTGGTTCTACCGCGACCAGACCGCGTTCGACGTCAACCTGTATCTCGACGATGTGCAAGTGAAAAACTGAGGGGCGGGCGCGCAGGCCGCAATCCCGCAGCGGCCTGCGCGCTTTTTCTCGTTATCGGATGAGCTCGGCCGGGTTTCAGCCCTTTTGTGGGAGGGCCCTTCAGGCCCGATGCTTTTCGCTCAGGCTCGACGCATTCACAACTGCGAACAGCATCGGACCTGAAGACACTCACACAAAAACCTTCGTACATCGCAGCGAACAGGCCGGACCAAACGACAGGGGGAAACACCGATGTCGGAACCCAACGATTCACCCGCGCCGAAGCGCCGCCGGCCACGCCGCGCACCCACATGGCTGGCGATCCTCGCGTTGCTGATCGCCGGTGTGGTGTTCGCGCAATGGCTGCGCACCGCGCGCGGTGATGCATCCATTGGAATCGCCGCCCCAACCGCCGTCCACATCGCCGCGACCGCCGGCGACCGCAATCTGCCGATCCGCGTGCGCGACAGCGTCAGCGGCCGCACCCTCGATTCGAACCTGACCGTGCACGCACGCGGCGCCCCGGCGCGCGTGCAGGATCTGCGCGCCGCGGCCAGCGGCGAACGCATCGCCACGCTGGCGCCGGGCGACTACGAACTGGTGATCGGCGCCGCCGGCTACCAATCGCTGACCACGCGCACGCGCATCGACGCCGCGCAGCCGTTGCCGACGACGGTGTGGCTGACGCCGGCCGCGCCGTCGGACGCGCTCGACCTG
This sequence comes from Lysobacter sp. TAB13, assembly GCF_052113885.1. NCBI lineage: Bacteria > Pseudomonadati > Pseudomonadota > Gammaproteobacteria > Lysobacterales > Lysobacteraceae > Lysobacter > Lysobacter sp. TAB13. The sequence continues at coordinate 52,419 of NZ_JBFRDR010000022.1, read as the reverse complement.
CTCGCGCTGAAGGCCGCGGCCTGCGCGCGCTGCGCCATCGTCAGCGGCCATCTCTACGATCGCGCCAGCGGCCGGCCGCTGACCGGCGCGCAGGTGCGCAGCAGCCAGGGCGCGCGCACCATCAGCGACCGCGACGGCTATTTCGAATTGTCCGCCACGCTGCCGCGCGCGCTCGCCAGCGACAGCGAGGCGCTGCCGGCGACGTTCGATCTGAGCATCGAACACGCCGGCTATCGCGGCCAGCGCCTGAGCGGCCTGCCGCTGCTCAACGACAGCCGCCATCTGATTCTCGATCTGGATCGCGGCGACGGCCTGGTCTCCATCGATCGCCACCACGTGCAGCAGCGCGCGCGTCAGCGCGAGGATCAGCAGCGGCCGCAGTCGGCCGAAGACGCGCTTCGCGCGCAAGCCGATGCGGCCGCGTCCGCGGATGAGGTCGGCCTGGATCCCGCGCGGCCGCAATCGGTCGCGCTCGCGCAACGCCTGGCCGCGCAGGCCGCGAGCGTCGCCGTGCCCGCCAGCATCCGCGTGGGCATCAATTGCTCCGGGCGTTCGTGCACGTCGGTGTCGGTATACAACTTCGAGGACTATGTCGGCCGCGGCCTGGACGAAGAGTGGATTCCGTCGTGGAATCCGCAATCGCTGGCCGCCGGCGCGGTGGCGTACCGCAGCTTCGCCGCGTACTACGTCGCCCATCCGGTCAACAGCCGCTACGACATTTGTTCCAGCACTTCGTGTCAGGCCTTCAACGCCGACAGCGTCGCCGCTACCGTCGCCGCGGCCGCGGCCACCCGCGGCGTGCTGTTGACCCGCGACGGACAGAGCGCGGCCTTCAGCGAGTACTCCTCCGAGAACAACGCCTGGGACGATCCCGGCGACGGCCTGTCGTGCGTCAACAACGATCTGAGTTGCGGCAACGGCAACAACGGTTCGCCGCGCAACGGCTGGCCGTGCCTGTCCGACGAAGTGGGGCGCGGCCGCGGCTGCTTCGGCCACGGCCGCGGCATGAGCCAATGGGGCACCCAGCGCTGGGCCGCGAGCAACGGCCGCGACTGGCGCTGGATCGCCAACCATTACTTCAATGCCAACAACAATCCCGGCGGCCAGCGCAACGCGTTCCTGGCCAACGACGGCGGCGGCCCAGGCGGCGGCGCGGTGGTGCTGGACGACTTCGAAAGCAGCGTCGGCCGCTTCGCCAGCGCGCCGACCTTGTCCGGCAGCACCGCCGGTATTTCGACCGCGTCGCTGGCCCAGCACGACTGCGCCACGCGCAAGAACGGCGTGTGCTCGCTGCGCGTGCTGCTAAAGGACGATCCGGCCGTGGCCACCGCGTGGTCGGTGCGGCTGCTGTCGGGCGGCGGCACGCCGGCCAACAACGTCGAGCTGATCCGCGACGGCGGCAAGGTCGGCTTCTGGATCTACACCGGCGCCAGCGGCCTGCGCGCGTCGTTGAGCATCGACGACAGCGACGGCACCGAGCGCGCGGTCGAACGCGCGATCCCGACCGGCCAATGGACGTACCTGGAATGGTCGCTGGACGACGCCGCGCAGTGGAACGCCTGGGCCGGCGCCAGCAACGGCCAGATCGACGGCGCCGGCGTGCGTCTGGACGCGGTGTGGTTCCTGCGCGAACAGACCAGCTTCGACGTCAACCTCTACCTCGACGATGTACAGATCGTGCACTGAGTTTCACCACCGATGTTTCGTCCTGTTGTCCCGACCTTGTCGCCGCGGCGCGAAGCTCGCGGCCCCAATCATGGAGTTGTGCTCATGAAGTCAGTCAATCGCACCCGCGGCGCGCTGGCGCTGTTCGCGTTCGCGGCCTTGTTCGGATCGGCCGCGCAGGCCGCGCCGACGTTCCAGATGCCGTTCCCCTGTGGCCAGGTCTGGTCCGGCCAGACCCGCAGCAATCACAGCCCGGCCAACGCGGTGGATTTCAACCGCGCCAACGACGAAGGCGACACCGTGGTCGCCGCCGCCGCCGGCACCGTCAGCGTGGTGCGCAATCTCGGCGATACCAGCTACGGCAAGTACGTGGTGATCGATCACGGCGGCGGCTGGACGTCGTTGTACGCGCATCTGAATTCGTATTCGGTCTCGGTCGGGCAGAGCGTGGCGATGGGCAAGTCGATCGGCACCGTCGGCACCACCGGCGGCTCGACCGGCCCGCATCTGCATTTCGAAGAACGCCTCAGCGGCAGCGCGCAGAAGATCAAGTTCAACGGCTCGCAGATCACCTATTGGGGCACCGGCAACTACACCAGCCACAATTCCTGCGGCAGCAGTGGCGGCGCTACCGGCACGGTCAACACCAACGGCACGCCGTTGAACGTGCGTTCCGGCCCGGGCACCTCGTATTCGGTCGTCGACAGCTTGAGCGACGGCGCGACGGTGACGATCCAGTGCCAGACCACCGGCACCTCGGTCAGCGGCACCTACGGCACCAGCAACATCTGGAACCGGATCGGCAGCGGACGCTTCATTCCCGATGCGTATACCTACACCGGCTCCGATGGGCGGGTGGCGCCGGATTGCTGAGGCGCGCGCGGCCCTCACCCCAACCCCTCTCCCGCAAGCGGGAGAGGGGCTTGAGCAAAACCGCCCACATGCAGTCCCTTCTCCCGCTTGCGGGAGAAGGTGCCCGGAGGGCGGATGAGGGCAGCTCAACACCCGCCGCGCGTATGCTTGAACCCGACCCAGCCACCTTTCGCCGATGACCGCCACGCGCGTTCTATTGATCGCCCTCATCTCCGCCGCGGTCGGCGCCGTTGCCGGCGGCGCGTATGTGGCCCATCGCGATGCCGCGTCGATCGCGTCGCCGACGGCACCGCCAGCGGTCTCTCCGACGCCGCCGAAGCAGCCACCGGCCGCGAACCAACAATCCCCCTATCCCGAATACCTGTCGCTAGGCGGCAACCACGTCAGCTTCCAATCCCTGCGCGAGCGCGCCAGCCGCGATCCGGCGTTCCTGCAAAACCTGTTGCAGCGCTTCCGCAACGAAACCGACCCGGCCGCGCGCGGCGAACTGCTGTCGCTGCTCAACGCCGTCTCCGGCGAGGACGTGCTGCGCTTCGCCCTGTCGCTGGCGGCGAGCACGCGCGCGCAGGACGAGCGCGACGGCCTCGACTTGCTGCGCGCCTATTCGATGGATCGCGCCGAGGTCCGCCAGGCCGTGCTGAGCAAGCTTGAGCAAAACGGCGATCCGCAGCGCACCGCCGAACTGGTCGGCATGCTGACCCCGACCACGATGCCCAGCGAAGACGCCGCGCCCGTGGTGGCCGAACTGAGCGCGCTGACCCGCCACGCCGATCCGGCCGTGCGCGCCGAGGCGGTGTTGCAGCTGGCGCAGTGGGACGACGGCGCCCAGGCCGAGGACGTACTGCATCGCGCCTTGCTCGACGCCTCACCGCAGGTGCGCGGCAAGGCCATCGCCGGGGTACAGAGCTCGCACCTGCGCAGCGACCGGCTCAAGGAGGCGCTGCTCGACATCGCCGCCGACCCGGCCAGCAGTCCCGCCGACCGCGGCGCGGCCGCCTTCGCCCTGCAGGACTTCCGTCTCAACCGGGCCGAATACGGGATCTGGCGCCGGGCCCAGACCCAGGCCGACCGCGACAGCGGCGAGGGCGGCTGAACAACGGTTCGGCGCAGACTGGCTCTCCAAGTACCCCTGCAGGCGGTTTAGGGGGCATCCAAAGCGTGACCGCGAGCCCGTTCAGCTCGTCCGCTCCAATAGTGCTGAACCGGGCTGGCGTGAGCCGGGTATTTTCCCGCTTCGTTGAAATAATTTCTCTTGAAATCAATTGGATAGAATTATGGTCAGGGCCGTTTACGCATACTTGCGCGGCCTGAACCGATACCTGTAATTGATAATTTTGTGCCAAATTTGGCAAATCGTCTGAACATCCAACCCCCAAGCCAATTGATTTTCCCCCCGGACGCAACTACGGTGTGCGGGCTGAGTTAGTCAAGGGTCACCGTAGGTCGTGACCCGATGCCGTAGATCAACGATCCACAGATCCACTCCATCGTTCCACGCTTCCTCCTTGCAACCAGCCCCACCGCCGTGCAAGCGGCATTCCAAATACATACGTTTCAAGGAGTTAGTAACATGGCAGATCGTGAGATCGGAACCGTCAAGTGGTTCAACGATGCTAAGGGCTTTGGCTTCATCTCCCGCGAAGGCGGCGATGACGTGTTCGTGCATTTCCGCGCGATCCAGGGCCAGGGCTTCAAGAGCCTGCAGGAAGGCCAGAAGGTCTCCTTCGTCGTGACCCAGGGCCAGAAGGGCCTGCAGGCCGACCAGGTTCAGGCGGTCTAATTCGCCCGTACCCGTGACCTGCGGCGCAAGCCGCGAGTCGCTCGAAAAGCCCGGCGCAAGCCGGGCTTTTTCGTTTTGGGCGCCCGGGCCGCCGCGCCGATGCCCCGATCGCCTCATTCCCGCGCCGGGCGTTTTCCATCACCATGATCCGTCCCCCACGCGATGCGCCGCCATGAGCTCACCCGACAACGAATCCGATTACGAAGACGACGCCTTCGACTTCAGCGGCAACGACGACGATGAGGACCTGGACGAAGAAACCCTGTTCTGGCAGTTGCTGCTGCTGATCAATCCGGGCGACGAAGAAACCGCGCTGCACCAGTTCGGCCGCTTCCGCGAGCTGCGCGAGGGCGCCGACGACGACGGCGAGGCCATCGACACGCTGCAGGAGGTGATCGACTGGACCTCGGGGTATCGGGTGGAAGAGGGCGACACCCAGTCCTTCATCGATTCGATCGCGCAATTGGCCGCGCGTTGGAATCTGCAGGTGGATTGGGGCGTGGAAGATCCCACCGACGAAGAGTTCCTGCAGAGCGTGGATGTGCCCGAGCTGATGTCGACCGCGCACGACCGTCTGCGCGAGCATGGCTATACCGTGTGGAATCGCGATACGCGCGACGATACCTTCGCCGGGTGGATCACTTTGCGGCGCGATGACGAGACGATGCAGGCGGTCGCGGCGGCGTTGGGGATCGATATTCGGCCGGGTAGCGATGCTTTTTGAGGGCGGCGGATTTGTAGGTTTCGTCGCGATTTGAGCGGAAAGCATCGGGCCTGAAGGGCCCTCCCACAAGAGCTAAAGGCATCGGGCCTGAAGGGCCCTCCCACGAGAGGCCGCGGCTTCGCAATCTCTTGTGGGAGGGCCCTTCAGGCCCGATGCTTTCCGCTCAGCCCGCCGCGCACCGACGAATCAGTGCTTACAAAACGCCGCCACCCGCGGATGCCGCTGCTCGAACGTCCCCAGCTTGCCGAACAGCCCATCGAAATAACCCACAGCGATCGCGACCACCTTGCGCAGCTTGTGCTGCTCGCACACCAGCACGCAGGCCACCTGATGCAGGGTCAGCAGCTCGATCAGCCAATGGATCGACCAGCGCGCCGAGTTCGAGCGCAGCGCATGCACCGCATTGCGCGAAGCGTAGTAACGCCGCCACGCCACATGGTTGCTGGTCGAGAAAATCCCGCGTTTGACGTACTCGCCGACCTGCTGGCGCATCTGCACGGCGGTGTTGACGAACACCGGCACGCCGTTGCGGGTGGCGCGCATGCCGTATTCGATATCGACGTACTCGATGAAGTAATCCTCGCGGAACTCGCCGACCTTGCGATAGGCCGCGGCCGAGATCGCCGAACCCGAGGAGATCACGAACAAGGTCGGCACCAGGCCTTCATTGCGCTCGTCGATGCGCTCGGGCTTGGGCATGCGCAACTCCGGGGAGAACACCGGCAGGTACTTGCCCAGGTTCACCTCGAACACCTTCGGCCCGACGATGAACGCGTCGGTGCCGGTGCGCGCGCAGGCCCGCATCATGCCGTCGAAGAAATCCGCGCCGAGCTGCGAGTCCTGGTCGAGCAGGAACATCACCTGGCAGCCGCGCGCGAACACCAGCTGCGCGCCGCGGTTGTAGGCGCCGGAGATGCCGCCGCGGTTGGCGTTGTGCACCACCTCGATGCCGGACTCGCGCAAGCGCGCGTGCAGGTCCGCATCGGCCTGCGGCGAGTTGTCGACCGCGACCACGTGGCGGCAGACCGCGCGGGTGGCGGCGAGCTGTTGCAGGTGCGCGGCGCTGGGCTGCCACAGCACGACGATCACGCCAAAAGAATCGGGATCAATGGACGTCCCGCCGTTCTCCGAGTTGCGAACGGACACTCCCGAGTTTGCGGCGTCACCGGCCGAAGCAACTTCATTCCCCGTCGAACCGACTTCCGCGCCCGCCACCACCTCGGCCCGACTCAACGAAGCATCGCGCGCCTCGCCGCTCATGCTGCCGCCCGCATCGGCAATGCCTGCGGCGCCGGCGCGTGCGCGCGCTCCAGCAGCAGGGTGTTGGCCAGATCGCGCACGCGCTCGGCTTCCACGCGCGGCAGCGATGCGGTGTCGCAGGTCAGGGCGAAGTCCAGCTCGCCCGCGTAGCCGGACATCAGCACCGCGGTGGTGCTGCGCCAGGGCAGGCGCGCGGTCGGACTGAACACGGTTTCGACCTTGAACTCGCGGTACTCCTGCGGAATCTCGATGCGGCCGATGTTGGACAAGGTGGTGTCGAACTGATCCAGGTCGGAGCGGCGCTCGGCGACGAACTGGCCGAACACCGACTGCATCATCTCCAGGCCGACGAAGTATTCGTAGACGTTGCGCGCCATGCGCTCGATCCGCTGATTCAAGCGGGTCTTGAACTGCCGGGCCTGTTCCCAGAACGCGGCGTCATCGACCTGATCGGGCGCGAGCTTGGTGTCGAGCGCGACGATCGAGCCCGGCGAGGCCGAGAACAATTGGTCCGCACCGATCAGCGGCAGGAATTTGCGGATGTCGATCGGCGCGAACACCTTGCCCTTCGCGCTCGCGCCCTTGACCGTGCGGAACGCCAGCGAGAACGCCACCGCCATCGCCGCGAACATCGTCACGCCCTCGGCGCGCGCGCGCGCGGCCAGCGCGCTGGTGGCTTCGCGCGGCAGTTTCCAGTGCAGCACGTAGAACTCGCCCTGCGGCACCGGCTTGCGCTTGCGGCGCAGGGCGAAGAACAGGCGGAACGCCAGCGCTTTCCAGGCCGCGCTGCGGCGGATGCGGCGGTCGGCCAGCACCTGCGCCGGCAGAATGTCCTGCAGCGCGTTGAAGCTGGTGTGGCGGCCGATGTCGAGCTGCGGGTTGTCGCACAAGGCCAGAGTTTCGCGCAGCAGGGTCATCATCGACATGCCGTCGCAGATGACGTGATGGCAGACCACCAGCAGTTCGCCGACCGGCTCGCCGCCTGCGTCCACATCGTGCACCCACACCATGCGCATCAGCGGCGCGCGTTCGCTGGCGAAGCGGGTTTCGCGCTCGATGTCGGACTGGCGCTGCCATTCCTCGTCGTCGCGGCGCTCGGCCAGGCGCAGCGGGATCGGCGCTGGATCGTCTTCCAGCACGATGTCCGGCGGATCGCCGTCGATGATCGAACAGCGCAGCATCGGATGCTTCAGCTGGACTTTGTCCAGGGCATGGCGCAGTTGCGCGGGGTCGATGCGCCCGCGCACGCGCGCGGCCTGGACGATGGTGAAGGTGGAATCGCGATCGACATACATGATTCGCTCGCACAACATCATCTTTCGCTTCATTCGGTGACTCGTGACAAGTGGGGGAATTCGTTACTGCGGGGCGGGGCGTGCGGCGGTCTTCAGCCTCGGTCTGCCTCGCCCCGCCCGGACGCGGGGCGTCCGGGCGTTCGGCGACGCGCGAGCCGATGGCTCGCAAGCCGCGTCCCCTCATCCCACCATCGGGAGAGGGGGTGTTTCAGTGATTACGCGGCTACCGATCAGCAATCCGGAATCACCGCGCCGTTGTTGTCGCGCGCCTCGTCATTACCCCAGCGGCTGAGGTAATAAGCCGAAACCCAGGCGCCGGCCGGACCGACGTCGAGATCGGTCTTGAGCCAGTAGTGGTTGTAGCTGCTGCCCGAACGCACTTCCTCGCCCCAGGCCTTGCAATAGACGTAGTTGGTGCCCTGGTAGAGCGTGCCGACCGGCGTCAGCGTCGACGGCCACTTGTAGCCGGTGGCGTTGGCGAAGGTGTCCACCCAATACTTGCCGGGCGGATTCGGCGGATTGCCGCCGCCGTTGATCAGGCTGTAGTAGTTCGACCACGGGAAATATTTGCCCGGGTCGTAGCGGTTCTCGTTGCCTGACAACATGCCGTGGCCCTTGACCCGCACGCTGTCGGGGACCAGGTGGAAGGTGTCGTAACCCGGGCCGCTCCAGGCGCTGGCGCAATTCACGCCGCGGCGCGCGCAGATGCTCTTGGTCAGGCGCGCCGAAGCGTTGACCATCGCCGCCGACCAGTTGCCGGCGTCGGCGGCGCGGCCGTCGTGCTCGATGCCGACGGTGTAGTAGTTATGGTTCTTGGCGTGCCAGGCCTGATGGTACTCGCGCACCATCTGGGTGATCTGGCCGTCGGACTTGCGGATCAGGTAATGCGCCGAGACCTGCGCGGACGGGTTCTGGAACCACGAGATCGAGCCGGCGTACGAGCCTTCCATCGTATGCATGATCACCGCGCTCATGGCATTGGAGGCGGTGCTGTAGTTGCTGGAGCTGGCCGGATTCCAGATCGCTTCGCCGAAATCCACCGCCTTGGCGCCGACATCGGTGGCCGGCGCCTTCAGAGCGGGCGCGGCCAGTTCGCGCGCCAGCGCATCGTTGACGCGCACGCTGTCGTCGCCGGCGTTCATCAGCAAGGTGGGCGCGCGCAGCTTCTGCAACTGCCCGGCATCGAAGGCGCGTTCCAGCTTGAGCGGCTGTGCCTTGATCTGCACGCCTTGCTCGTTCACGCCGCGCTGCAAGGTCTGCAGCACGCCGTAGGCGAAGCTCTGCCGCGCGTAGTCGGCGATGCCGCCGTTGGCCGCGCCGTAACCGGCGTAGCGCGCGAGCACCGGCGCTAGATCCTCGGGTTGGGCGAGCGCGCGGCTGCGCTTGTCGGACTGGCTGGCGGCGAGCGCGCGATCGAGCAGCGCGGCGGCGGCGAGGATGTTGCTTTCCGGATCGTCGATGACTTGCCGCGCGCTGCGGCCGATCAGGCGCGCGCCGTCGCCGACCTGGTCGGCGAAGCCGCCGCCGTGGTACAGGCCCATGACGCCGAAGGAGCGCGGCATGTGCAGATCGCGCGGGTCTTGCGCCGGATCGGGGCGAACGTGGGTCCAGTTGGTTTCGGCGTAGGCGATGGCTTCCAGGGAACCGGCGGGCAGATTCGGATAGCGCGCGTAGGCGCGGCGGAAATACTCGGGATACCACGCGCGTTGCGCTTGCGCCAACACCAGGGCGCTGGTCTTTTCCAGGTTCAGTTGCAGCGTATCGAAGCGGTCGCTTGCGCCGGCCAGGGCCGAAGTCAGCAGTAGCGAGCAGCCCAGGGCTGCGGCGAGAGAGTGCGGATGCATCGAACGATCTCCTTCGGACGCGGCTGCGATAAAGCCGCGTGGTTGCAAGGCAAGCATGGATCCCGTTCGTTCATTGTCGTGAGCGAGAGGTCGCGTTACGTGATCCGTTACCGGAAACCGCTGCGAGATGACAGCTCGATTTGTGCCCGCGTTTCCACATCCGCGCTTTGACCACCGACACATCCGTGCGATTCATGCCGATGAACGCGTAAGCTCGGCGACTGCGCTCGCGCACGAACGGATGTAACAAAAAAACGCTCGCGATCGCCGCGATGCGAATAAAAAAAGGGCGGCCATGGGCCGCCCGGATCGTCGTCCCGGGTTTTCCCCAGGCGGCGATAGTTTCGCTACCGCGCAGCGAGCGTCCGGCGCCAGCGCCGTCGCGCATGAGGTTTGTAACGCGCGGCGCATGCACGCCGCGCGCGATTCACACCGCCAGCGCGAGTTGCGGCAAGCGTTGCCGGAACTGGCGATGCAGCAGCCACAGGCTCAGCGCCGCCTGCAGGGTCAGGGTAGCGACCGACAGCCACCACAGCTGGCGCAGTTCGAAGCCGGGCTGCGCCGACAGCCATATCGCCGGAACCGCGAACGTTACCAGACGGCTGGCGCTGCTGAGCAGGGCCGGCACGGTGTTGCCCAGCGCCTGGAACAGGCCCGAGCAGCTGAAGATCAGGCCCGAGGCGATGAAGTTCCACGAGATCACCGCGAGAAACTCCGCCGCGACCCGCACCACCGCTTCTTCCTGGGTGAAGCCGCGCACCAAAAGCTCCGGCTTCCACTGGCACAGCAGCGTAAGCACCAGCATCACCGCCGCGCTCATCAACGTCGCCGCGCGAAACGTAGCGACTACCCGCTCGGGCTGCCGCGCGCCCACGTTCTGCCCGGCCACCGGCGCGGTCGCGAACGCGATCGCCATCGCCGGCAGGAAGATCGCCTGCATGATGCGCGAGCCGATGCCGTAACCGGCCTGTGCCTCGGCGCCGAAATGGCGGATCACCCAATAGATCAGGCCCATGTACACGAACATCAGCGCGAACTCGCCGCCCGGCGGCAGGCCGATGGCGAGGATGCGCTTCCACACCGACGGCCGTATCCGCAGCAGGGCCGGATCGGCGCGGACGTATTTCTCCAGGCGCAGGAAATACCAGACCATCAGCACCAGACCGGCGCCGATCGCGATCGAACTGGCCAGGCCGGCGCCGGCCACGCCCATCGCATGGCCGGTCAGCCAGCCGGCGATCAACACCGGCGCCAGCACGATGTTGAGCACGACGGTGAAGATCTGCACCAGCATGGTCGGCTTGGCGATGCCGGTGCCGCGCAAGGCCGCGCCCATCGCGGTCGGAATGAATTGCAGCGCCAGCCCGGGCAGGAACCAGTGCAGGTATTCGATGCCGGCCGCGGTGGTCGCTTCATTGGCGCCGAGCATGCGCATGTACGCGCCGGCCAGGGCGTACCCGGCGACCAGCACCAGGACCATGCACGCCAGCGCCAGCAGCAGGCTCTGGTTGAACACCACGTTGGCGTCGTCGCGATCCTTGCGGCCGGCGGCCTGGGCGATCAGCGCCATCGTGCCGACCGCGAGGATCTGCGTCAGCGCCATGATCACGAACTGCACGTTGCCGGCGGCGCCGACGCCGGCGATCGAGGCATCGCCCAGGCGCGCGACGAAATACAGATCGACCAGCACGTACATCATCTGGAACAGCATGCCGGCCGCGATCGGCGTGGCCATGCGCAGCAGGTGGCCGGGAATCGAGCCTTGGGTCAGATCCTGCATCGCGATCACGCAAGGAAGAAGTCGGAAGTCACGACGTTACCGCGCATGCGCACGGCCTGCACGACGTAAAAAAACAACGCGGGCGGCCATGGTGCCGTGAATCGGCCGATAAGGAAAAACCGGGCGCGCTGCGGGGCGCGGCGCCCCGGGCCTTGTTACCAGGTGTCTTCCAGATACCGCGGCTTGCACGCCAGCCGTCCGCCCACGATCAGCACCAGCAGGCAGGCGCCCAGCATCGCGAACGGCCACACCCAGCCGTGGCTGAGCTCATGCAGCCAGCCGAACGCCAGCGGCCCCAGGCAGCTGATGGTGTAGCCCAGGCCCTGCATGAAGCCGGACAGGGCGGCCGAACCGCCCGGCGTGCGCGTGCGCAGATTGATCAGGGTCAGCGCCAGCGGGAACGTGCTCGGGCCCAGGCCGATCAGGCCGACCCACAGGAAAGTGCCGTGCATCGGCGCCAGCAGCAGGCCGGCGAAGCCGCCCAGATACGCCAGCACGCAGGCCAGCACGATCGGGAACGGATTGGCGATGCGCACCGCCAGCATCGGCATGCACAGCGCGCTGATCATGCCCAGGGTCGAAAACAGCGCGACCATGCTGCCGCCCAGCGCGGCGCTGCCGCCGGCTTCGACCAGCAGCTTGGGCAGCCAGGTGAACATCGAATAGGTGATCAGCGAGGTCATGCCGAACATCAGCGTCATGCCCCAGGCCACCGGCGAGCGCCAGACCTTGCCGCGCGCGACCGGCGCGGCCGGCACGGACAGTTCCGGCGCTTCATCGCCGATAGCGACGGCGTGATCGTGCGTGTTGGCCAGTTCGCGCGCCTGCGCCGAACGGCCGCGCGCTTCCATCCACAGCACCGCCAGCCACGGCAGCGCCGCGGCCACCGCCACCAGCGACCACGACGCCAGCGACACGCGCCAGCCCGAGGCCTGCGCCAGCGGCACCGCCGCCAGCGCCGGCAGGATCGTGCCCAGTTGCAGCACGGTGATGTAGGCGGTGCTGACCGTGCCGACGCGATCGCCGAAATAGCGCTTCACCAGCGGCGGCAGCACCACGTTGCCGATGCCCATGCCGGCCAGCGCGATCGCGTTGGCGGCGAGCAACTGCCCGGTATCGCCGACGAAGCCGCGCGCCAGCAGGCCCAGCGCCGCCACCGCCATCGCCAGCAGCGCCGCGCGCTCCAGGCCGATGCGATGCGCCAGCGCCGGCGTGGCGACGCCGAACAGGGCGAACGCCGCGGTCGGCACCATGCCGAACACGCCGGTCATGGTGGAACCGAAGGCGAATTCGCGGCCCAGCGCATCCAGCAGCGGCGTCAGCGAGGTCACCGCGGTGCGCAGGGTGAAGGCCGACAGCACGATGCCGACCAGCACCCAGGCGCGGCCCTGCCAGAGCGGACGGGCGAGGGGCGTGGGGGCTGCGGTAGCGCTCATGGCGTGATGCGTCGTCGAAAGAATGGGGGAGTGGTGGTGCGAGTCGCCGCGATCGGCCTGCATGCAGGCTCGCATCGCGAAAGCGACCCGAGCGATGCGAAACCTTGGGAGAGCCGATCGCCGACATCGCGAAGGATATCGGCCGGATGCGGGAGCGAGGTGGACACAGTGTGGCCACTGGCCGGCATGCGCGCCAGCACCGGCGCGGCAACGGTCAGTTGCGGCAAAGTCGCCGCGGCGCCTCAGCGGCGCCGCGGCATCGGCGGTTCACGCCGTTCAGGCGAAGTACGGCCGCTCGATCGCGAACAACAGGCGCTTGGCGCCGTCGCGCCAGGCGTTCGGGCAATCGCGGCCCAACAACACCACGGCGGTGGCGTAGGCGATGCCGCGCGAACGCGGCGAAACTTTGCCCAACGCGCGCTCGGCTTCGGCGGTGGAGGCCGCGCCGCCGCGGCGCACCGCGTCGAAGAACGCGGCGATCTTCGCGGCTTCCTCCGGTTCGGCGCGCATGGCTTCCTCGCGCAATCGCGGCGCGGCGGCGTGGCGCTCGCGCATGGCCAGGGCGGCCATCGCCCAGGCCGAGGCCGGATCGCCTTCGACATGCACGGTCTGCGCCAGCGCGCGCGTCACGATTTCGGCCGGCGCGCCGTCGGAGGCGGCGACCATGCTCAACACGCGCGCGTCCAGTTCGGGCGATCCTTGCTTGGTCGCCAATGCGTGATCGAAAAAGCCGCCCTTGAGCGCGGCATAGGCCCAGTACGGCGATTCGCGCGCGATCGTGTTGTTGTCGATCGACAGCAGACGCTTGAGCTGCCCCGACTCCGGCGCGGCCACCTGCGCCGATTCGCCTTCGATCGCACGCTGCGCGCGCGCCAGCTCCGGTCCCAGCCAATCGGCGACCTGCGGCATCTTCGCCGCCTGCTGCAGCAACGGCAGCGCCTGCGCCCACTGCGCGCGTTCGCTGGCGCCGTAACCGGCGGCCAGCGCGAACCAGCCGTGGTCGGGCCAGCGTGCGTGGCCTTCGGCGAAGGCGCGATCCTGGGCTTCGTCGTCGGCCGTGCAGCGCACCGCGACGTAGCGCAGGTCGGCCGAGTCGGGCGTGCGTTCGGACAGGCCGCGATGGCGCGCGCACACTTGCGCGTATTCCGGCTTGCCCTTAACCGCGTCCTGCTCGGCGCGCAGCGAAACCACTTCGGTCGGCGCGCGGCGCAGGCGTTCGCCGATCACGCGGGCGAACTCCGGCGTCTTGGAGGCCAGATCCAGCCATTGGCTGATGTGGCGCGAATCGGCCGCATCCCAACGCGCATGCGCGGCGACCAACGCGATTTTCTCGTCGTCGTTGGCGGCCAGCTGCAACTGATCGGCCGGATCGAACTCGGCGAACTCCTGCAAAACGCTGCGCGTACCGCCGTCGCCATTGCCGCTGATCTGCTTGGGCGGCTGCTCGAACACGTAGTCGGCCGCCGCGGTGCTCCAGCGCGGTGTGCCGAGCTTGCGTTCGGGAACTTCGCCGCGGCTGCCGTAGACCGCGGTCCATTCCACCAGCGGCGTGGCCGAGGCGATGTTGTAGACGACGTGCGAGGCTTGTTCGCGGTCGCTGTCGAATTCCTCCACGGTCGCGCCGTCGGCGGTGCGCGCGACCACGTGATGGCTACCGCTGCCGGGCAAGTCCACGGTGAGGTGCTGCAACGGCGGCAGATCGAGGGCGTGGCCGTCGATCTCCACCCGCATCGCTTGGGCCAGGCCGTTGATCACGGTGATCTTGGCCACGCCGATGGAGGCGCCGACGAACAACACCGCGCCGACGATGCTGCCGGCCACCGCCACGCGCGACATCGACGGCACCAGGCCGTCGGCGGTCTGGAAGCGATCCCACCAGCCGAGCTTGGTCTGGCGCTTGCGTCCGGACCCGGGCTTGAGCAGGTTGTATTCCTGCGGCACCGCGGCGGGCGAGTCGGGCGTGATCGCGGCGAAGCGCTCGTCGCCGGACGTTGCGGCTGCGTCGCCGTCGCTAACTGTTGCCGGCGCATCGCTCGCGCCGAACGCAGCCAGCGCATCGGCGCCGGCATGCGCGCGCGCATGCACCAGCGCGGCGACCTCATCCTCGGTCGACAGCAACGCGCCCAGCGCGGCCTTGCGCAGCGCCGCCAGCGGCCCGAGCGTGCCGCGCACCCAGTTGTCGATCACGCCCAGCCACTTCTGGATGTTGTCGCGATCGGCCAAGGGCAGGCGGAATTCGCCCATCACCTCGGCCCAGTCGCTCGCCTCCAGGCGCTCGGCGATGCGCCGGTCCAGGCGCACTTGCCCGGCGTGATCGTGCAGCCGGTGCAGCGTGCGCTGCAGTTGATTGGCCGCCGCCACCAGGCGATTGAGTTCGTCGGAGGACACGCGGCGATCGGCGGTGACCACCTCGTAGGTGTTGACCAGCAGCCCGTTGATGTCCTGCACGTCGGCGTAGCTGTGATCGGCGTAGTGCAACACCGCCAACTGGCCGCGCAGCAGCGCTTCCCACGGCCCGCCGAGCGCGCGCGCCGCGGTCAGATGCACGCTGCGGCAGCGGCGATCGTGCTCGCGCACGTCCTCGCGCAGCGGCGTGAGTTCTTCGTCCAACTGGGCGATGACCTTGGGCAGTTCCTTGGCCGGCAGTTCGCTGCCGCGCCAGTGCAGCACGCCGCCGGTCGCGCGCAGATGGCCTTCGCGCATGGCCTCCAGGGTGCCGCGCTCGGCTTCCAGTTCGCGCAGACGTTCGAGCGCGTCGCCGTGCGCGGTCGGGTACAGGCCGCGCAGATGCTCGCCCAGGTCGGCGCCGGCGGGCAGGGGGTAGTACAGCTCATCGCAACGGTCGTAGTCGCGCACGATCGAGCGGCCCAGGTAGGTGCCACGGAAGCGCCGGTCCAGGGCCGGATCGGCGTAGTCGCGTTCCAGATGGCGCAGCGATTCCTCGATCGGCACCGGCGGCAGCGGCTCGGGCGCGTCGATCATTTCGCGCGACATGCGCTCCTTCAGCGCCTGGCCGTCGCGCAGCAGGCTCATCGCCGGGCGCGGATCGATCTCGCAGGCGATGTAGCTGCGCTTGATGTTGCGCTCGCGGTCGCTGTTGGCCGGATGCGTGGACCACATCTGCGGCGGCTGCGCCAGTTCGTTCTTGAACACGCGATGGCGTTCGCGTTCGCTGCCCGGCAACTGCGGCGGCTCGCCGTATTCGGCGTCGGCGAAAACACGGCGCAGATGCTCGATGATGCGGGTCTGGACCGCGAACAGATCGGCCACCGGGCGCTGGTTGGCGTATTCGCGGCCGGCGAAGCTCAGCGCGCGGTCCCAGGCATCGTCGGCGGCGCCCAGGCGGTGCAGGGCGTGCACCAGCGCATCGCTGCCGGTCAGCGAGGCGGCGACCAGATCGGCCTGATATTCCATCTCGCGCGACAACGCGCGCTGCGCCAATACCACCAGCCGGAACACCATCTCCACCACCGAACGGATCGACCACACCACCAGCGACAGCAGCCAGCCGACCCAGGCCACGCGCAGGTCGAAGCGCGACAGCGCGCGCAGGAAATCGTCGAAGGCGTCGCGCTTGGCGATGATGTGCGCGGCCACCTGCTGGGCGATGTAGACCCAGCGCCCGACCGCCATGGTGCGCTGGGCGAAATGGCCGAATTCGTGCGCCAGCACCGCCTTCAGCTCGCCCAGGTTGAGCACGTTGACCAGCGCCAGGCCGATTTCCAGGTTCTTCTTCGACGGCACGATCAGGTTGAGCAGCGACAGGTCGTAGAACACCCCGGCGTTGACCCGCGGCGACAAAAACACCCGATGCGGACGCGGCGCACCGGCCTCGTCCGCCAGCCGGTGCAGGAAGGCGAACAGATCGGGCTGATCGGCCGGCTTGAGTTCCATGTCCTCGCCGCTCTTGCCGCGGCGCTTGAATACCAGCGCCTTGGCCATGAACACGCACAGGAACGCGGCGCAGGCGCCGGTGATGCCGTTGCCGATCAGGTTCTGGCCGTTGCTGTTGGCGATGCTCGCGAACAGCCGCCAGGCGGTCCAGCCGAACCAGACCAGCAAGGCGAAGTAGATCGCGACGAAGCCGAGCAGGCCGGCCATGGCCAGCCAGGCGTGACGGCGGTAAGCGGCACTGGGCGCAGTCAGTTGCGCAGGCACGGATGCAGGTCCGGCCGGATACATCGAGTCCATGTTGTCCCCATTGAGCGTTGGCGCGGCGCGAGGGCCGCTGCGGTCGGCGCCCCGGCCCGCCCGGGCCGTCGCGCGGCGCGGGCGCCCTGGCCGGACGCCGGGCTATTTTGCCCATAGTTTTGTGACCCAGTCATCAGTCCGGTGGGCCCGGCCGGACCGCGCCGGCGGCCGCTCCCGGCCGCCGCGATGGAACGCACCGATCCGCCGGTGCGGCCGGGCGCGGCTTGAGGACGGCCGGCGCCGGCCGCATCGTCTTTGCACCTATTCGATGCGCCTGGCGCGGAGTTTCACCATGAGTTCCTTGTCCCCCGGTACGGCCCCGCGCGTGAAGATCGATTTCGTCTCCGACGTCGTCTGCCCGTGGTGCGCGGTCGGCCTGAATTCGCTCGAGCAGGCCATCGCCCGGCTCGGCGACGAGGTCGAGATCGAACTGCATTTCCAGCCGTTCGAACTCAACCCGCAGATGGCCGCCGAAGGCGAGAACATCGACGAGCATCTGGCGCACAAGTACGGCCTGGGCGCGCAGCAACTGGCGCAGAACCGCGAGGCCCTGCGCCAGCGCGGCGCCGCGGTCGGTTTTGAGTTCAACGCGCGCGATCGCATCTACAACACGTTCGACGCGCACCGCCTGCTGCATTGGGCCGGCGTCGAAGGGCAGGCGCAGGAACGCGCGCTGAAGCACGCCTTGCTGAAGGCCTATTTCACCGACGGCCGCGACGTGTCATCGCACGAAGCGCTGGTCGCGGTGGCGATCGAAGCGGGCCTGGACGGCGAACGCGCCAAGGCGCTGCTGGCCTCGGACGAATACGCCGACGCGGTGCGCGAGCAAGAGCAGTTCTATCAAAGCCAGGGCATCCGCGCGGTGCCGTCGGTGATCATCAACGACCGCCACCTGATCCAGGGCGGGCAGCCGGTGGAGCAGTTCGAAGCGGCGTTGCGGCAGATCGCCGGCGTGCCGCAAGCGGCGGGTTGATTGCGGTCGCGGTGCGACTGCGCCCGCAACGCAGTCGCACCGCGCCCAACGCAGAGGCGAAGCTTCGGAATCTTTTGTGGGAGGGGCTTCAGCCCCGACACAAGATCGCGGTGGATCCTCGGTAGGCGACGTTCGCAATCATCGCCGAGTCTTGTTCAAGCCGCGATCCGCCCGTAGCATGCGCGGCGCGACCGAAGTGGATCGCAGCCCCTCTTGCCAGCCCGGCTCGCGCCTGCCAGCCCTCTTTTTCGTAATCGCCGCGCCGCGCTGACGGCCCGGCGGCATCCGCCGCAAGCGACCGCGCGCACAGTCCCGACCCGCCGCCGCGCGGATTCGCCGATCTGTGCCGCTTCGCGTCTTCGCATCAACGCCCTTGCAATACCGTTGCCATCAAGCGACTCGCATGCTTCGGTCTTTCACCAGGCAGGGAGGGTTCGATGATCGGCTTCGACGGTATCGCGCGCGCAGTACGCATCAGTCTCATCGCCAGCGGCTTGCTCGCCGGCGCATTCGCAACCGACGCCGCCGCGGCCGGCCTGTCGGCGCAATCGGCCGCCGACCGCGCCGCGCTCGCCTTGCGCTGGGCGCCGGTGCATTACCAGGACGTCGACCAGACCGGCAGCCACGCACTCGGCGGCGCCGCCGACTACGTCACCCGTTACGACTTCGACGGCGACCTCGACGGGCGTAACAACTGGGATCGCGCCGGCCAGTCCGCGTATCCGCTGGCCGCGCACGGCTACTACTCGGTGGTCGAAACCAGCACGCACTGGTTCATCACCTACCTGTTCTTCCATCCGCGCGACTGGACCGATTCCTTCTTCGACACCGAACACGAGAACGACGCCGAAGGCGTGCTGTTCGCGATCGCCCGCGACGGCTCCACCTACGGCACCCTCAAAGCCGCGGTGACCGTCGCCCACACCGACTTCTTCTCCTTCGTCCCCGCCGGCAGCAACTGGACCGCCGGCGCCGAAAGCGTGGACGGCTCGCTGTCGTTTCTGACCTACCAGGGCGCCCCGCATCCGGTCACCGCGCAGGAAGCCAAAGGCCACGGCCTCAAAGCCTGGCCCGCCTACAACATCAACGGCGACGGCGTGATCTATTACCCCTCGCTCACCACCGCGGAAGTTCCGTCCAACGCCGACGACCGCGACGTCAAATACAAACTCATCGACATCTTCGAACCCGGCGGCATGTGGGAGCAGCGCAACAACAGCTGGCTGTTCGCCGGCTACGGCAGTTTCGCCGGAGACAAGACCGGCGGCTGCGGCAGCGGCGCGATCGGCTGCAACACCAACTCGGCGAATGCGCCCTGGGGTTGGGACGACAGCAACGATGGTCCGGGGCGGGGGATGTTGGCTAGTGATCCGGTGGGGGTGGTGACGAATTATTTTCGGATTCCGGAAGGGGTGAGTGCGAGTTATACCTACAACCCTTATCGGTAATGCCGAATGTGTGGATCAGAAAAGTAAAAATTCGGGCCGTACACATACAGGCAGCCTATGTCGTCTTGCGCGTTGCCTTTCGCTCGGTGATCCTGGATGAGGTCTGTGCGACGGTTCTTAGCATGTGGGACCGTCGTGATAAAAGATCGACACTCAGCATAGTGTCGCGGCCATCGTAATCGATCGAGTCTTGTAGACTGGACTGCAGGGACGCTCCGGTGCTGTGCCTGTTGCCGGAAATCACGGAAGAAAAAGATGAGCCATGCCTTTTGGGGACATTTCATGAACTTGTTCGGATCGCGCCGCTGCTGGCTGGTGCTGACGTTATTGCTTGTCGCCTCGGCTGCTGATTGCCAAATCATTCCGGGCGACCAAGGGATGTGGTACTACCCCTCTTCGCTGGCTGGTGGGGGCGAAGAATGCCGGACGCCCGAGGTCTATGCGGCAACACCCGAGGAAGTGGCCGTACTGCATATGCGGCATAACAATGCCGTTACGACCATGGAATGCTTCCAGAAGTGCACTAATCCATATACGCATCTTGGCACGACGATCGTGAGCCCCACTCGAGCCGTGGCGCGTCTCAAGTCTAACTGCACTGATTCCACGTATGAGTACGATATCGTAAGAAAGAAGAGTCCTAAACCGCCCAGCTGTCCGAGCGAGGGGCAGGTGGGCGCAGGGCAGGGTAGCGCGGGAAACCCCTGCAACCTGGGTACGGGGAATAAAGTCCAGGCCGCTACCGATTATCGTGATGCGGACGGTGATCTGACACTCACGCGTTACTACACCAGTGGCCCAACTAATACGGCTTATGCCCCATTGGGGCCGAATTGGCAGTTCAGCTACGGCCATCGCGGATTAGGCTTCAACCAACCCGTCGCCGCCAGTTTGGTCCAGGAGATGCAAGCGTTTTTCTGGCGTCCTCAGGGGAACGCGATTTTTTTCCACTACGACGCGGCCAGCGGAACTTGGACGGGCGACCCTGATGTAAGCGAGCGGCTGACCCAATTGATTGCGCCGTCGGGATTACACGATGGTTGGATTCTGTCGGCCAAGGCAAGCGGTACGCGAGAAATCTACGATGCTGCAGGGCGACTAATCCGGCTCGAAGACACTCGTGGGCCTTACAACTGGTTGACTTACGACGTAAACGGGCAACTGAGCAAGGTTACCGATCGTAAGGGACGATCCATCGCGTTCGTCTTCGATAACTACAAGCAACTGACTAAAGCTACTTTGCCTGACGGCGGTGTGATCACCTACCACTATCTGTCCGGGATGTTTTCGTGGGTTACTTATCCCGACGCCACGCCGGGGAGTCCGAGCGATAATCACTGGGTCCAATATCACTACGAAAAGGCGGGGCAGCCGCAGTTGTTGACGGGAATCGTCGACGAAAATGGAAATCGTTCTTCCACTTGGGATTACGACGCCGAGAATCGAGTCAATCTAAGTGTTCACGGAACTACCACCTCAGCCATAGATCGCGTCGCTATTTCCTATGAAGCCGACGGTTCAGTGACGTTGACGCAGTCCTTGGGCGCGGTCACGACGGTTAATTTCGAAACGCTGCATGGCGTGCGACGCCTGAGCAGTCAATCCGGCCTGTGTCCGAGTTGTAACGGCGGGCAGATCAAGAAAAAAACATTCGACGCAAATGGATATCCCGACGTCGTTACTGATTTTCGTGGCATTGAGACGAACTACGATTACGATGCCGCCGGACTGCTGACTCAGCAGATTGAGGCTGCGAACGATGCGAGTGGAGCGAAGCGTGCCACACAGACAGACTGGGATGTCGGACTGCGCGCGCCGGTACAGCGCCGTTTGTATGATGCATCCTCGGTTTTGCTGCGGACTGATGCCTGGACATATAACGCACGTGGTCAAACCGTAACGCAATCGAAATCGGACGGGACTGCTACGCGTACCAGTGCGACGACTTACTGCGAACAGTCCGGTATAGACGCTGGTACCTGTCCCTTGCTCGGGTTGGTCTTGTCGATGGACGGACCCAGAACCGACATCCCCGACATCACTACCTTTGCCTACTACGCTAGCGACGACGTGACCTGTGCCGCGTCGCCAACCGACTGCCCGCATCGGAAAGGAGATCTTTGGAAAGTGACGGATGCGCTTGGGCACGTCACTGAGTTTGTGCGCTACGACGGCGCGGGGCGTACCCTTTCGGTCAAGGACTCCAGCGGAGTCATCACGGATACCGAATACAACCCTCGTGGCTGGGTTGCGGCAACGAAAGTGCGAGGCGCGAACGACAGCGTCGAGACGGACGATCGGATCACCCGCTTCGAATACTGGCCGGTTGGCACGGTCAAGAGCATTACGTTACCTGGTGGTTCGCGTACCAGCTACGCATACGATGTAGCGAAGCGACTCACCGATATCGTCGATGGCGACGGCAATACGATTCATTACACCCTCGACAATGCCGGCAACCGCAGGCAGGAGGACACCAAGACCGCCAGTGGAACGCTCAAGCGGACGCTGTCCAGGGGCTATAACGTGTTGGGACAGCTGCAAGTGCAGAAGGATGCCTCGCAGAACGCGACTTCATTTGCTTACGATCCCAATGGCAATCTCAATACGACCACCGATGCTTTGGGGCGCGTCATCGATCAGGATCTGGATTCGCTGAATCGACTCAGTCGCACCTTGCAGGATGTGAATGGATTGGCGGTCCAGACGGCGTTCAAATACAACGCGCTGGACCAGCTGGAGAAGGTGACTGATCCGAAGGGTCTGGACACGGTCTACGCCTATAACGGGTTCGGCGAACAGACTCGCCTAACTAGTCCGGATACCGGCGTTACCAACTACACCTACAACGCCGCGGGGCGGGTCGCGACCAAACAGGACGCAAACGACCCCGAGCCGCACCGCTACACCTACGACGCATTGAATCGTCCCAAGACGGTGTCCTACACCGCCGCGGGCGGACCGGATGTGGAGTACGACTACGACACGGTCAACAGCGTGTGCACAGTGGGCGAGACTTTCGCGATCGGCCGCGTCACAGCGATGCGCACCGACGGTACCGAGCTGAAGTATTGCTACGACCGTTTCGGGCAGGTCGTGCGTAAGGTGCAGACGGTCGATAGCAAGAGCCTCACCTTGCGTTACGCCTACACCTTGGGCGGACAGCTGAGCGCAATGACCTATCCAGACGGTGTTGTGGCCGATTACGTGCGCGACAGTCAGGGCCGTATCAAGGAAGTCGGCGTGACGCCGGCCGGCGGTGTGCGCACGGTGCTGCTGGCCGGCGCGACCTACGAGTCGTTTGGTCCGGTGGCCGGCTGGACATACGGCAACGGTCGCACCATGGCTCGTGCCCACGATCAGGACTATCGCGCAAAGAGCATCTATGACTCGTCAACTGGTGGCTTGTCGCTGAATTACGGCTACAACGCCGTTGGCGAACTGACCGAGCTAAAGGACGGATTACAGAGCGCTACGCTGGCGAAGTACGACTACGACCCTTTGGGCCGTCTGACTGTCACTCGCGACGGCCCGACCGGCACGCCGCTGGAGACCTACGCCTACGACGCCACCGGCAACCGCACCAGCGTGCAGAGCGGTGCGGCAAGCCCGCAGACCTACGTATATTCGATCGGTAGCCACCGCCTGCAAAGCGCGAGTGGTATATCCCGCACCTACGACGCTGCGGGTAACACCACCAGCATCGGTGGCACCGCGCAGCAACTCGTCTATAGCGACCTGGATCGTCTGAGTCAATTCAAGGTTGATGGCGTGGCCAAGATGTCCTACTCATACAACAGTAAAGGCCAGCAGGTAGGCCGCACCAGCAGCACTAGCATCCTCCACTCGATCTATGCCGAGGACGGTCGCTGGTTGGGCGAGTACAGTGCCACCGGTGTGGCCCACCAGCAAGTGATGTGGCTGGACGATCTGCCGGTGGGTGTTATCAGCGGCATAGGCAGTGCGCAGAAACTGTTCTATATCGAACCGGATCACTTGGGCAGTCCGCGAGTGGTGATCGATCCGAGTCGCAATGCGGCCGTTTGGAAGTGGGACTTGAAGGGCGAGGCGTTCGGTAACAGTCAGCCGAATCAAGATCCGGATTTGGATGGGACTAAATTTGTATTCGACCTACGGTTTCCGGGGCAGCGGTACGATGCTGCTAGTGGATTGAACTACAACTATTCGCGAGATTATGAGCCAAGTGCGGGGCGGTATCTGCAAAGCGATTCAATAGGGTTGGGGGGTGGGATTAGTACCTATGGCTATGTAGGACAAAATCCGAATAGTTACGTAGATCCGGATGGTCGTTTGTTCTTTCTCTTACCGTTGGTGCCGCCTGCTCTTGTGGCTCTGGGTGAGGCTGCGGTTTTTGTAGGGTCGGCTGTGGTGGTGGCGTGGGCAGGAAGTGAGCTGATCAACGGGCTTAATGCGCCAGAAAAATCTGAGGGCTGGTCGGCTGCTTCTTCCAGATTCAATAATGATCCTGTTGTATTGAAGCCGGTTGATCCAGGCAGGGATTGTAATGGAAATTGTAATCCCTGCCCACCGGGAGCCAGTTGGACAGTTAACAAGCCTGGCCACGGGCATCCGACCAGTACCGTTCATGTGATCGTATACAATCAAAATCCCGAGACTTGTATTTGCTATCCGGACCGCCCAAGTCAGGGCCTTCAAGGAAACTGAATATGAGAGATGTGACCTCCGAGGTTCAGCGATTTAGGATGGCATCTTTGGAGGTCTGGAATAATTACTTGATGCCTGGGCAGGGAGTTCTCGACTTAAATGCTGAAGAATCTTTTTATGTGATAGAGCGGGAATTGTTGAGGTGTCTCGTATTTCGCCAAGATGCTGCGCAGGCTGACGGGTATCGGAAATTCGGGTGCGAATCGCTGGTTGTCCAGTTGGCTAGCGGTGCCGGAGAAGTTGGTGTGCGTTTCGGCTCTCCTGATGCCAACGGAAACATTATTTGGGGTCCGTTGGAAAATTTTGATCCGGAAAATCAGTCTGTTTTCTTTTTCTTCGATTTTTTCGATTGGTTTCATTATGGCGTCATCGAATACGATCTGGTTCGCGCAGTTGAGCGTGGTAGCGGGCGTCTGGTTTTGTTGCCTCAATCTAAATGCTCATTCTTGATGTCTGACGGCGCTTCAGCTCGCGAGCGTTAGTGGCACTGTGTTAATCCTCTTTCTATTGGTGGCCGTCATCGGTTTCATCTAATGATGAGGGCGGCCGGTGTTTCGACAGCCAGGGGTTGCGATACTTGGCCGGCCAGTCCGCCAGCTGGTCAAACATCTGTCTGTGGCTGCTCGGTGGAGTCGGTGGTCCGGTCTGCCGAGCTGCCGCATCCTCGCTTGCAAGCCAACGAACTTACATAAACACCACCTGACGAGCGCTCGCTAAGGTCAACCGCTCGCGGCTTGACTCCGCCCATCCAAAAAAAGAGAATGATCGTTCATTCTACGATGTGGCCGCGGTCTGTCCGACCGCAACAACGACCTGAGGCTCCCCCATGCCGTCGCGCAAGTCCCTGTCCTATAAGACAATTCTCACTGTTTCCGTGCTCAGCCTGGCCCTGGCGGCCTGCGGCAAGGGAGGCGATCAACAAGGCGGTCCTGGCGGACCCGGCGGCCAGAAGGGGCAGGTCACGGTGGTGACCCTCAAGCCCGAGACGGTCACGCTGACTCGCGAGTTGCCGGGGCGCACCAGCGCTTCGCTGATCGCCGAGGTGCGGCCGCAGGTCAACGGCATCGTCGAGAAGCGCTTGTTCACCGAGGGCGGTCTGGTCAAGGCCGGGCAGCCGCTGTATCAGCTCGACGACAAGACCTACGCCGCCGATCTGGAAACGGCCAAGGCCACGCTTGCGCGCGGTGAGGCGTCGTTGAATTCGGCGCGTCTGAACGCCAAGCGTTCGGCCGATCTGGTCAAGATCGACGCGGTCAGCAAGCAGGACGACGAAACCGCGGTCGCCACACTCAAGCAAAGCCAGGCCGATGTCTCGTCCGGCCGCGCCGCGGTGCAGAGCGCCAGCGTGATCCTCGGCCGCGCCCGCATCACCTCGCCGATCACCGGCCGCATCGGCAAGTCGGCGGTCACCGCCGGCGCGCTGGTCACCGCCAATCAGGCCGATCCGCTCGCGGTGGTGCAGCAGCTCGATCCGGTCCACGTCGATATCAGCCAGTCCAGCGCCGAGCTGCTCGCGCTGCGCAAGCAGATCGCCGCCGGCACCCTGACCGAAGCGACCACGCCGGTGACCATCGTGCTCGAAGACGGCAGCAAGTATCCGCTCGAAGGCAAGCTGGCGTTCTCGGAAGTCACCGTCGATGAAGGCACCGGCAGCTTCCTGCTTCGCGTGGTGGTGCCGAATCCGGACAACATCCTGATGCCCGGCATGTACGTGCGCGCGCTGGTCGGTACCGGCGTGCGCCAGAACGCGCTGCTGGTTCCGCAGCAGGGCATTTCGCGCGACCCGAAGGGCAACGCCACCGCGATGGTGGTCGGCGCCAAGGGCACGGTCGAGCCGCGCGAACTGCAGGTCAGTCAGGCCATCGGCGACAAGTGGCTGGTCGAAAGCGGCCTGAAGGCCGGCGACAAGGTCATCGTCGAAGGTCTGCAGAAGATCGGCCCGGGCATGCCGGTGGACGCGACCGAGAAGGGCGCAGCGCCGGCCAAGCCGGCCGCGGCCCCCGCCGGCGCGCCGAAGCAGTAATCGGAGAAATTCATGGCACGGTTCTTTATCGATCGCCCGATCTTTGCCTGGGTCCTGGCGATCATCATCATGTTGGGCGGCGCGATCGCGATCACCCAACTGCCGATCTCGCAGTATCCGACCATCGCGCCGCCGACCGTATCGGTGAACGCGTCCTACCCCGGCGCTTCCGCCAAGGCCGTCGAAAACTCGGTGACGCAGATCATCGAGCAGAACATGAAGGGCATCGACGGCTTGCTGTACATGTCGGCGACCAGCTCCTCCGACGGTCAGGCCGGCGTCACGCTGACCTTTGAAAGCGGCACCGACCCCGACATCGCTCAGGTGCAGGTGCAGAACAAACTGCAGCTGGCCACTCCGTTGTTGCCGCAGATCGTGCAGCAGCAGGGCGTGAGCGTGTCGAAGGCCAACTCGGCGTTCTTGCTGGTGATCGGCTTCGTGTCCGAAGACGGCAGCATGAACGGCGCGGACATCGCCGACTACGTCGCCGCCAACCTGGTCGATCCGCTCGCGCGCGTCAACGGCGTCGGCAGCACTCAGCTGTTCGGCACCAAGTACGCGATGCGCATCTGGCTCGACCCGGACAAGCTCAACACCTACAAGCTGACCCCAACCGACGTCATCAACGCCTTGCGCGCGCAGAACGCCCAGGTCGCGGTCGGTCAGCTCGGCGGTACGCCGTCGGTGAAGGGCCAGCAGCTCAACGCGACCATCACCGCGCAGGATCGCCTGCAGACCGCCGACCAGTTCAAGAACATCGTCGTGCGCGCCAACAGCTCCGGCGCGGTGCTGAAGCTGTCGGACGTGGCCCGTGTCGAACTGGGCCAGGAGGACTACAGCACCATCGCCCGCTTCAACGGCAAGCCGGCGACCGGTATCGCGATCTCGCTGGCGACCGGCGCCAACGCGCTGGCTACCGCGCAGGCGATCCAGGCCGAACTCGAGCAGCTCAAGCCTTCGTTCCCGAAGGGCCTCAAGGCGGTGACGCCGTTCGACACCACGCCGTTCGTGCGCGTGGCGATCGAGGAAGTGATCAAGACCCTGCTCGAAGCGATCGTGCTGGTGTTCCTGGTCATGTACCTGTTCCTGCAGAACTTCCGCGCCACCTTGATCCCGACGATCGCGGTGCCGGTGGTGTTGCTGGGCACTTTCGGCCTGCTGGCCTTGTTCGGTTACTCGGTCAACATGTTGACCATGTTCGCGGTGGTGCTGGCGATCGGCCTGCTGGTCGATGACGCCATCGTCGTGGTCGAAAACGTCGAGCGCGTGATGAGCGAGGAAGGTCTCTCGCCCAAGGAAGCCACGCGCAAGTCGATGGACCAGATCACCGGCGCGCTGGTCGGCATCGGCCTGGTGCTGTCGGCGGTGTTCGTGCCGATGGCGTTCCTGGGCGGCGCGACCGGCGTCATCTATCGCCAGTTCTCGGTGACCATCGTTTCGGCCATGGGCCTGTCGGTGCTGGTGGCGATCGTGCTGACGCCGGCGCTGTGCGCGACCATGCTCAAGCCGATCGAGAAGGGCCATCACGCTTCCGACAAGGGTTTCTTCGGCTGGTTCAACGACAAGTTCGATCGTGGCAACACGAAGTACCAGGGCGTGGTGCGCGGCATCGTCACCCGCGCCGGCCGCTTCATGATCGTATTCGCGGCGATGGCGGCGCTGATGGCGGTGTTGTTCATCCGCCTGCCGTCCTCGTTCCTGCCGCAGGAAGACCAGGGCTTCTTGTTCACCATCGTGCAGGCGCCGGTCGGCGCCACGCAGGAACGCACCGGCGAAGTGCTCAAGAAGGTCGAAGAGCAATTCCTCAATGACAAGGCCGTGGATTCGCTGTTCACCGTGCAGGGCTTCAGCTTCGCCGGTAACGGCCAGAACGCGGGTATGGCGTTCTCGCAGCTCAAGCCGTGGGAAGAGCGCGCGACCACCTGGGGCGATCGCTGGCGCTGGCTGACCAGCTTCGGCAAGACGCCGATGCCCGACAACAGCGTCAACGGCGTGGTCGGCCGGGCGATGGGCAGCTTCATGCAGATCAAGGATGCGTTCGTGTTCGCGCTGGCGCCGCCGGCGGTGTTCGAACTGGGCAACTCCAACGGCTTCGTGTTCTACATGAAGGACAACGGTTCGCTGGGTCACGATGCACTGGTCGCCGCGCGCAACCAGTTCCTCGGCATGGCCGGCAAGAGCGAGCTGCTGCAGAACGTGCGCCCGAACGGCATGGAAGACACCCCGCAGTTCCGCGTCGATGTCGATAACCAGAAGGCCGCCGCGCTGGGCCTGAACATCGCCGACATCAACTCGACCCTGCAGGCGGCCTGGGGCGGCCAGTACATCGACGACTTCGTCGATCGCGGCCGCGTCAAGCGCGTCTACATCCAGGCCGACGCGCCGTTCCGCATGGCGCCCACCGACTTCAATCGCTGGTACGTGCGCAACGACAAGGGCGAGATGGTGCCGTTCTCGGCCTTCGCCACCACCCGTTGGGAATTCGGTTCGCCGCGCCTTGAGCGTTACAACGGCGTCTCGGCGCTGGAAATCAACGGCGAAGCCAAGCCGGGCGTGAGCTCGGGCCAGGCGATGGCCGAGGTCGAGAAGCTGGTGGCGCAGTTGCCGCAGGGCATCGGTCTGGAATGGACGGGCCTGTCGTATCAGGAACGCCAGGCCGGCGCGCAGACGCCGCTGCTGTACACGCTGTCGCTGTTGATCGTGTTCCTGTGTCTGGCGGCGATGTACGAAAGCTGGGCCATCCCGACTTCGGTGCTGCTGATCGCGCCGATGGGCATCCTGGGCACGGTGCTGGCGACGTGGCTGCGCGGCATGGAGCGCGACGTGTACTTCCAGGTGGCGATGCTCACCACCGTGGGCTTGTCGAGTAAGAACGCGATTCTGATCGTCGAATTCGCCAAGGAGAACCTTGAGAAAGGCATGGACCTGATCTCGGGCACGTTGGCGGCCGTTCGCGACCGTCTGCGCCCGATCATCATGACCTCGCTGGCCTTCGGCCTGGGCGTGTTGCCGCTGGCGCTGGCGAGCGGCGCCGGTTCCGGCGCACAGCGCGCGATCGGCACCGGCGTGCTCGGCGGCATGGTGGTGGGTACCTTCCTGGGTATCTTCTTCGTCCCGCTGTTCTTCGTGGTGGTCGAGAAAGTATTCGTCCGAAAGAAGCACGCGCCCGCTGAGCAGGGCACGCAAGGAGCGCAGAGCCATGAGTAAGTTTTCGATCCACGCCCTGGCGCTCGCGATCGCGGTAGCGACCACCGGCTGTCTCAGCCTGGCGCCCAAGCTGCCCGAGCAGCAGGCGGCGATTCCGGCGCAGTGGCCGCTGCCGCCGACCACCCAGTCCTTCGTCGGCGCGCAACCGCTGACTTCGGACCCGGCGGCGGCCTCCGCCGCGACGGATTCGTCCGTCGCGGTGGCCGACATCGGCTGGCGCGATTTCTTCGCCGACCAGAATCTGGAAAACCTGATCGGCCGCGCGCTCGACAACAACCGCGATCTGCGCGTGGCCGTGCTCAACGTCGAGAAGGCGCGCGCGCAGTACCGCATCCAGCGCGCCGACCGCGTGCCCGCGCTGGGCGCCACCGCGCAGCTCGATCGCAGCGGCGGCGACAACGTGCCGGTGACCGATCAGTACCGCGCCGGCGCCGCCATCACCAGCTTCGAGCTCGACCTGTTCGGCCGCGTGCGCAGCCTCAGCCAATCGGCGCTGCAGCGTTACTTCGCCGAGGAAGAGGCGCGCCGCAGCGCGCAGCTGAGCCTGATCGCCGAAGTCGCCAACGCCTATCTGACCTTGGCGGCCGATCGCGAACTGCTGTCGGTGTCGGAAGCGACCTTGAAGAATCAGCAGGCCGCCTACGATCTGACCGAGAAGCGTCGCGAACTGGGCGCGGTGTCCGGGCTGGAACTGAGCCAGGCGCGGACCCAGGTCGAACAGGCGCGCGCGGATTCGGCGCGCTATGCCGGCCAGGTCGCGCAGGACATCAACGCGTTGAATCTGTTGGTCGGCGAAACCGTCGATCCGGCGCTGCTGCCGCAGAAGCTCACCGACGGCGTCACCGGCCTGGCCGGATTGCCGTCGGGTCTGCCGTCGGAAGTACTGCTGCGCCGTCCCGATGTGCTGCAGGCCGAGCACACCCTGCGCGCGCAGAACGCCAATATCGGCGCGGCGCGCGCGGCGTTCTTCCCGTCGATCAACCTGACCGGTTTCCTCGGCAGCGCCAGCAACGAGTTGTCGGGTCTGTTCGACTCGAACACGCGCGCGTGGACGGTGAACCCGGTGATCAATCTGCCGATCTTCCAGGGCGGCAAGCTGCGCGCGAATCTGGCTTCGGCCAAGGCCGACCAGCAAATCGCGCTGGCCCAGTACGAGAAGGCGATCCAGTCCGGTTTCCGCGACGTCGCCGACGCGCTGGCGCTGACCAAGACCCTGGCCGAACAGCGTCAGGCGCAGGAAGCGCTGGTCGAAGCGGCCTCGCGCGCCGATCAGCTGTCCACCGCCCGTTACAAGGCCGGCCGCGACAGCTATCTCAACCAGCTCGATGCGCAGCGCACGCTGTACGGTGCGCAGCAGGGCTTGGTGACCACGCGCCTGAGCGAGCAGGCCAACCGGGTCACGCTCTACAAAGTCCTCGGAGGTGGCTGGAACGAGCGCAGCCAATGAGCACTCCGGGCAAGCCCACCGCCAAGGCCGCCGCGCGCGCGCTGGCTCAGCGCGAGCGCATTCTCGTGGCGGCGCAGAAATGTTTCGTCGTGCACGGCTTCCACGCCGCGAGCATGGCCAACATCGCCGACACGGCGGGCATGAGCGCGGGCCTGATCTACCGCTATTTCAAGGGCAAGAACGACATCATCCTGGCCATCATCGAGCGCCAGCTCGAAGAGGCCCGGGCCGATATCGCCAAGCTGCACGCGACCAGCGATCTGGTCGCGGGCATCGCGGAAGTGTTCGGGCAGTGGCAGGCCAACGATCCCAATGTCACCAGCGCGGCCTTGTTCCTGGAGCTGACCGCCGAGGCCACGCGCGATGAGGAAATCGCCGTGGCCACGCAGGCGTCGGATAACGTGTTCCGGTCCTTGCTGGGCGATTGGTTCGTGCGCGCCGTCGCCGACGGCGGTTTGGGCGTGTCGCAGGATCAGGTCGCCACGCGCGTGCTGATCCTGCAATGCCTGATCGAAGGGCTGGCGATGCGCGCGATCTCGCAGCCGGATTTGAGCGTGGATCAGGTCAAGTCGGCGTTGAATCAGTTTCTGCCGAGTTTGTTGACGGCGTGAGAGGTCGGGGTCGGGATTCGACCGCGAATGCTTCCAGTGAAGGCCGCCCCGTGCGGCCTTTGTACTTTTGTAGGAGGGGCTTCAGCCCCGATGCTTTTCTTTCAGGTATCGATTGAGCTGAAAGAAAAGCATCGGGGCTGAAGCTCCCTCCCACAAATCATCCTTGTAAGGCCTTCGCCAACTCACCCACGGTCTTCAACGCCGTCTCGATCTTCTTATCCCACGGCTGCCCGCAGCTGAGCCGCACGTGGTGGGCGTAGTCGCCGCGGTTGGAAAACAGATGCCCCGGCAGGATGCCGATGCCGCGCGCCATCGCCGCTTCGAACAAGGCCTGCCCGTCGACGGCAGCCGGTAGCTCCACCCACAAGGTCATGCCGCCGGCCGGTTCGGCCACGCAGGTGCCGTCGGGCCAATGATCCAGCAAGGCCTGCCGATAGATCTGCGCATTGCCGGCCAAGGTCCGGCGCAAGCGCCGCAGTCCGCGTTCCATGTCGTGGCGGGCGAAGAAATCGATCAGCGCCATCTGCGGCAAGGTCGCGGTGGCGACGGTGGAAAAGCTTTTGGTCCGCAGCAGTTCCGAGCGCCGCCGCCCGCCGAGCATCCAGCCCACGCGCAAGCCCGGCGCGAGCATCTTCGAGTACGAGCCGCAGGTGACCACATGCTCGCCGTCGTCGTAACGGCGCAGCGGCGACGGGCGTTCGCCGGAATACGCCAGTTCGCCGTACAGATCGTCTTCGATCAGGGCCGTGCCGTGAGCGGCGCAGGCGGCGACGATCTCGCGCTTGCTCGCTTCGCTGGTCAAGCTGCCGAGTGGATTGTTGAAGTTCGGCACCAGCAGCGCGGCGCGGACCGCGTGGCGTTCGAGCAGTTCGCGCAATTGCGCCGGATCGATGCCGCGGCCGGGATGGTTGGGAATTTCCAGCACGCGCAGGCCCTGCGCCGACACCGCCTGCAGCAGGCCGTGATAGGTCGGCGATTCCAGGATCACGATGTCGCCCGGCCGGGTGATCGTGCGCAAGGTCAGGCTGATCGCCT
Organism: Lysobacter sp. TAB13; assembly: GCF_052113885.1. Taxonomy (NCBI): domain Bacteria; kingdom Pseudomonadati; phylum Pseudomonadota; class Gammaproteobacteria; order Lysobacterales; family Lysobacteraceae; genus Lysobacter; species Lysobacter sp. TAB13. The sequence goes on along the minus strand of NZ_JBFRDR010000022.1, from coordinate 20,141 downwards.
CCATCGCGCCGGCGGTGACGATGACTTCGTCCGGATCGATCTCCACGCCGCATTGCGCGTAACGCTGAGCGATGCGCTCGCGCAACTGCGGTAATCCCTGCGGCACGGTGTAGCTCAGCGCGGTGTGCGGATCGCGCCGCATCGCGCGCGCGACCGAAGCGGCCAGCGCCGCGGTCGGCAGCATCGAGGCGTCCGGGGTGGCGGCGTGCAGCGGAATCAGGTCGCGACGCGATTGCACGTCGAGCACGCCGAGCAGGGCGGGATTGCTCACCGGCATCGGCGCGCGGGCGAGGTGGCGCGCGCGCGAACCGCGCGGCGGCGCGCCGGCGGCGGCGCGCACGTAGTAACCCGAACGCGGCCGCGCTTCGATCAGACCTTCGCGTTCGAGTTGCTGGTAGGCCTCGACCGCGGTGGCCAGGCTGATGCGCTGATCGCGGCCGAGCCGGCGCAGCGACGGCAGGCGTTCGCCGGCGCGCAGCACGCCGCGCTGGATCTGGCGGCGCATGCGGTCGGCGAGGCGTTCGTAGAGCAGGTCTTGGGACATGGGGGCCAAATCCGATGACGTATACGAAGCCCCTCTCCCGCTGGCGGGAGGGGGGGGTGGGGTGAGGGTGACGCGCAAGGAGCAAAAGCATTCGCGCCTTTGGCGCTCACTCCCCTCACCCTAACCCTCTCCCGCAAGCGGGAGAGGGAATAAGCATGGTTGGATGAGGACACCGAGGTTCTGTATCTGGGCCCTCAAAACTGTACCGGTCGAAATTGATCCTAACTGAATCTGTATCGGTCCGCAGCCCGGTCCTAACCTGAGCCTCCCGATCCCGCAGCCCCGGCGCGTGCACCGCGCAGTCCCCCATGACCCCCGTCGCCACCCCCGCCGAATCGCGCACCGCCCTGATCCAGTTGCTGGTCGCCGAACTGCTGATCGGATCGGTCGGCGTGTTCGTGCACGAAAGCGGTCAGAACGCGATCACCGCGGTGCTGTTCCGCTGCGTCTTCGGCTGCCTGTTCCTGCTGGCCTGGGGCAGCGCGCGCGGGTTGTTCCGCGGCTTGCTCGGCGAGCGCGCGCTGATCCGCTCGGCGATCGTCAGCGGCGTGCTGCTGGTGCTGAACTGGGTGGCGCTGTTCGCCGGCATGGCGCGCTCGTCGATCGGCGTGGCGACGATGGTCTACCACTTCTTCCCGTTCGTGATCCTGGGCATGGCGGCGATGTTCTACGGCGAGCGCACGCGTGCGGCCGATCTGGGCTGGACCGCGATCGCCTTCGTCGGCGTGCTGTGCTCGGCCGATCCGTTCAAGTTATGGAACAGCGCCGGCAGCGGCTATCTGATCGGCGTCGGCATGACCTTCGTGGCGGCGATCTTGTGCGGCGCGTCGTTGCTGCTGTCGCGGCGGATCAGCCGCGAGCGGCCGTTCGCGGTGGTGCTGATCCAATGCTTGGTCGGCGTGGTCATGCTGGCCCCGTTCGCCGATTACGCCGCGGTGTGGACGCCGGGCAGCCACTGGTTCTGGCTCGCCGGACTGGGACTGATCCACAGCGGCGTGTGCTACGTGCTGTTCTATTCGTCGTATCCGCGCCTGCAGGTGGCGACGATCGCGGTACTGGCCTTCATCTATCCGGTGATCGCGTTGCTGCTGGACTATCTTCTCTACGGCCGCACCCTGGCGCCGGTGCAGAGCCTGGGCGTGGCGCTGATCGTGCTGGGCACGTTGGGCGTCAATCTGAAATGGCAGTGGCGCCGGCCGCTGCCGGCGCGGGCCTGAGCGTTCGCGAACGCCGTAGGTTTTTCTCGACCCGGTCCGTCGTCAAGACGGGGCAGCAGGCGATTGCGCCTGCTCGGCCGGCGCAAGGACGCGCCGGCAGGGTATTTGTCGTTCGCCGATGCGATGCCGCAGCGAGCCGATTACGACTCAGTCGGCGAGCACCAGCCGCCAGGCGCCTTCGACATCGTCTTCGATCACCGTCCACGGCACCTGCTCGGTACCGCGCAGGCGTTCCCAGCCCCGGGCCAGTTCGTCGCGGATGTCGTCCCAATGGCGTTCGCCGTGATGCAGGCGCGCGCCGATGCCGTAGGTGATCGCCAGTTCACGGGTGTGGTGCGAGATCGCCGCCGCGCTGGCCGAAGCCGGGTCGCCCGGTTCACTGTCGGGCGAAGAGGAAAGCCAGTCGACGTAGCGAGGGGGCATGGGATATTCCGTTGGCATTCCTTTTGCATTAGGACGATATCGGTTTTATGTTCGGCCGGGGTTACGGGAAGTGGCTAGCTCACATCCGAAACGCGAGCCAGGTCGCAAACATGCATTCGGGTTTTCGCGCGCTCGTTCGTACTCCGCCGAAAGTCGGAGACGCGTCGCGGTCAAACTGAACCTTGAGTGGGGCGCGTGCTGAATGCGCGCGATGTTCGCGGGCACGCCGCGTCGCGGCCGCGCAGTGAATCGGCCGTCGATAAACCATTCGTTTCCATGGCCGCGGCCGGATGCACCGCCGGCAAAAAAACGCCGCCCACCAGGGGCGGCGCCCGAGCGCTTCCGTGCGCTCAACCCTTGATGCAGACCACCTGGCGCAAGGTGTGAACCACCTCGACCAGATCGGTCTGAGCCGCCATCACCGCTTCGATCGGCTTGTACGCCGCCGGCGATTCGTCGATGACCGCCGCGTCCTTGCGGCATTCCACGTGGGCCGTGGCCTCACGATGGTCCTTCAGCGTGATCTTCTGCCGCGCCTCGGTGCGGCTCATGACCCGGCCGGCGCCGTGGCTGCAGCTGTGGAAGCTGTCCGCGTTGCCCTTGCCGCGCACGATGTAGCTGCGCGCGCCCATGCTGCCGGGAATGATGCCGAGCTCGCCTTCGCGCGCGCTCACCGCGCCCTTGCGCGTGACCCACAACGATTCGCCGAAATGTTCCTCGCGCTGCACGTAGTTGTGGTGGCAGTTGACCGCGGTTTTTTCCAGCTGGAACTTCGGCAGCTGGATGCGCATCGCGTGCAACACCCGCTCCATCATCGCTTCGCGGTTGTGGCGGGCGTAGTCCTGCGCCCAGCCGACCGCTTCGACGTAGTCGTCGAACAAAGGCTCGCCTTCCAGCAGGAAAGCCAGGTCCTTGTCCGGCAGATGGAAGCCCAGCACGCGCCGTTCCAGTTTCAGCCGCGCCAGTTCGATGAAGTAACTGCCGATCAGATTGCCGGTGCCGCGCGAGCCCGAGTGCAGCATCACCCACACCGCGCCGGCCTCGTCGAGACAGACTTCGATGAAGTGGTTGCCGCCGCCGAGCGTGCCGATCTGCTTGTCGAGCTTGTCGGTGCGCAGCTTGCGGTGCTTGCCGTGGATGGCCTCCAGCCGCGACGCCAGGCCCGACTTGGCCAGACGCGTGGCGTGGCTGTCGGGCAGACGCCGGTGTTCGCCGCCGCGGCCGTTGCCGACCGGCACGCAGTGCTCGATCGCCGAACGCAGCTTGGCCAGGCTGTCGGGCAGATCCTTCGCCCGCAGCGTGGTGCGCACCGCGGCCATGCCGCAGCCCAGATCGACGCCGACCGCGGCCGGGATGATCGCGCCGCGCGTGGGCACCACCGAGCCGACGGTGGCGCCCTTGCCCAGGTGGACGTCGGGCATCACCGCGACCCAGGGGCCGACGTGGGGCAGGGCGGCGATGTTGCGCAGTTGCCGCCGCGCGCCTTCGTCGACCGTCACCCCGCGCACCCAGCCTTTGACCGGCACCGCGCCTTCTTCGGCGTGTAGCAGTTCGAAGCTTGATGTACTCATGTCAATGTTCCTTGTTGCGCGGGCCGACTCGTGCCGGCCCGCGGTATTGGTTTCTTCGCCGGGGCAATCGGTCGCCGGGCTCGCCCGCGACCTGCGAGTCCGCCCCGGTTTCGTTCTTCAACCGGTGCCGTTGCAGTTCGACGCGGCTCAGCTGACGCTTGCTGCGGGCATACACATCGCCGCGGCCATACAACCGACCGCCGCAGTCGCGATCGCAGCGACCGCAGGCCGAGCACGCGTGCGACAACGCGGGCCGCCGCGCGATCACGTCGAAAGGCGGCAAGTACGCCAACGTGCGCCGTTTCTGCTCCGATCCGGGGCGGGCCGGAATCGCCGGGATCGGCGCCAGCTCGACTTCGTACCAGACCCCGCCGATGCGGCGCAGCTGGGTCCATTCGTCGATCGCCACCACATCCTGGCGTTCCGGTTCGCGCCGTCGCCGGCGCTTCTCGTACCAACCCAGACGCTGCTCGTACATGAAACGGATACCGGCCTGATTGAACAGCAGCAGGCCGTTGTCCGGATGCACATAGAGCCGTTGCCCGGATTGCGCCAGCGGCCTGGGACCGCCGTAACGTCCAAGCTCGTACAACTCGCCGTCGACGGCGCCCACCTTGGTCGCAACGAAATCATCCAGGTGCTGATGAATATGCTGCTGCACGGTATTGCGCCGGTCGATGCCGCTGCACAGGTCAGAGAACACCCGATCCCACGGTCGGCCGACCTGACGTTCCAGGTAGCGTTGCAGCGGGCGCAGGTTTTCGTTGAGCCACTTGGGATGGCGTTGATGGCGAAAGCGCAGGCTTTCGTACTGTCTTTCGTCTTCGCAATCGCCGGGCGGACGCGGGCGCGGAGTGTTGAGCCCCCCTTGTCGCGGCCGTTCGACGATCACTTTGAACATATCGTTTCGCATACAAACTTTGGTCCGATAGATAACCCCGCGCCGCGATCAGCGACCGCGCACGGTGAGATGGCCGCCCCGTTCGGGGCGGCGTTCGCGTTTGCTTGACGGCATGCGCGCTATCGGAAGCCGGACGGCGATGGCGCCGTCCGGTCCTGCGTTCAGCCGTTGCCCTTCAGGCTGACCAATTGCTTCATGACTCCCTCCAGACCGCCGAACACGGTCAGCTTGTCGATCTTCTCGGTGATCTTTTCCAGGGCCTCCAGCTCCTTCAGGCGCATCAAGACCGGGCTTTCCTCGATCAGCTTGGCGGTGTTGAGCAGGCTGCGCGTGGCGTTCGCCTCTTCGCGGCGACGGATCACGTTGGCCTGCGCGGTCTTCTCCGCCTGCACCACGCCGTTGAGGATGTCCTTCATCTCGCCCGGCAGGATCACGTCCTTGACGCCGACGCCGAGCACTTCCAGCCCCGCCTCGGCGACCGGCCCGCGCACGTAGGCGAAGATGTCCGCGTCGAGCGAAGCCTTGTCGCCGAGCAATTCGTCCAGGGTCTTGGACGAGATCGCCTTGCGCAGGCCGTACTGCAGCTCGCGATAGACGTGGTCCAGGTACTTGGCGACGCGGGTGCGCGCGGCGACCGGATCGGTCACGCGCAGGCTCGCGGCCAGGTTCACGCGCAGCGACACCTTGTCGCGGGTCAGCAGTTCCTGGCCCGAGACTTCCATCGCCTGCACGCGCAGTTCCACCACCTCGACGGCGACGTTCTTGCGCAGGTTCCAGAACGCATACGCACCCGGCTCCAGACGACGCACGAACTTGCCGTCCACGAACAGCAGGCCGGCCGATTCGGTCGGCACGTTGCCGGCGACCGCGACGCGGTCGAGGTAGCTGAGCTGACGCAGACCGTTGGCGACCTCGCGCTCGACTTCCAGGCCTTCGCTCAGGGCGATGGCGCGGATCTCGATGCTGGCCAGGCCCTTCCAGTACAGACGACGGCTGCCCGGCGCGAGCACATCGGCGATACGGCCGTTGCGCAGCACCAGCCCGACTTCGTCGTTGCCGATGTCGGCCAGGACGAAATGCATCTGCAGGCGCTCGCCCAGGCCGGCGATCAGCGCCTCGCCATCGTTGCCGGTGTACTGGCTGCTGCCGATGTCGTGCGGGACCAGCACCAGCTCGCGCTTGAAGTCGCTGAGGCGATGGACGCCGGCGCCGAGCACGCGCTCGATGCGGCGGTTGCGATAAACCAGGACGCGCTCGGCATCGCCGACCACGACCTTCTTCATCCAGAACATGGTGTTCTCCTTGAGGTTCCGGTGGATCCGATCCGTGGTGGTGACCGTTGCGACCGAATCGGTCGTCGCAAGGGCGCGGTGAAAAACGAGGGTGGTCGTGGCGCCCGCGGGCGCAGCGATGGGTTCGCCATGCGCGCCGGGCGCGCAGAGCGTTGCAGCTTGTTCGCCGCGTGAGGCGCCGAACGCAAAAGGTGGAAACGCCCCTGACGCCGTCACCGCGAAACCCGCGCGCGGATTGCGCGGAGCCGGTGCCGCCAGGCATCGCGACGATCCTTGTCGCCGATGCCTGCGCCGCGCCGTTCCTGCGCCTTCAAGGCGTGGGTCCGGCGGTGCCGCCGCTGCTGCGTTTCGTTGCGCGTCCTGCAACAGCGACGTTTGGCGAAACGCCGCACGGGGCGTTTCCTGGGTTGGAACTTTCGTTCCGATCAGACTGCTTTTGAGGCAGTTTTGGTGGGATAGCAGGACTCGAACCCGCGCATGCAGCAATAAATGCTGTGCTCTAACCGCCTGAGCTATATCCAGGGTGAAAGGGTCGGACTCGAACCGACGGCCTGCGCACTAAGTCGCCGCTCTAACCGACTGAGCTACCTTCCAAAGCAGAACCCGTCCGCGCACTTCGGCATACGCCACGGCACAGCCGCGCGCACCGGACGGGATAGCAACCCGTGCCGCTGAAATGCGTTTCTTTGGTTCTGCGCACTGACGTCTGTTTCCAGACGGCAATTCGTTCGGGCGCAAGCGCCCATGTGGGTCGATCGCGCACGCACCGCTCGTGCCGAAGCACCGGAGCACAGCGCTCAAAGCGCCTCTGCGGTCGAACCCCTGTGTCTACGATGCTTCGGGGCCGTGTGCGATCAAGCTTGTTTTCAAGGGTTATGGTGTCCTTTGCGAGCGCTGAAACGAAAACGCCCCCGGTGTTTGACCGAGGGCGTTCGCTTCCTCGGAAGATCGGGCGACCGATCTTCCTTGGCAAAGAAGATCAATCCGGCGTGTGTTGCGCCTGGCGACCGCGCATCGACAACGCGCAGTCGAACAGACCGGGGCACGAGGGCCGCAGGTCGTTCTGTTTGGCGATGTGGTTGTCGAGATGCATGTGAAGGCGGTCGGTTGATTGCGTCGCAAGGACGATGGGCGCGAACTCTACGCTCGCAAAATTACGGATGCAAGACCGTTCGTCGTCTCGCGAAAGGTTTTTCGCGGTCGACGTGATCGATTCGTGTTGGGATGTGGTGAGTGGTTTTGAGTTGCGATGATAGTTCGAGGGTGCGCGTGCCCTCACCCCGGCCCTCTCCCGCAAGCGGGAGAGGGAGCGAAAGCGGGGCGATGCGATTGCGTTGCTTGCGATCAGTATTCGTCGATTCTCGCCAACAACGCATCGGTATCGATCACCTCGGCGAACTCCGCACGCAACGTAGCCAGATGCGCGCGGCTGATCGCGTCGGCGGCGATCACCGTCCCGTCGGCGTCGGTCAAATCGAAACAGCAACAGGCATCGCCGACCACGACCGTGCGATAACCCAGGTTGCTCGCCATGCGCGCAGTGGTGGACACGCACATGTCGGTGCTGATGCCGAACAGCACCACGGTGTCGATGCGCAACCGGCGCAGGCGCAAGTCCAGATCGGTGCCGATGAAGGCGGCATTGACCGATTTGCCGACGATCGCTTCGCCGTCGAGTGGTTCGAAGCCATCGCGAAAGGCATGGCCCGGATGCGTGGGCTGCAACGGCGAGGCGTCGTGGATGGAATCGTGGCGCACATGGATCAACGGCAAGCCGCGCTCGCGCCACGCCGCGAGCAGGCGTCGGCCGTTTTGTTCCATCGCCGGATTGTTGCGAGGGCCCCACGGCGGATAGTCGAAGCCGCGCTGGACATCGATGGGAATGAGGACGGTGCGATGCGATGAGCTCATGGGGATCGGTTCGTTCGGGTGGAATGGCGCGCGCGGGCAATCAGTCGGCGTCGCGGCGCGGGCCGCCGTAGGCGCGATGCACGATCGCGACGCGCTGCTCGAAGCGCTGATACCAACGCCGATGGCCCAGGTCGCGCGCGGCCACGTGTTCGGCCTGATCGCGCCAGGCACGGATCGACTGTTCGCTGTCGAAATAGGCCACGGTGATGCCGAAGCCGTCGCCGTCGCGGGTGGATTCGGAGCCGAGAAAGCCTGGCTGCCGGGAGACCAGTTCGACCATCCGATCGGCGGCGACGGCGTAGCCGGCTTCGTCCTGGCCGTTGCGCTGGGAGGAAAAAATTACCGCGTAGTAGGGCGGCGCGGGCAGATCGGCGAATCGGGAAGCGGAATCGGACGCGGACATGGTCGGGACGGGCGCGGCGCGCTGGGCGATGCGACATGGTGCGCATTGCTCCGTGCCGGTCTCAACCCGGCACAATGACGGTCCCGGCCGGCGCGGCCGGACAGCCGCCACGGGTTCCCATCATGAAGACGCTGGACGAAGTCGATCGCAAGCTGATCGCGTTGCTGCAGGACAACGCCCGTCTATCGACGGTGGCCCTGGCCAAGGCGGTGAGCCTGTCGCGCAGCACCGTGCAGGAACGCCTGCAGCGCCTGGAGGCGGCCGGGGTGATCGCGCAATACACCGTGCGCCTGGGCAGCGGCGGCGATCCGCTGTGCGCGTGGCTGATGCTGCGTTACGCGGAAGGCTTCAGCTGCGACGACATCGTGCCGCCGTTGTCGGAATGGCCGCAGGTGCGGCTGGTGCACAGCGTGGCCGGCGAAACCGATCTGATGGTGCTGGTGGAAACGCGCTCGCCCGGCGAGTTGGCCGACCTGCGCGAGCGGGTCGCGGCGATGAAGGGCGTGGACGATGTCACCACCATCCCGATCCTGCGCACGGCGCTCGATCGCAGGTAAGCGCGCTTCACTCCGAATCCAGCTTCGCCAGCGTCAACACCCAGTCCGGCACCGTGGGTTCGCCGGCGAAGAAGCTCGCAGGCTTGTTCGCGCCGATCGCCCAGCGATGCAGCCAGCTCGGCCCGGCCGGGCCGGTGTAGGCGTCGGTGCGCTCGTAGGCGCGATCGCGCATGGCCTCGTCCAGGCCGATGAAGCGGTAGCCGCGTTTGCGCGCCATCGCGATCAGGTCGCCGTAGCTGGCGGCGTTGAGCGCGTTGGCGTGGATCAGCCATACCTGCGGCAGGTTGTAGCCGAGCAGGGCGATGGATTGCTGTTCGTAGTAGTCGAGTTTGCTGCCCATGTACTTGATGTAATCGCGGCGCAGCCTGGCCCTGAGCTTGGCCGCGCCGGGGCGTTCGGCGGCGTGCAGATAGGCCGCGGCCCAGATCCAGTCGGAGTTGTCCACGGTCACCGGCGCGATGCGATAGCCGTGCGCGTCGAGGAATTTCGCCAGATCGACCTTGTCCTGAGCGCTGCGCCCGGCGCGCAGATAGGGATGGCGGAACCAGTGCGGGGTCTGCCCGCGCGCTTGCAGCATCGGCCGTAGTTGCCGTTCGCCGCGCAGGATGTCGTCTTCGTAGGCTTTCAGCCCCACCGCGTGCAGATCGGCGTGGCTGTAACTGTGATTGCCCAAGGTGGCGCCGGCGTCGAGCCAGTCGCGCAGCATCGTCACGCGTTCGGCCTGCAACTGGCCGCCGTCTTCGAGCTTGCCTTCGTTGACGAAGCCGATCACCGGCACGCCGGCGCGGGCGATCGCGGCGATCAGGCGGTGGTGGTCGGCGATGATCTGCGCGGTCGGCACGGCGGGCAGCTGCACCCAAGGCAGATCGTCCACGGTCATCGCGATGCGCCGGTCCGGCGCGGTCTTGGCTTGCGGTGCCGCGGCGGCCGCGCCGCCTGCGAGCAGCAACAGACCGGCGAAGAGGCAGCGCAAGAGCGTGGAATGGGCGAGCGTCGAATGGAGCGTGGCGAACGGGCGCATGCGGACCTCCGATCGGGGATGCGCCGATCATCGCCGCGCCGGGGTCGCCTGCCTACTGCCGCGGTTCGCAGTCGCGGCGTGGGTCGCTAAATGGCCGGTCGTGTTCGCCGCCCGCGTCGCGCGACGCGGGCCGGCGCTCGCCGCCGATCCCGAGGATCGCGCCTCAGTCGAGCTTGCGCGAAATGAAGTAGTAGGCCAGATTGCCGATCCCGATCGCGCCGAGCAGCACCGCGACGGTGCCGGGGTTGGCGTCGCGCCAGCCGGCGCTTTCGATGATGCCGAAGCCGGCCGCGAGCAGGACCATGACGATGCCCCAGCGCAGGGCGCCGTGGCGGCGGCGGATGTCTTCGTCGCGGGCCATCGAGCGCAACAGCTCTTCGGCGCCGCCGGTCTGCAGCAGTTTGCTGCGGAAACGCGCCTCCACGACGATCTTGATCGCGAAGACGATGCAGACGAACAGGGTGATGGGGACAAGGATCTCGGGCATGGCGGCAGTCTCTGTGGGTTCGGGTCTGGCTGCAATGGATACGGGGCCCTCGCCGTCGGTTGCAGCCGGCGCCGCCGCGGCCCGCCGGGCCCGGCCCGGAAGCGCGAGGGACGGCGCCGYCGCCCCCGGCCCCAGCGCCGGCCCGACGCGGGGCCGGACAAGTGACAGGTATCACCGCGTCAGCGGTGCGCTCGCCACTGCAACCGCGCGCGCCCTGGCCGCATCCTCTGGGCCATGACCGGTACAACCCCATGAACGACGACCGCACCCTGGTGGAAGCCGTACTGGCGCGCGCGCCGGGCGCGTTCGAGCGTCTGGTGCGCGAGTACCAGGGGCTGTGCTGGCACATCATCCAGCGCATGGTCCGCCATCCCGACGACACCCGCGAGCTGTGTCAGGAAGCCTTCCTGCGCGTGCACCAGTGCCTGCACCAGTACCGCCACGAGAGCCCGCTCAAGTCGTGGATCGGCCAGGTCGCGTATTCGGTCGCCAAGCGCCATCTGGAGCGCAAGCGGATTCCGATCGTGGAAGTGGCCGACGACGAGGATGCGCTGTCGCCGCTGGATAGGGTCAGCGACGGCTTCGATCTGGAAGCGGCCTGCGCCGATGAGGAAATCGCCGCCGGCCTGCATGCCGAGATCGAGGCGCTGCCGCCGTTGCAGCGCACGCTGCTGACCCTGTATCACCTGGAAGAAGTGCCCATCGGCGAAATCGCGCAGATCACCGGCCTGGCCGAGGGCACGATCAAGAGCCACCTGTTCCGCACCCGCGCGCGCCTGCGCCAGCGCCTGGAAGCCCGGTTGGGAGAATTCGCATGAACCACAAACCCGAAAACACCGCCGCCGACGCCGCCGCCGGCTTCGACGATCCGCGCATCGCCCGCGAATGGGAGCTGCAGGAACGCGCCCAGCGCGAGGAACGCGGCGGCGCGCCGATGGACGAGGCCGATCCGCGCCTGGCCCAGTACCGCCTGCTGACCCGGGCCCTGCGCGCGCCGGTGATGGAGCCCATTCCGTACGGCTTCGCGGAACAGGTCGCGCGCCGCGCGCAAGCCGTGGCCGCCGGCAACGACCGGGTCGAACGCTATCTGCAGCAACTGCTGCTGGCCGCGCTGGTAGTGGCGGGCGTGGCGATGGTCTGGTCGAGCAGCGACAGCTGGTGGCCGGCGCTGCAGGCGCAGGTGCCGGCCGGCAGCCTGTCCTGGGGCGCGCTGGCCGGCGGCTGCTGTCTGCTGACCTGGGGCTGGCAAGGCGTCGCCCGCGCGATCGGCCTGGACGCCGCGCCCCGGCATACGGCGTGATCGGCTGAGGCCCGCCGCGCCGTTGACTGCGGCGGCGCGCGCGGCGATGACGGCAACGCCTGAGTCCACGGCGTTTGCCGCAGCGGAAATTTTCTATCCCGTTCGAACAAGCCGCCTTGTGGCGCACGCGCCGTTCCGGCGATCCCCGCCTGCGATCGCATAACTCGCCCTGCATCCGCCCATCGCCGGATGTGAACTCCCGCATGCTTTAAACGCCGCCTCGCGCAAGCTCGCGCGCGTCTTCGCGTGCGCGCGCGAGCGCGAATCGGCGAGGTTTGTTGTGGGAGGGCTGAAGCCCCCCCCACAACAAACCTCGAAACGGACGGACCGCTCGAACAAAACGCGAAACCGCATCCGCGCATTTGCGGTATCGCGACGGCGTGCGCAGTTCGCTGTCATCAGTGCCCTGCGCGTGTCACCCAAGTAACAGCCATCGCCGGACCCCCTCACCAGACTCGCCTGACATGCATACAACAGGAGAGGCGAGTGATGGAACGTACAGGACTCGAACGTCCCGATTTCAAGGCCGCCGACGAAATGTTCGCCAACGCGTGGCGGGTGAGCCTGCCGGAGCTGGAAGCGCGGGCGCGGCGCTTCGCCGAAGGCCAGCGCGACCGCGCCGAGGAATTGCTGGCCAATACCGCGATCAAGGCCCTGCTGTTCATGCGCCGCTCGCCGCAGACCATCACCGATCCGTGCGGCTTCCTGTTCGTGGTGCTGCGTCACGTATTTCTCGACAGCGTGCGCCGGCGCGGGCGCGACCGCGAGGTGTTCGACCGCAACCGCGAGGTCGATGGCGACTCGGCCGGCTTCGCCCACGAAGGCCTGACCGCCTTGCAGAAGCTGGAACTGGACCAGCAGCTCGACCGCGTGGTCGATGCGGTGGCGCGGATGAGCCGCGAGCAGCGGCGCTTGTTCGCCTACCGCTTCATCGACGACCTGCCGTATCCGGTGATCGCCGAGAAGCTGCACATCAATCAGCCGCTGGCGCGCAAGCGGGTGGAGCTGCTGCGCAATCGCCTGAAGCTGGTGATGTCGCGCGATTGAACCGGCGCGGCCGGGCGCCGCGCTTTCACAAGCCCACCGGGACCGCGTTCCACCCGGATAGACCCGTAACGAACTCAACCCAAGGACAGGCTCATGGCCGATACCCCCGTCAACTCGCAGATCACCGACGCCGTCACCCAGACCAACGTCAAGGTGGTCGCCGAAGCGCCGGCGCAGGCCATCGCTTCGTTGTACCAGGTGTCCAGCCATTCCACGGGCCTGGCCTTGCAGAACGCGGTGCACAGCCAGCAGGTGCTCAATCAGATCTCGACCGCGGTGGTGTCCAAGGCGGTGCAGCTGATCATGGCGGTGGGTGACAAGACGTGATGCGCACGCTGTCGACCATGCATGCCGGGATTGAGCGGGAAGAGGGTTTTCGACGCGCGGGAGAGGTGCGATGACGTTCTGGTTCGGTAAAGACAAGGATCCCGCGGCGACGCCGGCCGCGCCCGCGAGCGCGCCGACGTCGCCGCCGGCGAGCGCCGCTGCCGCGCCTTCGCCCGCGGCCGGCGCGCCGCCAGTCGCGGCGGTCGCGCCCGAGGTGGTTGCGTCCTCGCCCGCGCCGTCGCCTGCGGCGCCGACGGTGGCCGCGGCTGCGGAAGTCGCGCCTGCGCCGCCTGCGGCCGTTGCCGCGAACACCGCGCCCGCAACCCCCGCCGTTGCCGCCGCAGCGCCAGCCGCGTTCCCTGGCACGCCATCGCCTGGCGGTGGTGCGGCCGCGTCGTCGCCACCGTCCTCCGGCGGCGACGCGACCGCGCCTTTGGCCGCGGCCGCTGCGCCTGCAGCAGCTGCGCCGAGCTCGAACGCGAGCACGAATGCGTCCAACGCGACGCCCGCGAACGCAGCCGCGGCCGATCCGAGTCCGACCGCCGCCGCGCCGGCCGCCGCCGCGCCGGCCGCCGCCGCCGCGCCATCGCCTGTATCCGCCGCCGCGCCGCCGAAAACACCGCTGGCGGCGGCGCGCGAACGCGCGGCCCAGGGCGGCGGCACGACCCCGCCGGGAGCATCGGCAACGCCGCCCACTACGCCGCCGACGACACCACCGACGCCTCCCCCTCCGCCGCCGACCGACGCGCTCAACCAGAAGATCGTGCAGGCGGTGCAGTTCACCAACGCCGAAACCGCGTCGTACTCGCCTTCGCAGATCGCCACCGGCCCGGACATGATGATCAGCCAGGCCGCCGGCCTGGTCGCGCAATCGGCCGCGGTGTATTTCGACGGCGTCACCAAGATGGCGCTGGCCAGCCAGGGCGTGCTGATAAAGCAAATGACGCAGGAACTGGTCGAAGGCAACATCGAACCGGCCGCGGAAGACGCTTTGGGCATCCTCGCCACGGACATCTTCATTGCCGCCGCCGCCGCCGTCGCCGCCGCCGCCGGCGCGATGGAAGCCGCATCGGCAAGCTACGCCATCGATCAAATCGACAAGAGCATCGACAAGTACTCCACCTTGTTGCAGAACCGCAAGAGTTCCTGAGCGCCCAGCGCTCGGGAACGCGCCGCCGCCGTATCGCCGTAGCCGTTTCGTTTCATCGCACCGTCCGACATTCCGTCATCACCGTCGCCGCCGCCAGCGCGCGGGCGCTGCATCCGCGCCCGCCACGCCGCGCTGTCGCCGCGACTTTCGCAAAGGATCCAGGCCGTGGCTTACTTTTCCTTGCCCTCGCTGACGCTGCCCTGCTACCGATTCGATTACCACAGCCATTTCGGCGGCATCCTGCCGGTCGAGGACGAGACCGCGACGGCCGCGCAGGCGCTGCAGCTGCCGGTGGCCTACACCCAGCAAGGCCGCGACGGCACCATCGAGGTCGATGTCAACGTGCAGATCGCGCAAGGCCAGCAGCTGTCGCTGGCCGGCGCGTTCGGCGGCGCCGCCGACGCCGGGCAGGGCCGCCGCGGCGCGTTGTCGTTGTTCCTCAAGGCGCTGGCGTTGATGGAGGAAAGCAATCCGCTGGCGACCCTGGCCGCCAGCGGCAATCGCCAGCGCTACGAGCGCGGCGAATGCATCGCGGAGGACATCTACATCGCCTGCGTGTGCCTGGTCCGGCGCCTGGAACTGGCCGATCTGAGCGGCGCGGCGGCGACCGATCCGGTGCTGTACAAGAGCGTGCGCGGCGCGCTGGAATCGATCGCCAAGCGCTCATCGCTGCCCGGCGCGGCCGATACCCTGGCGCCGCTGCTGCCGACGCTGCGCTACTTCAACGACAAGATCTACAGCGCGAGCAAATACACCCCGTTCGACGATGCCTACCGCGCGCGTTCGTTCGCGTTGAAGAAGCTGCGCGCCGAGCCCGGCGGCGAAGAGCGCTATCTGCAATGGATGGCGATGAGCCTGCTGTATCTGGAAAACGAAGGCATCGGCCATGCCCAGCTGGCCTTGGGCGAGGACGAGATCCGCGCCGCCAACGCCGTGGCCAGCAGCTACAACGCCGCGCGCAGCACCCAGTACAAGCTGCTGGGCCACACCTCGGCGGTGTACGGCGGCGACAAGGAACTCGAACGCGACCTCAACACCAAGCTGTTGCCGCTGTTCCAGGACGCGACTCTGACCGAGGTGGTCGGCATCGATCTGCTCGGCAGCGAGAACAAGGTCGGCAACTACGCCGAGCTGTTCGCCTTCCTGACCGCGCAGGCCAGTCAGGCGACGCCGCCGTTGACGCAGTACTTCGGCAGCGGCGCGAACGCGCGCGCGCTGCAGTTCGTCAATCACATTCACTGCGGCGAAGGCATGGGCGTGGCGGCCGACAACCGCTCGGCGATCGGCTATGCGATGGCATACTCGGCGCAATTGCCCGACGCGCCGTTCTATCGCGCCTACGCCGACTACGTGCTGACTTGCCTGGCGGCCGCGCAAGGGCGGCAGGCCGACCATCCGCGCGGCAGCGCCGGCACCCACGCACTGTCGGACAACCAGGTCTCGGGCTTGTTCGACGAATTGTTCCGCAACGACTCGCTGACCGTCGGCGGCCTGACCCTGCGTCGCTACGACGGCAACAGCGCGCGCACCCGCGAGCTGGTCGCCTACGCCGGCAAGCGCAACATGATGGCACTGTGCGAATCGCTGGACCTGCCATCGGCGCCGCCGCCCGCGGGCGCGCCGCCATCGCCGCCACCGCCGCCCGCGCCGAGTTACTACACGCTGCTGACCGCGCCGGCGACGTTGCTGAGCTTCCGCCTGGGCCACGCCTACTACTACCGCAGCTTCGTCGCCGCGCGGTATCCGGCGATCGCCTTCGACACCAACCTGGGCAGCAACGCGATCACCGGCGCCTCGGGCCTATTCGCTTCGGTGGAGGGCTACCGGCTCAATCGCGGCTTCCGCCATCTCGACGGATATGTCGATACCGACCTGCTCGTTGCCGTCACCGACACGGTGATGTTCACCGGCTTGCAGGCCCTGAGCGCGGATCAGGTCAATCAGCTGATGGAACTGGCGCGCAGCGCCAAGACCCTGCCGCTGCTGTTCACCGCCGGCGCGCCAGTGATCACGCCGATGCTGAGCGCGGCGATGGCGCCGATCATCCAGAGCATCGGCGCGGCGAATTGCTACCAGGGATTCCAGACCCTGGTCACGGCGATGATCGGCGAAAATCAATCGCGCAGCGTGTGGTTCGCCGCTCTTGCGCGCGCGCTCAACCTGTTCATCAACTGGCGCTGTTATCTGCTCGGCTCCGACGCGCAAGGCGTGGAGCACACCGACATCCAGGACGAATACCTGCGCAGCGTGCTGCTGCTGGCCTACAACCTGGTGCCGTTCGATTCCGCGCCGGGTGCGACCGACGTGGTTGGCAACCAACTGCAGCAACTGGTCGGCGATGTCGCCGCCGCTTACTGGCAAAGCACCATCGGGCCGCTGGCGGGCTATTCCAGCCAGCGTCAGACCACCGCGACCATCGCCGGCTACAAGGCGCCCGCGTCGGTCGTCACCGTGACGCGCAGCGCGGTCCCGGCCTGAAATCCGCCCGCATTGCGTATCGCATGACTTGTAGGACCGGAGTTCGCTATGGACGAGAATCTGCATTATCTGTTGCATGAGGAACTGGAAGGCCTGTTCGATTCGCCGGCGGCGCCGGAAAAAACTGCGAGCGTCGGGGCGGTGACGGGCGCGGTCGCAGCGCCGGCTGCACAACGGGTAACGGCGGCCGAGCCGGCCGTCACCGCCGCATCGAACGCGACAACTGCGACGGTGGTCGCACCGGCGTCGGCGCAGACCGCCGAACTGGAGCTTTCGACCGAGGCGATGATCAAGCGCCTGATCGAACTGCTGGCCGAACCGAAAGTGTTGCAGGCGCTGACGCGTCTGCTGGGCGTGCGCTGAATGTCGGCCGTGGCGAAACAGCCGCTCGCCGCGCCGGCCGCGCGCTCGGACCTGGACGAACAACTGCGCGTGTTCGCGCGCAATTACTTCGACCTGGAGCTGACCGAGGCGCAACGCGCCGAGCTGGCCCTGCACCTGACCGCGTCGGACGCGCGCACGCGCGCGCAGGCCGGCGCGACGGCCGGCGGACGCCGCGGCCAGGCCGGGGATGCGATCGACGAAGAGCGCCAGCGCATCCAGGCGGTGATCAAGCAAAGCCTGGGCCGCGCGCAGGCCGCGCTGATCAGCAATGCACAGGCCGAGCGCGCGGCCGAGAGCGCCGTGCTCGGCGCGCTGGAACGCACCGACTCGCTCGAGGGCCTGCGTCCGAAGGATCTGCCGCCGGGCGCCCAGCCGCCGTTGATCTCGCAGATCGCAGGGCGCCTCACCGAGCTGATCAAGGCCGAAGTCGATGCCTGCTTCCAGCAACAGTTCGGCCCGCTCGCGCTGCAACTGCAGGCGGTGATCGACACCGCCCAGGCCAAGGGCCTGCTGCCGAAAAAAGACGAAGACGCCGCCGCCGGCGACGCGTCGAAAAGCGAAAAATCTCCGGAAAAAACCGCTGTCGCCGCGACCTCTGGCGAAGCGCGCGACAAGTCCGCCAAGAGCGCGGCGCCGGCTTCACAACGCGATTGATGACTCGTTCTTCAGCAACGTACGGCATCGGCCGTACTTCATCCTAAGGAGCTCGACATGGCATTCCCTACCGCCGTCAACGATCAAATCACCGATGCCGTCACCCAGTCCAACGTCAAGGTCATCGGCGAGGCGCCGGCCTTTGCGATGGGTTCGATCTATCAGTCGATGGCCCACTCCACCGGCATCTTGTTCGAGAACGCAGTCTCGGCGCAGCAGCAGCAGAACACGCTGGCGCAGGCCGCCGCCAACCAGGGCGTGATGCAGATCTACAGCCTGGATACCACCGCCGCCGCCGGCGCCACCGAGAAGGTCGCCCAGACCGGTGTGTCCGACAACCTCACCAGCCTGATGACCGTGCTGCAGGCGTTCAAGTCCTAAGCCGTCGATCGCCGCGATCCGGCCGCGCAGGTCGGATCGAAGATGCCGGCTCGCGGTTTGTGTGAGCCGGGCCGGCATCGGCCTTCGCCGCTTGTGACGCTTGAAATCCGATTACCGCTACCGAGGATTCACTCATGGCATATCCCACCGCAGTCAACAATCAGATCACCGACGCCGTCACCCAGTCCAACGTCAAGGTCATCGCCGAGGGCCCCGCCTTCGCGATGGGCTCGATCTTCCAGGCTTCGGCGCATTCCACCGGCATCCTGTTCGAGAACTCGGTCGCCGCTCAGCAGCAGCAGAACACCTTGGCGCTGGCCGCGGCCAACCAGGGCGTGATGCAGGTCTACAGCGTCGACACCACGGCCGCCGCGGGCGCGACGGAAAAGATCGGCCAGACCGGCGTGGCCGACAACCTGACCAGTCTGTTGACCGTGTTGAACGCGTTCAAATCGCCGTCCGGCCTGTAAGCCGCGACGGACGCGATGCCGGACCGCCGCAGGGCGCCGGCATCGTAGCGGCCACGCGCGCCGCGAGCAGCAGTACGGCGACGACGCCACGACTGCACAGGAACCATCGCTGTTTCGGCCATCGTCCTCGCCGCGGCTTTCGAACGCAGACGTCCACAGGGGGCGTTATGAAACCTGCCACCGGCCGCGGTCGCGGCCGTCATCACCTGGGCGCCCGCAGCGGTCGCCACGCCGCCGCCGCTGCCGGCGCGCGGCCGAGCTTATGTCCCTGACACCGGACGACGGCAACGCGGTGCGCCGGCGCCGTTGGGGCCTGGACCGCTGCGCGCTGCTGCGCGGCCTGCCGCCGACGCTGCTGGAGCACATCGCGCGTCACAGCACCGAGCTGAATCTGGAAGAAGGCGATGCGCTGTTCTTCAAGAACGATCCCAGCGATTTTCTCGCCTTCGTCGTGCACGGGCGGATCTACAAGCTGCTGTACGGCCCCGACGGGCAAGAGCTGATCGTCGATACGATCGAAAGCGGCGAGACGGTCGATGAGACGCCGCTGCTGGATACGCATTCGCACACCTTCACCGCCGTGGCCTACAGCGCCACGCGGGTATTGCTGCTGTCGCGGCGGCACTTTCCCAGCCTGACCTGCGATCCGGGGGTGATCGAACGCGCCCACGTATCGCTGTGCCTGCGTTTGCGGCATGCGGTCGAGAGCCTGGAGACCATGTGCCTGCATCGGCTGGAGTCGCGCCTGGCGCGTTATCTGCTTTCGCTGATGCACACCCAGTCGCGACCGCGCGAAGGCGATTTCGAAGTCGCCTTGCCGCCGACGCAGAGCATTCTGGCGGCGATGGTCAACGCCAGCCGGCCGAAGTTGAATGCGCAGTTGCAGACCTGGCATCGCAGCGGTTTGGTGAGCCGCAAGCGCAATATTCTGCGCATCAACGATATCGACCAGTTCCGCTGCAAGGCGTATCTGGGGCGCGATGCGGAGCGGCCGGATCAACGCGCGCGGTCGACGGCGGCGCGGCGTAGCGCGTGATTTTGTCAGCGCGCGCCGTCGTGGCGCGTTTCCCCCAATAGCGCCGAACCCCGAAAATTGCTGCTGTTCCCCCCTTTGAAAAAGGGGGGCTAGGGGGGATTTGCTTTTAGCCACACGGCCCGAAGAGCAACCGCAAAAGCAAATCCCCCACGTCCGCTTCGCGGCCGTTCGCCCCCTTTGTTAAAGGGGGCAGCAGCAAAGGCCGCGGCGAACGACAAGGCGCGAACCGTTCCGTAGTACCGGATTCCCCCCTTTGAAAAAGGGGGGCAGGGGGGATTTGCTTTTAGTCGCATGGCCTTGAAGAGCAACCGCAAAAGCAAATCCCCCACGTCCGCTTCGCGGCCGTTCGCCCCCTTTGTTAAAGGGGGCAACAGCAAAAGCCGTGGCGGAACGACACGCGACGAACCTGATCGGCAGTGCCGGATTCCCCCCTTTGAAAAGGGTCTTAGGAAGCAAAGCTGTCCCATAACGCAGCTATCTTCCTGAAATGCAAAAGAAAAGCAGGTACTACAGCCGTTCGAAAATCAGCGAGGCCCGATTTCGGGCGCTCGTGCGCTGTTGGGCACTGGATCTCACCGCCACCAACA
>NZ_JBFRDR010000021.1:0-97954 GCF_052113885.1 Lysobacter sp. TAB13 | reverse complement strand
AACAGCGCACGAGCGCCCGAAATCGGGCCTCGCTGATTTTCGAACGGCGGTAATACCTGTTTTTCTTTTGCATTTCAGGAAGATAGCTGCGTTATGGGGCAGCTTTGCTTCCTAAGACCCTTGAAAAAGGGGGGTAGGGGGGATTTGCTTTTGCTCCGAAAGCAGTCCTCGGCTGAACTTGAAGCGTCTTCGTTCGGGGCGAGCAAGAACAAATCCCCCCTAACCCCCCTTTTTCAAAGGGGGGAACCCGGTAGGTGGGGGCGTAGGGGCTGGCGGGACGCCGATTGCACCTCGATCGATCATCCCGCCCGCGCCTACTCCGGCTAGACTTCAACGCTCATTCTCGCGGGGGCGGACCTGGGTATGCGCAAGGCCCTGTGGGCGCTGATGGTCGCGTTGGCCTGCCTGTGCGCGCCGGCCGCGGCGCAATCGCTGAAGGTCGAGGTGTTGATGACCGACACCGACCTGCAGACGCCGCCGGTGGGCGCGCCGGTGATGCGCAGCCTGACCGCCGAGCGTCCCGACGACATCATCCGTTTCAGCCTGCCGCGCCGCTCGGAGGGCTACTGGCTGCGCCTGACCAGCCAGCGCTCGATCAAGCCCGGCGACGGCCTGATGCTGGTGGTGCGCGGCTCGCGCGCGATGGGGCCGCTGCTGTACTACCCGCCGGGCGCGGCGCATCTGCGCGAGATCCAGGACGCCGAACGCGGCGGCGTGCCGCTGATGCGGCGCGGCTGGGTGCTGTCGCTGCCCAACGGCTGGCCGACTTCGACCGTGGCCTATGTGCGCATCAAGGGCCGCGCGGCGATGAGCGAAATCCGCCTGTCGTTCGCGAGCATTCCCGAACTGGCCCGGCAGGAGCGCGGCGACGCGCGCTTCATGGCCGCCGCCTTCACCGCGATGATGCTGATGGCGGTGGCGATGGTCGGCGTGTGGGTGGCGTTCCGCGACTTCGTCTACCTGGGCTACGGCGCTTATCTGGCGTGCATGGCCACCTACCTGTTGCTGCGATCGGGCGACGCCTCGGAAATGTGGGGGCTGGCCGGCATGGCCAGCGAGCCGGCTGTGGCCTGGGCGCTGGCGACCCTGGCGACGATCTTCCAGCTCGGCTTCAGTCTGCGCTTTCTCGACCTGCCGCGATTGATGCCGCGCACCGCCTGGGTGCTGCGCAGCATCCAGTGGGCGAACATGTTCTGGCTGCTGGTCCTGGTGCTGCTGCGCGAACACGTCTACGGCTGGTGGTACATCGGCGGCAACGTGCTGTTGCTGCTGGGCGTGCCGCTGATGCTGGTGATCGCGGTGGTGGCCTGGCGCAAGGGCGCGCCCTACGCCGGCTACTACCTGTTGGGCTGGACGCCGATGCTGGTGCTGGCCGCCGCGCTGGCGGCGAACATCCTGGGCCTGCAGGACGCCGAATGGGCCGAACGCGGCCTGGCCCTGACCGCGGTGCTGGAATCGGCGGTGCTGGCGCTGGCGCTGAGCCAGCACGCCGCCAACCGCCATCGCATCGTGCTGCTGGCGCGGCAGTCGGTCGAACGCGATCCGCTCACCGGCGCGCTCAACGCCCAGGTGCTGGAGCAGATGCTGGAAGCCTGGTCCTCGCCGGGCAGCCTCAACGTCAACACCTACGGCCTGCTGCTGGTGGACCTGGACGGTTTCGGCGAGGTCAACGCGCGCTACGGCCGCGCGGTCGGCGACGCGCTGCTGCAACAGTCCCTGTCGCGCATGCGCGGGGTGCTGAGCCCGGACGACACCATCGCGCGCATGGAGGGCGATTGCTTCGGCATCGTCAGCGAATGCGAGCGCGGCGAATGCGAGCTGCTGGCGCGGCGCATCGGCGAGACCTTCGCCCAGCGTCCGTTCCGCATCGACGGCCACGAAATCACCATCAGCGTCAGCATCGGCCTGGCCATGTCGCAACGCGGCGAGCAGGTGCCGGCGTTGTTCGAGCGCGCGCGCTTCGCCCTGCGCAACGCCACCGCCGCCGGCCGCAATGCGGTCAGCGTGGCGCAGAGCGGCAGCCGCGATATTGAGGTGGTGCTGCAGGCCGAGTAAGCGCCGGCGGCATCGGTGTCGGCCCTCGTCCGCGCGTCGGCCTGAACATTCGGCCGATGCACAAGGGCATCGCTTCGATGCCGCGTATCCGCCTTCGCGCACCTCGCGCCGGAGCGAAATCCTCACGCGGCGCTAACGCTGCTGAGCGGGATGCGCGTTTTAGCTGAACATCGCCGCCGTTACGCCGCGTCTTCACCTGCATTGCATACGCCAGGGCCTAGCGTGGGCTCACGGACGCGTTTGGCGTTTTAAGGCAAGTCGATGCAAGCCATGAGCAAACACGACGAAACCCAAGTCGGCGCCGCCGTTGCGCAGGCGATCGACCCGGGAGAGTACCGAGAACACTTTCACCGTGAATTCCGTTTCGCCGCGTATTACAGCGCCGGTCGCGAATGGCCCGATTACGAGCCGGCCTATCGCTACGGCTACGACAGCTTTCTGCATTGCGGCGGACGCCGCTTCGAGGAGGTCGAGGACGAACTGGCGCGCGACTGGCCCCATTGCCGGGCCGCATCGCGACTGCACTGGACCGAAGCGCGCGACGCCGTGCGCGACGGTTGGCACCACATCGAGCGCAATCTGCCCCACGCGCTCGACCGGCCGGAGCGCTGACAACCCGCGCACCGGCCCCGCTCCCTAGGTCTCTCTCCCCCGGGGAGTCAACTGGTCGCCCGCTTTGGGCGACCTTTTTTTTACGCGGGCAATGGGGTGGGGGGAATAGGGAATGGCGGGATTCGTCGCTTTGGCCGGGGCCGCGCATCCTCGTTTTCTCTCTCTCACGTGCCGGTTTCGCGGCGCGATTGGCAGTTGCGGCAAAGTTCTCCATTGCCTGTTCCCCATTCCCAACTCCCGGCTTTGGTAGCATTCCCCTCCCACCGAACGAGGCCGACTCATGGCCGACACCCCCGACAAGCCCAGCCGCGATCAAGCCGAAGCCGCGGTCCGCACTCTGCTGGCCTGGGCCGGCGAAGATCCCGCCCGCGAAGGTCTGCTGGACACGCCCAAGCGCGTGGTCGAGGCCTACGGCGACTGGTTCAGCGGCTACGACGACGATCCGCGCGAGTACCTGGCGCGCACGTTCGAGGAAGTCGCCGGTTACGACGAGATGATCGTGTTGCGCGACATCGAGTTCGAAAGCCACTGCGAGCACCACATGGCGCCGATCATCGGCAAGGCCCATGTCGGCTATCTGCCCAACGGCAAGGTCGTGGGCATCAGCAAGCTGGCGCGCGTGGTCGAGACTTATGCGCGGCGTTTCCAGGTGCAGGAAAAGATGACCGCGCAGATCGCGCAATCGATCCAGGACGTGCTGCAGCCGCTGGGCGTGGGCGTGGTGATCGAAGGCGCGCACGAATGCATGACCACCCGCGGCGTGCACAAGCGCGGGGTGAGCATGATCACCTCGAAGATGCTCGGCATGTTCCGCGACGATGCGCGCACGCGCGCGGAGTTCCTGCGGTTTATCGACGTGGGTCCGGGGCGCTGATTCTGCTTCTGTGATCTGCTCCCTCTCCCGCGTGCGGGGTGAGGGGGCGCTGCTTGCGAGCCATTGGCTCGCGCGCCCACGAACGCTCAAACGCTGTGCGTTTGAGCCGGGGTGGGCTGGGGTGAGGGCTCGCGACGTAGCAACTTGCGTCGCAACTCAGATCGCGCACGCCCTCATCCGCCCCCGCCTTCGCGGGGGCAGGCTCTTCGGGCACCTTCTCCCGCAAGCGGGAGAAGGGAACAGCGCTAGCCGAACTTCGCCAGCTTCGAATCGCTGCGCACCGCCACCGGCGCTCGCTCGCTGAGCAGCGACACGATGCCCGCCGCCGCCTCGCGCCCTTCGAACGCCGCGGTCACCACCAGGTCCGCGCCGCGCACCGCATCGCCGCCGGCGAACACCTTCGGATTCGTGGTCTGGTACGGCAAACCCGTCGCCGTCTTGCGCTTGGTCGCGCAGCTGCCGGAGGTCGCCAGCACCTTGATGCGGCCGTTGTCGGCCAGTTCGATACCCTGCTGCGCCAGCCACGCCGGCGGGTCGGGCTGGAAGCCGAAGGCGATGATGACCACGTCGGCGTCCAGCACCGATTCGCTGCCTTCGACGATCTCCGCGCGCTGGCGGCCGCGAGAGTCCGGCGGACCCAGGCGGGTTTCGGCCACGCGCACCGCGCCGACGGTGGTGCCGTCGCCGAGCAGTTCCAGCGGCTGGCGATTGAACAGGAACTCCACGCCTTCCTCGCGCGCATTGGCGACTTCGCGCGCCGAGCCGGGCATGTTGGCCTCGTCGCGGCGGTACACGCAGCGCACCTGCGCCGCGCCCATGCGCACGGCGCTGCGCACGCAGTCCATGCCGGTGTCGCCGCCGCCGAGCACGATCACGCGCTTGCCGCGCAGGTCCGGCAGTTCCAGCTGATCTTCCCAGCCGGCGATCGGCGCCGAGCGCAGGGTCTCGCCGTCGCCGTGCACGACGCGGCCGTTCTGCACCAGGAACGGCAGCGCCGGCAGCACGTTGCGCAGGTCCTGGCCGGGCAGGCCGCCGTCGGTGTAGCGGTACGAGCCCAGGCCCAGGAACACCGCGTCGAATTCTTCGATCAATGCATCCAGGCTGATGTCGCGGCCGATCTCGACGCCGAGGCGGAACTGCACGCCCATGCCTTCGAGCACCTCGCGGCGTTGAACCATCACCGATTTTTCGAGCTTGAAGCTCGGAATGCCGAAATGCAGCAGGCCGCCGATGGCTTCGTAGCGATCGAACACCACCGCCTGGATGCCGGCGCGCGCCAGCCGGTCCGCGCACGACAGGCCCGCCGGCCCGGCGCCGACCACGGCGACGCGGTGGCCGCTGGCCTTGACCGTGGACAGGTCCGGGCGCCAACCGTCGGCGAGCGCGTTATCGACGATGTATTTCTCGACCGCGCCGATGGTGACCGCGCCGAAGCCGTCGTTGAGCGTGCAGCTGCCTTCGCACAGGCGGTCCTGCGGACACACGCGGCCGCAGACTTCGGGCAGCGGATTGGTTTCGTGGCACAGCGCCGCGGCTTCGTGCAGGCGGCCTTCGCGCGCCAGTTCCAGCCATTGCGGGATGTAGTTGTGCAGCGGGCAGGCCCAGCCGCAGTACGGGTTGCCGCAGTCCAGGCAGCGGCCGGCCTGTTTCTTGGCTTCGACCTCGGCGAAGCGGCCGTAGAGTTCGCCCCAGTCGCCGTTGAGGCGCAGTTGCAGGGGGATGCGCGAGGGCATCTCGCGCGGGGCGTCGCGGAATTGGAAGACTGGCTTCTTGCTCATTGCTGCGGGCCCGGTTGGCGTTGTCGATGGGTGGTGGTGGCGTTAAGAGCAACGGCAAGAGCGAATCCCCCCTGGCCCCCCTTTTTCAAAGGGGGGAACCCAATCGGTTTTACCGTCGGGGCGGGGAGATGCTTGCTCGAATGCACTAATCGCGAAATGCCAGCCATCATCGTTACCGTCCTATCTGCCGCCTTTGCCTTTGCCGTTCCCCCCTTTGAAAAAGGGGGGCAGGGGGGATTCGCTTTTGCTCTTGCTGTAAGCGCCGCCCCCATCACGCCGCACTCCTCAACGTCTCAGCCAGCGACTCCAGACTCGCCGCCTTCGGCTTCACCAGCCAGAACTTGCCCAGGTAATCGCGCATCTCATCCAGAATCCGCCGAGCCCACACGCTGCCGGTCAACGCCACATGCGTTTCCAGCAAGTCGTGAAGATGCGAGCGATGATTCTCGAAGCCGTCGGCGGAAATGCGCAGGATGTCGATCAGCTCATGGTTGTAGCGATCGACGAAATCGCGCTCGGTATCGAGCACATACGCCATGCCGCCGGTAAACCCGGCGCCGAAGTTCAGCCCGGTGCGGCCCAGCACCGCAATCACGCCGCCGGTCATGTATTCGCAGCAGTGATCGCCGGCGCCTTCCACCACCGCGGTCGCGCCGGAGTTGCGCACGCCGAAACGCTCGCCGGCGCGGCCGGCCGCGTACAGCTCGCCGCCGGTGGCGCCGTACAGACAGGTGTTGCCGAGAATCGGCGTCTCGTTGGCGACATAACGCGCGCCGGCCGGCGGACGCAGCACGATGCGGCCGCCCGCCATGCCCTTGCCGACGTAGTCGTTGGCTTCGCCCGACAGTTCGAAATGCAGGCCGCCAGCCTGGAACGCGCCGAAGCTCTGCCCCGCGGTGCCGTTGAAGCGCAGGGTGATCGGCGCATCGTTCATGCCGCGATCGCCGTGGGCGCGGGCGATGCGCCCGGACAGGCGGGCGCCGATGCTGCGGTCGGTGTTGCGGATCTTGTAGCTGAAATCGCCGCCGGACTTGTTCGCGATTACTTCGGCCAGTTCGGCTTCCAGCTGCGCCGACAGACCGTCGGGTTCCGCCGCCGGCGCCGGCATGCCGCAATGGCCGCCGTGGGCCAGGCCCGATCCGGCCAGCAGCGGCGACAGGTCCAGGCGCTGCTGGCGCGCGCTGTCGCCTTCGCTTTGCTTGAGCAGATCGGTGCGGCCGACGATTTCGCCGAGCGTGCGCACGCCCAGCGAGGCCAGCCAATGCCGCACTTCCTCGGCCAGCAGGCGGAAGAAATTCTCCACGCGCTCGGGCAGGCCGGTGAAATGATCGCGGCGCAAGCCGGCGTCTTGGGTGGCAACGCCGGTGGCGCAATTGTTGAGGTGGCAGATGCGCAGGTACTTGCAGCCCAGCGCGATCATCGGCGCGGTGCCGAAGCCGAAGCTCTCCGCGCCCAGCAGCGCGGCCTTGATCACGTCCAGCCCGCTCTTCAGGCCGCCATCGGTTTGGAGAATCACCCGGTCGCGCAGGTCGTTGGCAATCAGGGCCTGGCGTGCTTCGGCCAGTCCCAGTTCCCACGGCGTGCCGGCGTAGCGGATCGACGACAGTGGGCTGGCGCCGGTGCCGCCGTCGTGGCCCGACACCGTGACCAGGTCGGCGCCGGCTTTCGCGACGCCTGTGGCGATCGTGCCCACGCCCGCATGCGAGACCAGCTTGACCGAGATCAACGCCTGCGGATTGACCTGACGCAGATCGTGGATCAACTGCGCCAGATCCTCGATCGAATAAATATCGTGATGCGGCGGCGGCGAAATCAGGCCGATGCCGGGCATCGCGTAGCGCAGGCGCGCGATCAGTTCGTTGACCTTATGCCCGGGCAACTGGCCGCCTTCGCCGGGCTTGGCACCCTGGGCGATCTTGATCTGCAGCACTTCGGCGTTGACCAGATACTCCGGCGTCACGCCGAAACGGCCCGAGGCGATCTGCTTGATCTTCGAGACCTTGTCGCTGCGATAACGCGCCGGGTCTTCGCCGCCTTCGCCCGAATTGGAGCGCCCGCCCAGGCGGTTCATCGCGATCGCCAGCGCTTCGTGCGCTTCGGGCGACAGCGCGCCCAGGCTCATCGCCGCCGAATCGAAGCGGCGCACGATGTCGGCGACCGGTTCGACTTCCTCGATCGGGATCGCCTTGGCCGGGTCGGCGTTGAGTTCCAGCAGATCGCGCAGCGCCGCGGTCGGGCGTTCGTTGACCGCCTCGGCGTAGTGCTGCCAGTCGCTCCACTCGCCGCTGCCGACCGCGCGCTGCAGGCGCGTGACCACGTCGGGATTGAACAGATGGTATTCGCCGCCCGGCGTGTACTTCAGCAGGCCGCCGATCTCGGGCAGGCGATTAGCGTCCCAGCCGATGTCGGCCAGGGTCTGGTTGTCTTCCTGCAACAGCTCGAAGCCGGCGCCGGCGATGCGCGAAGGCGCGCCGGTGAAACACATATCGACGACTTCTTTATCCAGGCCGATGATCTCGAACAACTGCGCGCCGCGATAACTGCCGATGGTGGCGATGCCCATCTTCGAGATGATCTTCAGCAGGCCCTTCTTGATCGCGCGGCGGTAACTGCGGCCGATCTGCGCGGCCTCGCCGTGCTTGGTGCGCAGGATGCCGCGCGCGCCCAGGTCGTGCAGGGTCTGGTAGGCCAGGTACGGATACACCGCGGTCGCGCCGAAGCCGATCAGGCAGGCGAAATGATGCGGGTCGCGCGCGGTGCCGGTCTCGATGATCAGATTGGCCTCGCAGCGCAGGCCGACCCGGGTCAGGTGCTGGTGGATCGCGCCGGTGGCGAGCAGCGCGTGCATCATCAGCGCGTCGCGACGCGGACGCCGGTCGGTGACGATCAGCAGCACGTTGCCGTCGCGCGTGGCCTGCTCGGCCTGCGCGCACAGCCGCAGCAACGCGGCCTTGAGGCCTTCTTCGGCGGTGTAGTTCAGGTCGATGTAGTGGTGCGACTGATCGTACGGCGCCATCGACAGCAGCTGGCGCAGCTTGCGCTGGGCGAGCACCGGCGAATTCAGATGGATGTGGCCGACGTTGCCCGGGCCATCGACGAAGACATTGCCCTCGCGCCCGATCTGGGTCGCCAGCGACATCACGCAATCCTCGCGCAGCGGGTCCATCGGCGGATTGGTGACCTGGGCGAAGGCCTGGCGGAAGTGGTCGTACAGCGGCCGCACCTGTTGCGACAGCACCGCCATCGGCACGTCGTCGCCCATCGAGCCGGTGGCTTCCTGTTCGATCTCGGCCAGCGGGCGCAGCACCTGCTCGCGTTCTTCGCGGGTCAGCTGGAACAGCTTCTGGAAACCGGCCAGGGTTTCGTGATCGAACGGCTCGGCGGCCAGGTTCGGGTCGATCAGCTCGCTGTGCAGGTAGGTCATGCCCTGCTTGAGCCAGCGCTTGTACGGCGCGCGCGCGCGGTTGATGCGGTCGATGGCTTCCGAATCGAGCAGCTCGCCCTGGTACAGGTCGGCGGCGATCATCTCGCCCGGGCCGAGCTTGCCCTTGGCTTCGATCTCTTCCACCGGCAGTTCCCACACCCCGGCCTCGGAGGCGATTAGGAAGTGGCGGTCGCGCGAGCGCAGCCAGCGCGCCGGGCGCAGGCCGTTGCGGTCGAGCGTGCAGGCGGCGTAGCGGCCGTCGCAGGTGACGATGCCGGCCGGGCCGTCCCACGGCTCGGTGTTGAGCGCGTAGTACTCGTAGAACGCGGCCAGGTCGGCGTCCTTGTATTCCAGCGACTGGGTCGCCGGCGGAATCAGGATGCGCATGGCCTTGAGCAGGTCCATGCCGCCGGCCTGCAGCACTTCCAGCATGTTGTCCAGGCTCTGCGAATCCGAGCCGTCGGTGCTGACGACCTGATCGAATTCGCGCAGGTCCAGAGTCGGCGTGCGCCAGGTATAGGCGCGCGCCTGCGCCCAGGCGCGGTTGCCGGCGATGGTGTTGATCTCGCCGTTGTGCGCGAGCAGGCGGAACGGCTGCGCCAGCGGCCAGCGCGGCGTGGTGTTGGTGGAGAAGCGCTGGTGGAACACCACCGCGCTGGCGGCCAGTTCGGCGCGCTGCAGGTCCGGATACAACTGCATCAGCCGGTCCGGCAGCACCATGCCCTTGTAGCCGATGCTGGCCGAGGACAGGCTGACCACATAGAAGTCTTTGATCGCGTGCAGGCGCTGTTCGGCGCGGCGGCGCGCCAGGAACAAGGAGCGCTGGAAGCCGGCCGGATCGAACGGCGAGGCGGCATCGACGAAAATCTGCTCGATGCGCGGCATGGTCTTGCGCGCCAGATCGCCGCAGGCCTCCAGGTTCACCGGCACCACGCGCCAACCGGTCACGCGCATGCCTTCGCTGCGCAGGGTTTCGTTGAGCGTGTCGCGGGCGACGCCGGCCTGGGTGGCGTCGTGCGGCAGGAACACCAGGCCGGCGGCGAAATGCTGGCCCGGGCGAATATTGGCTTCGCGCGCGATCAGGCGCAAAAACGCGTCGGGATGGCGGATCAGCAGACCGCAGCCGTCGCCGCTGAGGCCGTCGGCGGCGACGCCGCCGCGGTGGGTCATGCGCGAGAGCGCCTCCAGGGCGCGATCGACCAAAGCTCGGCTAGGGCGATCGTCGAGTTGCGCGATCAGTCCGAAACCGCAGCTGTCCCGCTCGTCGCGGGGGTCGTACAAACTTTGTTGCGTGGCTTGCATCGCATCTCCGGACGTGAGTGTTCCGTGGATCGCTAGCTCGCTACCGCCTTCGCGTTGTGGCCTTGCCTGTGTCGCGCCTCTCTCATGGGTTCCGCGGCCGCGCATCCCCTGATGCGGCGACCGTGGAGATCGGCTTCGACGTAATGCTCTCCAACGCGAGTCGTGGTCGCGATATCGCTGTGTCGTTTTGCCGTCGCGCAAGGCGAGTCCGCCACTGGCGCGGGATTTCTCCTGCACCGGCGGTGTAATAACCGAGCGTGTTCCGACTAAAGCACAAATTGTGCGATGCGGCAATTCACCCTGGGGCACGGGAATTGCGGCTCTTGCGCTGGCACGGCTTTGTGAGCGTGCGCGCTCACATGCGATTTCGTAAGCAAATGATCCGACAGGAAAAATATATGCTTCGCGGGGCAATTGGTAACGTCGGAAACCATCGCGGGATGACAATCGTCCATGGCGGACGGGGGTTCGCGCGCTAGACTGCGCCGATCGGATCCTCCAGGCCGGCCGCCTACTTCCATGACCTCTGCTTCCGCTCCCGCCTCGGGCGCGCGTCGTGCTGCGCTCGTTTTCATCTTCATCACCGTCCTGATCGACGTGCTGTCGTTCGGCCTGATCATTCCGGTGCTGCCGCACCTGATCGAAAACTTCGTCAACGGCGACACCGCCGTGGCGGCGTGGTGGGTCGGCCTGTTCGGCACGGTGTTCGCGCTGGTCCAGTTCGTGTTCTCGCCGATCCAGGGCAGCCTGTCGGACCGCTTCGGGCGGCGCCCGGTGATCCTGCTGTCGTGCCTGGGGCTGGGCCTGGACTTCCTGCTGATGGCGGTGGTCAACACCCTGCCGCTGCTGCTGATCGGGCGGATCATCTCCGGCATCACCGCGGCCAGCTTCACCACCGCTAACGCCTACATCGCCGACATCACCCCGCCCGAACAGCGAGCCAAGAGCTTCGGCCTGATCGGCGCGGCGTTCGGCCTGGGCTTCGTGGTCGGGCCGGTGATCGGCGCCTACCTGGGCGAGATCGACCTGCGCCTGCCGTTCTGGTTCTCCGCCAGCCTGGCGCTGCTGAACTTCCTCTACGGCCTGTTCGTGCTGCCCGAATCGCTGCCGCCGGAGCGGCGCAGCAAGCGCTTCGACTGGGCCCACGCCAATCCGTTCGGCGCGCTGGTGCTGCTCAAGCGCTACCCGCAGGTGTTCGGCCTGGCCGCGGTGGTGTTCATCGCCAACATGGCGCACTACGTGTATCCGAGCATCTTCGTGCTGTTCGCCGACTACCAGTACCACTGGGGCCTGCGCGAAGTCGGCTGGGTGCTGCTGGTGGTGGGCGTGTGCAACATCATCGTCAACGTCTTCGTGATCGGCCGCATGGTGGCCAAGGTCGGCGAACGGCGCACGCTGCTGATCGGCCTGAGCTGCGGCGTGATCGGCTTCGTCATCTACGGGCTGTCCGACACCGGGCTGTATTTCCTGCTCGGCCTGCCGATCAGCGCCTTGTGGGCGATGGCCGCGCCGGCCACGCAGGCGCTGGTCACGCGTCAGGTCGGTCCGGAAGTGCAGGGCCGCATCCAGGGTTCGCTGATGAGCCTGATCTCGCTGGCCGGCGTGCTGGGCCCGGCGATCTTCGCCGGCAGCTTCGGCTACTTCATCGGCAAGAGCTCGCCGATCCACCTGCCGGGCGCGCCGTGGTTCATCGCCGCGACTCTGCTGTTCGTGGGCTTGTTGATCGCCTGGCGTTACGCGCGCACGCCGGCGGTGGTGCCGGTCGCCGCCGTGGCCGAGGCCGAAGCGGCGGTCTGAACCGTCGCGGTCCCCACCTGACCGATGGCACAGGTGCGGGCCGGATCGGCGCGGCATCGTCGCGGTGAAGCAGACAGGAGCATCCGCATGCGTGCAGTCATCGTTTCGATCGCGGTCGCCGCGGCGCTGAGCGCCTGCGGCGGCCTGGAGTACCGCGACACCAACGCCGCCGTCGATGCGCGGCCCGAATGCGCCAGCGGCCCGTCGCGCCCCGGCGAGTCGCCGCCGGGCTGGTGCGAGCGCAAGGTCGAAGCGGTGCGCGGCGACGACAAGGGCGAGCCGGTCGATTTCAAGAAGAAGAAGGACGACGGCGGCCGCTGAACCGCATCCGGCCGCGCGCGCTTTCTTGCCGCGCTCTTGACGTCGCCGCCCGTATTGCTGGGGCATGAGCGAGCGCACCGGAGCTGACGTTCCCGCCGCGACCAATCGCCGCGCCGCGCGCGCGGCGGGTCTGCGTTATGTCAACGACGGCGAGCCCGGCATCGCCCGCCGTCGTGCCGGCCGCGGTTTCGCTTATCGCGACGCGCGCGGCAAACCGGTGCGCGCGGCCAAGACGCTCGAACGCATCCGCGCGCTGGCGATTCCGCCGGCCTACACCGAGGTGTGGATCTGCACCGACGCGCGCGGCCATCTGCAGGCGACCGGCCGCGATGCGCGCGGGCGCAAGCAGTATCGCTATCACCCGCAGTGGCGTTCGGTCCGCGACGAAGGCAAGTTCGAGCGCGTGATCGCCTTCGGCCGCGCGCTGCCGACGCTGCGCCGGCGGGTACGGCGCGATCTCAAGTTGCCGGGTTTTCCGCGCGAGAAGGTGCTGGCGATGGTGGTGGCGGTGATGGCGCAAACCCTGCTGCGCATCGGCAACGACGAATACGCGCGCAGCAATCGCTCCTTCGGCCTGACCACGCTGCGCAACCGTCATGTCGAATTCATGCGCGGCGGCCGCGCGCGCTTTCGTTTCCGCGGCAAGGGCGGGCAAGCGCACGATGTCGAACTCGACAACGCCAGGCTGACGCGGCTGGTCCGCGCCTGCCAGCAATTGCCGGGGCAGGCGCTGTTCCAATACCGCGACGACGATTGCCGCGTACAGCCGGTGGATTCCGGCGCGGTCAACGCCTACCTGCACGAGGCCATGGGCGCGGATTTCACCGCGAAGGATTTCCGCACCTGGGGTGGGACCTTGGCGGCGTTCCGTCAGCTGGCCCATCTGCGGTTGCCGCCGCCCGCGCGCGGCGGCGCGCCGAGCGAACGCGCATTGGCCTCGCTGCAGAACGCAGTGATCGGCGAGGTCGCGCGCGCATTGCGCAACACGCCGTCGGTCTGCCGCAAGGCGTATATCGATCCGGCCGTGTTCGCCGGTTGGCGCGAAAGGCGCCTGGGCCGCTACGCCCAGGATGCGCGCGGCGAATTGCAGTGGGAACGCGCGGCGTTGCGGTTTCTCAAGCAGTCGCGGCGCAACGGGGCTTGATGCGGCTGCGCCGCGAATCGCCGCGACGGCGAACCGCGGTTACGGCGCCATCTTCGCCAGATCGGCCGCCGGCAACGGCAGCAGCGCCCAGAACGCGACCCGCGCCTTGGCCCAGTCCTGCGCGGCGTCGTTGAGGATTTCGACCAGGATCGTCGCCTCGTCGGCGTACTGCGACTGCCACGTGCCGGCGTGTTCGATCAGCAGCAGATAACCCGGCGCCGGCCACCACGACAGATCGTTGACGCTGTCGTTGAGCGCGTCCCAGTTGCCGCCGAACCATTCCGGAAACCGCAGCGCGCGCGCGATCCGCTGCAGGGCCTCGTCCTTGCCCGCGCAGCCGGCGAAATCGGCCCGCGCCACCGCGTAGTCGAGGTCGGCCGCGGCGTCGGCCAGGGCGCGCGCGTCGCGCGCATCGATGAAGTACGCGCCGGCCTGGGCCGGATCGGCGAGCAGTTCGCGCGGATCGACCGGGCTCATCGCGCGGCTCCTTCGTTCGGCACATCGAAGCGTTGGAAGCTGCGGTAGTGATCGTCGCTGTAGTAGTACTCGCGCGGCGGATCGCCGCCGGTGACGATGCGGCGCGCGCCGCGATCGTCCGAGCCGGGCGTTTCCACTGTGTACTCGTGGTAATAGCCGCGCGGCTGCCGGGGCAGGCGGTTCTCGCGGTTCTGGAACACGCTGCCGTCCTGGCGATGGTCGAACGGGCCGCCGGCGGCGATGCGGCGCAGCACATCGTGGGCCTGGCTCGGCAGGAAGTCGGGATAGTGGTTGGCCGAGTTGCCGCGGGGCGTGCGGGTATCGCCTTCGCCGCGGGGCAGGTTAGCGTCGGCGACGGGAGCGGACACCTGCGCGGTGCGATCGCCGCCGTGGCGCGCCGATCCGTTCCAATACAACACGCCGATCGCCAGGATCGCTATCGCGAGCCAGAGGTAGCGGGGGGACACGCGCATGGCAAAGCTCCGGGTGCGACAAGCCGGATCAGTTTAGGTCAATGCGTCGCTGGCGGCTCGGTCGCGCCGCTTCACGCGTTCGAACTGCGGCGCGGCAAGCGGGTTGCCGCGCCGGACATGACGATGAGAGCGAAGCCTCAGCCGCAACCCACATCGACGATCACGTTCTTCTCATCGACGTGCACGTTGACCCGGCCGTCCATGTATTCCTTCGTGATGATCTGCCCGGGCTTGAGCACGCGCACGGTGTGGCCGCCGGCGGCGGTGCGGGCGCGTTCGACGGTGGCGGCGTCGGCGGTCTTGCCGATCGCGGATTTGGCCGCTTCGGCGTTGCAGGTCGGTGCTGCGGGCATGGGAGTGGGCTGCGTAGGCGTGGCGGGTTCGGAAGCCGGTTGCCCGGCGGCGGCGGCTGGCTCGGCCGAGCTGGCCATGTCGGCGGCGGGGCGCGGGCTGGCGCAGGCGCTCAGCGCCAGCGACAGGGCCAGCGCCAGCACGGCCATGGGCATCAGGCGGTGCAGCGGATGCGATGCGTCGTTTCGGTTCGGCATGGCGATCTCCTTCGCGGGTGCGCGCTCGGCGCGATGCGGCGAGCCTGCGCTGTCGCGGCTGTGTCGCAGGTTAACGCGACGGACCGGTGCGCGGTTTCGGGACTGTGCGCACAGGGGCGCGGTCGCGATCGCGTGCACGAACCTCATTGCTGCCGCGCTGCAACAAGGCGCGGCGCGGTAGTGGTCGGATCGGACCGGCGACGAACGCTGTCGCCGCCGGCCGGATCGACAGCCGCTTAGCCGCAGCGCAGACCGGTGATGGCGCCGCGATCGTTAACGTCGATGTTCAAGCGGTCGGGCCGGAAATCCATCGTCGCCGCCGTGCCGGGCTTGAGCACGCGCACCGACTTGCTGCCGGTTTCGCTGCGGGCGCGTTCGACCGTGGCCTCGTCGGGCGCGCGGCCGATCGCCCAGCGCGCAGCTTCGGCGTTGCAGGCGGCGGGGCTGATGTTGGTCGGCGGAATCGGCGTGGCGCAGGCGGCCAGGACGAGGCTCAGCGCGGCGACGGGCAGGGTGGTGCGGATGAAGGCGTTGGGGGACATGGCGATGCTCCTGGCGATGCTCGTCAGATCGGTGCCGCGAGCCTGCGGGCGGCGGCGTGTGCGGCGCATGAAGGCCGGGGCGCGCAGTGTAGCGGGGCGATGCGACAGGGCGACGGTCGCGATCGGGCGCGATGCGCGATGCGTTCATGCCGGGTGTGGCGGCGATCGCGACCATGACGTCGTGGCGGCGATACCGCGGTCGCGTCGCGCGCGGCGGCTACGCGGAAGACAACGCGCGCTCGTCGTGGGTCTGGATCAGCCTGAGCATCAGCTGCGCCAATGTCGCCACGTCCTGATGATTGTGCGCGACCACGCGCCGCAGCAGCGACGAGGAGCCGCCGCGCAGGTAATGCAGCCACGCCGCCGGCGCCTGCGAGCCGGGCAGGTCGTCCTCGCGCACGATCCGCAGCAGCTCGCGTTCCATCGTCGCCAGCCGGCAGTTTTCCCACACGCCGCGGTACATGCGCCGCGCCGGGAACAGCAGATCGACGTGATCGAGCCCGCTCAGCGGATTGGCGATACGCGCCAATCGATAGCGCGTGTTGAGCAGCGGGGTGTCGTAGCAGCGGCCGTTGTAGCTCGACAGCACGGTGTCGGGTGCGAGCCATTGCGCGAACGCGCGCAGCATCGCCGGCTCGGCGGAGAGGGTCGAGATCATCAGCTGGCGGATGCGCAGGCCGTCGCCGTGGTGCGGGTCGCGATGCCAATCGGCCGCGCCGATCATGAAAGCGCGGGTGCCGGTGCCGCCGGCCAGGCCGGTGGTTTCGGTGTCGAAGAACAGCAGGCGGCGCGGATCGAGCGCGTCGTCGGGGCGCTTGGCGAAGGCCAGCGACAAGGCCGCGGCCGGCGCCGGCATGGGCAGGTGCGCCTGGATCAGGTGCAGGCCCGGGGCGATCTGTTCGCCGGGGAGTGAGCGGTCGGCGGGCAGGCGGGCGAGCGGCGATGACGCTTTGGGCGTGGTCAGCGATGGCGCGGCGGCAGGCTTGCGTTCGCGTTGTGCGATCAGGCGACGCAGGGCGTCCAGGTCGGGGCGGGGAGAGCGAATCTCCCCCAACCCCTCTTTTCCAAAGAGGGGAGTGCATTCGTCGGCGTCAGGGGCGTGCGTCCCGGTGTTCGCTGCATCGGCAGTGGGCACGACGGTGGAGCGCGACGCATCCGCTTGTCTCCCCTCTTTGGAAAAGAGGGGCTGGGGGAGATTTGCTCTTTCCTCAGCCGCAGGCGAAGCCTCGACCCGCCCGGCCTGCCGCTGCAACGCCCGCAACTTGGCAAGACTGACCGTCATGCCGCTTCGTCTTCGAGCAACTGCAACACCCGCAGCGCCAGTGATTTCGGCGTCGCCGCGCCACGCTCTTCGTCCGATGCCAGCACCGGCCCGACGCAAGCTGGGCAGCCGGCGCGGCAATCGCAGCGCTCGATCAGTTCGCGCGAACGCGTCACCAATTCGGCCTGACGCAACCACAACGGCTCGCTGAGCCCCACGCCGCCGGGGAAATTGTCGTACAGGTACACGGT
The DNA here is from genome assembly GCF_052113885.1 of Lysobacter sp. TAB13. Lineage (NCBI taxonomy): Bacteria > Pseudomonadati > Pseudomonadota > Gammaproteobacteria > Lysobacterales > Lysobacteraceae > Lysobacter > Lysobacter sp. TAB13. The sequence goes on along the minus strand of NZ_JBFRDR010000021.1, from coordinate 81,095 downwards.
CGGCACGAACTGCTGCACTTCCAGCATCGACAGTGCGCCGCCGTGCGGTGGATCGTGCTCGCCGCCGCGCAACTGGCCGCGGCCGTCCGCGTCCTGCGTCGCGAACCAGGCGCCGTCGCCGTTGCCGACCGATTTCTGCAGATCGCGCGCATCGGCCATCACCGCCACCGTGGCGACGATGTGCAGCGCATGCGCGGCGCCGAGAAAACCGTCCAGCGCCTCTTGCTTGGATTCAAACCGCGACAGCAGCACGCCCTGCGGCAATTGCCACCACAGCGCGGTGGTGTGTAATTCCTGATCGGGCAGGTTGACCGGCCCGTAGCCGATGCTCTCGTGGGTGTAGTAACGGATCTTCTTGTAGCCGGCGACGCGCCGCACCACGTGCACTTCGCCGTGATGGCTGTCGCCGCGCCCGGCCGGGCCGCCGTCGAAGCGTTCGAGCACCTTGAGCTTGGTGTAGTCGATCGAGTCGGTGTAGTAATCGACGTGGGTGCGGGTGACGTAGGCCTTGCGCCCTTCCCAGTCCAGCCGCTCGACCTGATACGGCACCGACTGGATCATGTGGATGGCGCCTTCGTACAAGGTCAGCGCGGCGGCGGAGTAATCGACTTCGGCGATGATCGACTGGCGCCCGCCGCTGCGATCGACCACGACGAAGTTGCCGTCGGCGACCGAGCGCAGGCTCACCGCATTGGCCGGATAGCTGTCGGCGATCCACTCCCAGCGCTCGCCCTCGCGATGGACCACGCCGGTTTCGGCCAGCGCCTGCAGGAACACGTCCGGATCGATCGGGCCGAAGCTCTCGCCGTGCTGGAACGGCAGCTCGAAGGCGGCGCAGCGGATGTGGTCGAACAGGATCAGCGGCTGGTCCGGCGCGATCCGCGCGTGCTCGGGCGAGGCGTCGGCGAAGAAATCCGGATGCCGCACCACGTATTGATCGAGCGGCTGCGAACTGGCGACCATCACCCCCAGCGACGGCTGCTGGCGGCGGCCGGCGCGGCCGAAGCGTTGCCAGGTCGCCGCGACCGAGCCGGGATAGCCGTTGAGCACCACGACATCCAGGCTGCCGATGTCAACGCCGAGTTCCAGCGCCGAGGTCGAGACGATGCCGTCGATGCGGCCGTCGCGCATCGCCCGTTCGGCTTCGCGCCGCTCGCTCGGCAGATAGCCGCCGCGGTAGGCGCGAATGCGCGCGGGCTTGCGCGGGTCGTGATCGAACACGTCCTTCAGATATTTGGTGAGCACCTCGACCATCAAGCGGGTCTGGGCGAACACCAGCGTCTTCAGGCCGGCCTTGATCGCGATGCGGGCGATGCGGTTGCTCTGCGATCGCGCCGAGGCGCGCAGGCCCAGGTCGGCGTTGACCACCGGCGGGTTCCACAGCAGCACGTGCTTGTCGCCGGTGGGCGCGCCGGAGTCGAGGATCGCGCGCACCGGTTGTTCGATCAGCGCCTCGGCGTGCGCCTTGGGATTGCCGATCGTCGCCGAGCACAGGATGAATTGCGGCTTGACCCCGTAGAACGCGCAGATGCGCCGCAAGCGCCGCAGCACGCCGGCGACGTGGCTGCCGAACACGCCGCGGTAGGTGTGGATTTCGTCGATGACGACGTAGCGCAGGTTCTCGAAGAACTGCGCCCACTTGGTGTGATGCGGCAGGATCGCCTGATGCAGCATGTCCGGGTTGGACACGACGATGTCGCCGTGCAGGCGGATCGCCTGGCGCGCATCGCCGGGGGTGTCGCCGTCGAAGGTGAAGGCTTTGACGCCCAGATCGCCGGCGCGGTTGAGTTCCAGCAACTCGGCCACCTGATCCTGCGCCAGCGCCTTGGTCGGAAACAGGTACAGCGCCTTGGCGCCGGAGGTCATCGCCGCGGCCACCACCGGCAGGGTGTAGCACAGCGATTTGCCCGAGGCGGTGGGAGTGACCACGGCCACGTGTTCGCCGGCCTGGGCCGCCTCCCAGGCTTCGGCCTGATGGCTGTAGAGCCGCTCGATGCCGCGCGCGCGCAACGCGGCCTTCAGCGATTCGGGCAGGTCTTCCGGCAGCGGCGCGTAGCGGCCTTCGCGGCCGGGCAGGGTGAAGTGGCCGGTGATGCGGTCGCGGTAGCGGCGCTGCAGGCGCTCGGCCAGGGCGCCGCCGTGGCGTGCGTCGATGGCTTCTTCGTTGTCGCTGCGCGCCAGCGCGCGGGCGCCGGCGGCGGACGGGACGAGGTCGCGCGAGGACGGGTCGATCAGAGCGGACATGGCGCGGCTTGAGCGGGTGGAGTCTCGTTGTACGCGACGCTGATCTCAGCGTGTGAGACGGCGGCGTGGCGGTGGGAATCGGGAATCGGGAATCGGGAATCGGGAATCGGGAATCGGGAATCGGGAATCGGGAATCGGGAATCGGGAATCGGGAATCGGGAATCGGGAATCGGGAATCGGGAATCGGCTTTGCCGAGTCTGCTTTCGCGCATTGCCCGCGCGAAGGCCCAGGCGGCGAAAACGCCCGCGGCCTACGGAAATTCAGGTCGCATCGCCCCGCAGCGGGTATTCTTGCGCGCCGCGAACCAGACCCGGCGTCATGAAGATCGGTATCGATTTCGGCACCAGCTATTCCGCCGCCGCCGCGGTGATCGACGGCCGTGTGCGCACCGTGCGCTTCGGCGAGGAACAGCAGTTCCGCACCACCGTGTATTTCCCCGAGGCGGTGCCCGATCCGAGCCAGTTCGAGCTGACCGACGCGCTCGAAGCCCAGGTCGATGCCCTGGTGCGCAGCGCCCGCGCCCAGCACACCCGCGCCGCCAACGAGGCCCAGGCCGCGCGCCGCGAACAGGCCGCGCGCCTGCCCGCCGATCAGCGCGAGGCGGCGCTGGCCTTGATCGCCACGCCCGCGTCGCGTTCGGAGACCGACCTGCGCCGCGACGCCATCCGCGCCGTGCGCCGGCAATGGCTGGAAGAACAAGTGCGCGAAGCGCGCGCCTCGGCGGCCTCGCTGCAGAACGCGGTGTACGGCGAGGACGCGGTCGAGGCCTATCTGACGGAGGGCTTCGGCAATCTGGTGCAGTCGCCCAAGTCGATGCTGGGCTATCAGCTGGCGCCGCACGTGCGCCAGACCATCGTCGGCATCGCCGGCTACATCCTCGAACACATCCGCCTGAGCGCCAGCCAGCAGCTCGGCATCAACGTGCGCTCGGCCGTGCTCGGCCGGCCGGTGCAGTTCCGCAGCTCGATGGGCGATGCCGGCGGCGATCAGGCGCTGGCGATCCTGACCGAGGCCGCGGCCGGCGCCGGGTTCGACGAAGTCAGCTTTCTCGAAGAACCGGTCGCCGCGGCGCTGGGCTATCACGCCCAGAGCGCGCAGCGGCATCGCACCCTGGTGGTGGACATCGGCGGCGGCACCACCGACATCACCCTGGCCGAAGTCGGCGGCGCGGACGCGCCGGTCGTGCTCGGCTCGTGGGGCATCGCCCGCGGCGGCGTCGACGTGGACTTGTCGCTGAGCCTGTCGCGCTTCATGCCGCTGTTCGGCAAGGCGGTGACGCGGGTGCCGGCGCATCACTTCGTCGAGGCCGCGACCGTGCACGACGTGGTGCGCCAGCGCGATTTCCAGCGCCGCGACGCCTATCGCGAAGTCGCCGAGCCGTTCGGCCCGCGCCTGATCGCGCTGCAGCAGCCGGGCAACACCACGCGCCTGAGCCGCGCGGTGGAATCGGCCAAGATCGAATTGAGCACGCGCGAGGATCATCGCGCCGAGCTGGGCTATATCGAGCCGGGCCTGGCGCTGGCGACCAGCGCGCGCGACCTGGGCGAATCGGCCGGGCCGTTCCTGGGCTTCGTGTCCGATTTGTTGCGCGAGGTCGGCGCCGAAATCGACGCGCGCCTGGGCGAGGCGCCGAGCGCGGTGTTCCTGACCGGCGGCATGTCGCGCGCGCCGTATGTGCGCGAGGCGGTGCAGCGCTGTTTCCCGCAGGCGCGGCTGGTGGCGGGCGATCCGTCGCTGGGCGTGGTCTCGGGCCTGGCGTTCGCGGCGGCGCAGGCGGCTTGAGCCTGGCCCGCCGGGGCGGAAGTCGCCGATGATGGTTCGCGCGGCGGCTTGATCTGACGCGCGCCGCGCCGAGGGTACGATCGCTCACCCACAGGAGTCCACCGCGCGATGAAACCCTATTCGCCTTCGTGCGAGCGCAATCGCGAGCCGATCCTGGCGGTGCTGCGCGAACGTTTCGTCGATCGTCGCAAGGTGCTGGAGGTCGGCAGCGGCACCGGCCAGCACGCGGTGCATTTCGCCGCGGCGATGCCGTGGCTGAGCTGGCAATGCGCGGATCGCGCCGAATACTTGCCTGGCATCGGGCTTTGGCTCGAAGAGGCGGCGCTGGCGAATACGCCGCCGCCGCTGGAACTGGAAGCGGTGGCGGCGCCGGTCGCGGGGTTCATGCCGGCTCCGGCCGCGGATGCATCCGGGTTCGATGCGGCGTTCAGCGCCAACACTCTGCACATCATGGGCTGGCCGCAGGTCGAGGGGTTTTTCGCCGGGCTGGACACGGCGCTGGCGGCCGAGGCGACGGTCGTGGTCTATGGGCCGTTCAATTACGGCGGGCAGTTCAGCAGCGACAGCGATCGCGAGTTCGATGGCTGGCTGAAAGCGCGCGACCCGGTGTCGGGCGTGCGCGATTTCGAAGCCGTGGATGCGCTGGCGGCCGGGATCGGTTTGCGCCTGATCGAGGATGTGGCGATGCCGGCGAACAATCGCTGCCTGGTCTGGCGCAGGGGCGCCTAGGCTTTTGTAGGAGGGGCTTCAGCCCCGATGCTTTTCGCTCAGATCGCCGCGGTCCAACCTGGGCTGAGCGAAAAGCATCGGGGCTGAAGCCCCTCCCACAAAAGATTTCGCTGCTGGCGTGCGCGGCTCAATCCGAAACCACGGTCACCAGCAGCGGCGAGTCGTACATCGCCGCCGGCGAGATCACCGGTTCGTTCAACGGCACCTTGCCGCCGTAGCGTTCGCGCAGCTTGGCCTTCACCGCCGGATCGTCGAGCTTGAAATCGCCCAGCCGTTGCAAGGCGCCGATCTTGATCCCCAGCGCGCGGTCGTACATCTTCCAGGCCAGTTCGGAGCAATACATGCGGTCGTCCGACCACTCGAAGCTCAGATCGTAGGCGCGGCCGCTGAAAGCGTCGGCCTGTTTGCGCAGCCGCGCCTGCTGCTGCGCGTTCAAGGGCGCGCGCAGGCGCTTGACCACGTAATGGCCGCCTTCGCCGCGCGCGATCCAGCTGCGCAGCGGCGCGTACACGGTCGGGCCGGTCGCCTCGTACACCCAGGGCTTGCCGCCCTGATGCAGGATCACGCCCATATGGCTGTAGCGCGAGCCGGTCGCGCGCTGGATCGCCAGGCTCTGCGCCGAGCGCGAGGTCTGGAAGATCAGGTCGCCGTCGCGCAGCGGCGGCTGTGCGCCCGCGCAACCGCCGCAGGCGAGGATCAGGAGCAGCAGGCAGTGCAGGCTAAACCGGCGCATCGGCGGCTTATTCCCCTGGTTCGGTCGAGAACAGGCGCAGGTCTTCCTCGCCGATGCGCACCATGCGTTCGAAGCGCAGGCCCAGCCGCTGCAGCACCTTGATCGAGGACTGGTTGTCGGGGTCGGTGATCGCCAGCACCCGCGGCAGCGCCAGCGCGTCGCGCGCGTGCTGCAGCACCGCCGTGCCGGACTCGACCGCGTAGCCGCGCGACCAGTGCCGCGGCAGGAAGGCGTAGCCCAGGTCGGGGTCGGGCAGGGTGTCGCGCTTGAGCAGGCCGCACATGCCGATCGCCTCGCCGCTGTCGCGCAGGTCTACCCGCCACAGGCCGTAGCCGTTGCGCGCGTAGCTCTGCACCGGGCCGTCGAGGATGTAGCGCACCGCGCCGTCGAGATCGCGCACGCCGCGGTCGCCGATGTTGTCGATGAAGGACGGCTCGTTGAGCAGTTCGAGAATGAAGCCGGCGTCGTCGGCGGTGAGTTCGTTGAGCACGAGGCGGTCGGTCTGTATCGGCGGCATGGGCGGATCGGTCGATGGGCGGTGTCGGCAACGATACGACAGCGGGCACGGACAATGACGGCCCCGGGTGAGGCGAGAATGAAGCGGCGGCGCGCCGCTACACTGTCGGCCCCGCACCCGCATCGCCGCCATGTCCGACCTCGCCCCCGCGCACGATATCCACCCGGTGTCCGACGCCAAGCGCCGGGCGGTGCTCGACGCGTTGGCGGCGATCGAGCGCGAGCACGAGGTGCGCATCGTCTACGCCTGCGAATCGGGCAGCCGCGGCTGGGGCTTCTCCTCGCCCGACAGCGACTACGACGCGCGCTTCGTCTACGTGCACAAGCAGCCGTGGTATTTGACCGTCAACGAGCGCACCGGCGTGGGCGAGCCGCAGCGCGATGTGATCGAGCTGCCGATCGAGAGCGATCTGGATGTGAGCGGCTGGGATCTGCGCAAGACACTGCGGTTGTTGTCGAAATCCAATCCCACCCTGTTGGAGTGGTTGCGCTCGCCGATCGTCTATCGGCAAGACCCGGCACTCAGCGCCGGCCTGCGCGCGCTGGCGGAGGAGTTCTATTCGCCGATCGCCGCCTGGCACCACTATTTCAGCCTCGCGCGCGGCACCTTCCGTGGCCATCTGGGCGGCGAGCAGATCCGCACCAAGAAATACCTGTATGTGCTACGGCCAGTGCTGGCCTGCCAATGGATCGAGCGCGAAGACGGCGCGCCGCCGATGGCTTTCGAGGATTTGCTGGAGCGGCTGCTGCCGCAAGGCCCGGTGCGCGAGGCGATCGACGCGCTGCTGGTGCGCAAGCGCCTGAGCGCCGAAGTCGCGGCCGGGCCGCGGATCGCGGCGATCAGCGATTTTCTCGAAGCCGAGATCGAGCGGATGCAGGCCTTGCAGCCGCAGTTGCCGGCGGGCGCCGGGCGCGGCGAGCGATTGGACGAATTCTTCCGCTCGGCGTTGGCGTAATGCCCGCGTAGCCCGAAGTCTTTTGTAGGAGGGGCTTCAGCCCCGATGCTTTCGTCTCAGATCGCCGCGTGCAACCCAGACCTGAGCTGAAAGAAAAGCATCGGGGCTGAAGCCCCTCCTACAAAAGACCTCATGCGGGCGCGAGGTCCTCAGTTCGACAACGGCAAGTTCTGCTGCAACGGCTCGATCGTCCCTTCGCCGCGCATGACTTTCTTGTACTCCGCGCGCGACACCGAAACGTAGCGGTCGTTGCCGCCGATCTCCACCTGCGGCCCGTCCTGGACCGCGCGGCCGGCTTCGTCCACGCGCACGGTCATGGTCGCTTTCTTGCCGGAATGGCAGATGGTTTTGATCTCGGTCAGTTCATCGGCCCAGGCCAGCAGGTACTGGCTGCCTTCGAACAACTCGCCGCGAAAATCCGTGCGCAGGCCGTAGCACAGCACCGGGATGCGCAAGTTGTCGACGATCTCGCTGAGCTGCCACACCTGCGAACGGCTCATGAACTGGGCCTCGTCCACCAACACGCAATGCAGCGCGCCGCGCGCGGCGATGTCGGCGTGGATCAGCGTCTCCAGGTCGGTGTCGCGATCGAAGGCGACCGCGTCGGCGCGCAGGCCGATGCGCGAGGCGACCGTGCCGGCGCCGGCGCGGTCGTCCAGGCGCGGGGTCAGGATCGCCACGCGCATGCCGCGCTCTTGATAGTTGTGCGCCGACTGCAGCAGCGTCGTGGTCTTGCCGGCGTTCATCGCCGAATAATAGAAATAGAGCTTGGCCATGGACGAAGTGTAGGCCGCGCGGGCGCGGCGCTACAGACTTGACGCGGGGCCGATTGCGGTCCGGGCGTGGCGCGCCGTTCCCGTCGCCGCGCCGGGTCAGGGCGTCGGTTCGGGCGCCGGTTTCGGCGCGGGTTTCGCCTCCGCTTCGGGCGCGGGCTGGAGTTTTTCCGCGCCCGGCTCGCCCTGGCTCAGGGTTTCGATGTCGCCGACGTTGACCGTGCCGCCGAAGCGCCGCTGCCAGAAGCTGTCCTGGCGGGTCCAGTACTGCTTGGCGTCCCAGTTGGCGCGGGCGTAGAGGCCGCCGACCTTGCTCTGTTCCTGGAACATGCCCTCGTTGCCGGTGCTCGCGCCGACGCCGATGTCCACGCCGATGTGGCTGCCGGTGATCTGGTTGCGCAGGCGCGTCAGCCGGCGCTCGTAGCGCGGCTTGACGGTCGGGTCGCCGTAGACCTTGTACAGCGCCGGGCCCAGTTCCAGCGCGCGCTTGCGCTCCTCGGGCGTCATAGCCGCCCAATAGCGCTCGCGCAGCGAGACCAGGTCGCGGTAGCCGCGCTCGGCGGCCATGTCCATCCACACATAGGCCAGCGCGCGATCGACCGGCGTGCCTTCGCCCTTCCAGTACATCTCCGCGGCCAGGCCCTGCGAGGGCTTGTCGCCGAAGAAGCCGGCGCGGCGGAAATGTTCCAGCGCGGTCTGGTAATGGCCGCGGCGGTGCGACTGCATGGCGAGCTGGCGGTACTCCACGTCCGGATGCAGCTCCATGTAGCCGACTTCGGCCATGAACGGGTCTTCGGCCGGGTCCGAGCCGGCCGGCGTGGTGCTCTGGCCGTGCGCGCCGGCGCAGGCGGCGGCCAGCGCGGCCGCGAGCGCGAGGGATATCGAATGGCGATGCGGTGCCGTCATGGCGTCGTCTCTCCTGGGGTATGCGCTGCCAGCGCGTTCGCGGCGCAGGGTACCAGCGCGCGCGGCCTCGCGCCTGACTTCGGCGTGGGAAAAACCTGTGCGATTCGCGCGACTTTTCGCCGCCCTGTTCAGGCGCGCAGGCGGCTTACGGACGGCCCTGGTCGATCAAGGTATCCAGCGGCCCGACCTCGACATTGCCGCCCTGCTGCCAGACCACGTCCTCGACCGCCCAGTAGCGCTTGGGGTCCAGGCGCCAGCCGGCGTACATCGGCTTGAGGTCGATGAAGTTCGATCCTTGCAGATCGCCGTCGCGGGTGGCGAACACCATCAGCGGGCCGCTGGTGGCGCCGGCGCGGCTGCCGGTCATGTTGGCGCGGGCGCGGGCCACGGCGCGTTCGAAACGCGGCTTGGCGACCGCGTCGGCGTATTCGTCGAACAGCGCGCCGCCTTCGCGCAGCGCTCGCGCGCGTTCGGCCTCGTCCATTTCCTGCCACATCTTTTCCCGGATCAGCACGAACTGCGGATACAGGCGCTCGGCCGCCAGGTCGGCCCAGGCATAGGCCAGCGCGGGGTCCTTGGGCACGCCCAGGCCGTGCCAGTACATCAGGCTCAGCCGGTGCTGCGAATACTTGTCGGCATAGCGCGCGGCGCGACGGAACTGCACCGCGGCGTCGCCCCACTGGCCCTTGCCGGCGGCTTCCGAGCCGTACAGCCGGTGCAGTTCGTTGGGATGGTTGGCGGCGAAGCGCTGGCGCGCGTCGAATTCCTGCAGATGGATGTGGTCGGTCTCGGCCGTGGCCAGTTGCTCCGCGGTCGCGGCCGGGGCGCCGGCCTGCGGCGCGGGCGGCGCGCTGGCGTGGACGCTCGGCGCGGCGCAGGCGCCGGCCCCGATCAGCATCAGTACGAAACCCGGTTTCATGGCCCGCTCCGACCGCCCGGCACCGTCCGGGCGCTGCCGGCCTAGCCTACCCCAGCTGCGGCGGCGTGGCGGTTAGACTGTCCGGCCGAACCGGCCCCGCCGACGACTCAGCTTTCCATGCACGGCCTCAATCCCCCCCAACGCGCCGCCGTCCTGCACACCGATGGCCCCCTGCTCGTGCTCGCCGGCGCGGGCAGCGGCAAGACCCGCGTGATCGTCGAGAAGATCGCCCACCTGATCGCCTCGGGCCGGATGCCGGCCAAGCGCATCGCCGCGATCACCTTCACGAACAAATCCGCGAAGGAAATGCGCGAGCGCGTGGCCAAGCGCATCCGCGGCGACGCCGCCGACGGTCTGACCATCTGCACCTTCCACGCGCTGGGATTGAAGTTTCTGCAGATCGAGCACGCCAAGCTCGGCCTGCGCCGCGGCTTCAGCGTGTTCGACAGCGACGACAGCAACGCCCAGATCAAGGACCTGCTGCCGGCCGGCACCAAGCCCGACGTGCTCGACGACATGCGCAACCTGATTTCGCGCGCGAAGAACGCCGGCCTGTCGCCGCAGCAGGCGCTGGCGCAATCGCGCAGCCCGCGCGAGATCGAGGCGGCGACCATGTACGAGATGTATCAGGCGCGCCTGACCACCTTCAACGCGGTGGATTTCGACGACCTGATCCGCCTGCCGGTGCAATTGCTGGAAGCCGACAGCGAGGTGCAGCTGGCCTGGCGCGAGCGCATCGGCTATCTGCTGGTGGACGAGTGCCAGGACACCAACGACGCCCAGTACCGCCTGCTCAAGGCCATCGCCGGCCCGAGCGGGTTGTTCACCTGCGTGGGCGACGACGACCAGTCGATCTACGCCTGGCGCGGCGCCAATCCGGACAATCTGCTGGAGCTGGGCAAGGACTATCCGAGCCTGCAGATCGTCAAGCTCGAACAGAACTACCGCTGCAGCAACCGCGTGCTGCGCGCGGCCAACGCGCTGATCGCCAACAACCCGCACGAGCATCCCAAGACGCTGTGGAGCGACCAGGCCGACGGCGAACGCATCCGCGTGTGGGAATGCCGCGACAGCGCGCACGAGGCGGAGAAGGTCGCCAGCGAAATCCAGTTCCTGGCGCAGAAGAACGAAGCGCCGTGGCTGGATTTCTGCATTCTGTTCCGCGGCAATCATCAAAGCCGCGTGCTGGAAAAGGCGCTGCAGCTACTGCGCGTGCCGTATCACCTCAGCGGCGGCACCGCCTTCCTGGAGCGGCATGAGGTCAAGGACGCGCTGTCGTGGCTGCGCCTGATCGCCAACCCCGACGACGATGCCGCCTTCCTGCGCGCGGTGACCTCGCCCAAGCGCGAGATCGGCGCCACCACCTTGGCCAAGCTGGCGGAAATGGCCCAGCACGCGCATCTGCCGATGTCGCGCATGGCCGAGTCGATCAACGCGATCAAGCAACTCACGCCGCGAGCCGGCAACGCGCTGGATGGCTTCGTGCAGATCGTGCGTTCGTTGCGCGATGAGGCCCAGCGCATCAGCCCGGCTGAGCTTGTGGACGTGCTGGCCGAGCGCAGCGGTTTGCTCGCTTCGATCCGCGCGCAGTGCAAGGACGAAGCCAGTTATCAGCGGCGCAAGGAAAACCTGGCCGAGCTGTCGGGTTGGTTCGACGGCGGCAAGGGCTCGGGCCCGGGGGAACTGGCCGCGCAGCTGGCGCTGCTGTCGCATGCCGACAAGGGCGAGGCCGGCAATCAGGTGCGGTTGATGAGCCTGCACGCGGCGAAGGGGCTGGAATACCGTTACGTGTTCATCGTCGGCGTGGAAGACGGCAACCTGCCGCACGATGCCAGCCTCGACGAAGGCCGTTTGGACGAAGAGCGCCGGCTGATGTACGTGGGTATCACCCGCGCCAAGGAAGCGCTGTATCTGTCGCATTCGCGCGAAACGCAGCGTTGGGGCGAGCGTATTCGGCTCAAGCCCAGCCGTTTCATCGACGAACTGCCGGCGGCCGAACTGCAGCGCGACGGCGCCGACCCGGTGGCCGATGCGGCGCGCAAACATGAGCGGGCTACGGCGGGGTTTGCGGCGATCAAGGCGTTGTTGGAAGGGTAAGGCGGGGAGCAAAAGCGAATCCCCCCTGCCCCCCTTTTTCAAAGGGGGGAACAGCAACAGCGTTCTCAGCGACAGCCGAAGCATCCTCAGCCGGAAGCATCCTCACAACACCTGGACAATGCGCCCCCTTTTAAAAAGGGGGCGGGCGCCTGCGCAACCCCAAGCAAGCAACACCACTCTCTGCGCCGGGGGATTTGCCCCCAACAGCCAGCGCAGCAGCACCATCCCAACACCCCCAGACAATGCGCCCCCTTTGAAAAAGGGGGCTGGCGCCTGCGCAACCCCAAGCAAGCGATGCCACTAGCTGCGCCGGGGGATTTGCCCCACAGCCAACGTAAACCGCAACCCCTCCGCCACGACCCCGCCGCCCGAATCGGCTAGGCTTGCCCCACGTCCCCCGATCGCGCAACGCCATGTCCCTGCTGATCAACGCCTACTCCACGCTCGCCTCGCCGCCGCCGCCGGAATTCCTGCGCGCCGCGCCGTCCCTCCGCGATCGCAGCGATCCGGAACTGGTGCCGCATCTGCAAGGCTTCGTCGGCTACGTGCTGAGCACCGTCACCGAAGGCATGGACGCGCGCACCTTCGGCGTGCTGCGCCACCTGCAACGCGTGCAGACCCACTACAGCTTCGAAGTCGAAGACCGCGATTTCGACGCGCTCGCCGCCTGGGGCGAGGCCGCCAATGTGCTGTGCTTCCTGCCCGACGGCAGCGTGCGCGACGCCGCCGGCAACGTCCTGGTCAGCCGCGGCGAGCCCGCGGTGGAAGCCGACGCCACCCTGCCGTATCCGCCCGACGCGCGCGAACGCAAGCAGCGCAGCGAGGCCGAACTCAAGCTGCTCGGCGCGCAGCCGCCCGCGCACCTGCCGCCGGTGCTCGGCGAAGGCGAGGTGCGCCTGCGTTCAGCGGAAGAAGCCATGCGCCGCATGCTCGCGCTGTGCGCGGTCGCGGTGCGCGCCGAATCGCTGAGTTCGCAGCCGCTGTCGGTGGACGACATCCAGGCCAAGCTCGGCCCCGGCGTCGCCGCATTGACCCCGGCCGAGCGCGCCTTCATCGACACCGACGCGCCCGACGAGGAAACCTGGGCCAATCACGGCTGGCGCTACGAAAGCGCGGCGCTGCTGCAATGGGCGCTGGGCCTGAGCGAGGCGCTGCCGCCGCCGACCGCGATCTGCGACGCCGGCGCGATCGCGCGGGCGGCGATCGAACACTCCGACGAGGCATCGATCGCGAGCGCGCGGCTGCGGCCGGTGGCGGAATTGCTCGACGCGCTCGACGCCGTGTACCGGCGCCACTGGCTGGTGCGGCAGGCGCGCCTGGACGAGCGCGATCCGCCGATCGGCCTGCATCCGAGCGTGGTCTACGAACGCCATTACGCCTTGAACTGGTTGCTGCGCTTCGACGAACAGGATTGGGACGAGGTCGGCACGCCGACCTGAGCGCCGCGGCGCGCGGCTCGGGCCGCGACGCCGCCGCGGTCGGCGGATTCGCGCATACTTCCGGCATGAGCCTGAGCATCCGCAACGTCACCGCCGCCGACTACCCGGCGGTCCTCGCGCTGAACCTGGAATCCGAAGCGCTGATGAGCCCGCTCGACGCGCAGCGCCTGGCCGCGCTCGATCGCGAATCGGTCTATCACCGCGTCGCCTGCGACGGCGAGGACATCGTCGCCTTCCTGCTGGCGTTCCGCGAAGGCGCCGATTACGACAGCCCCAACTACGTCTGGTTCACTCAGCACTATCCGCGGTTCTTGTACGTCGATCGCATCGCCGTGGCCGCCAGCCATCGCGGCCGCAAACTCGGCGGACTGCTCTACGACGACCTGTTCGCCTTCGCGCGCGAGCGCGGCTTCGCCCAGATCGCCTGCGAGTTCTACATCGTGCCCTTCAACGAAGCGTCCAGCCGCTTCCACGCGCGCTACGGCTTCGGCGAAGTCGGCACCCAGTGGGTGGCAGGCGGCGCCAAGCAGGTCTCGCTGCAGATCGCGCCGGTGCCGGCCGCCGTCGCGCCGGCATGATGCCGCAGCTGCATCGCGTCGGCCTGCATCTGCGGCCGATCGCGATGAGCGATGCGCCGGCGTGGTTCGAGTATCTGTCGATGCCGGGCGCGGTCGAACACACCAGTTGGACGCTCGATGGCCTGCAAGTCCTGTATCCGCAGATCGCCGCGTCCAATCCGTTCAATCGCGACGCCGCCGCGCTGTTCGCGATCGTAGACGACCTGGACGAACTGATCGGCACGGTCGGCTTCCACACCGTCTGGACCGCGCCGCGCGGCGGCGAGATGGCCTACAACCTGCATCCGGCGCATTGGGGCCTGGGCATCGCCAGCGAAGCCTGCGACGCGGTCGCGCAATGGGCGTTCGCCGAGCGCGACTACGCGCGCATCGACGCCTACGCCCTCGACAGCAACACGGCGAGCATGCGCGTGCTGGAGAAAAGCGGCTTCCGGCCGGTCGAACTGATGCGCGCCCTGCGCGTGGTGGACGGGCGGCCGCGCGACTTCTGGCGTTATCGGCGCGAACGCGGCTGACGCCGGTTATCTGCCGGCACTGGGCGCTGCGTCCTTGCCAGCGGAGCGGGGCGGGTCGATGATCGCGGCACTTCATCGTCGATGACGGAGATTGCCATGCGTCCGGTCCGATCGCTTCCGCTGCTGTGCCTGCTGCTCGCGAATGCCGCCTTCGCCGGCGCGGCGAGCAAGCCCGAATTCCTGAATTCGCCCGACCCGGAGATGGCCAAGCTGCCGTTCTCCGAAGCGGTGCGCAGCGGCGACCTGCTGTTCCTGTCGGGCCAGATCGGCACCGTGCCAGGCAAGAACAACGCCTTGGCGCAGGGCGGCATCCGCGGCGAGGCCGAGCAGACCTTGAACAATGTGCGCGAGGTACTCGAGCGCCACGGCGCGTCGATGCGCGATGTCGTCAAGTGCACGGTGTTCCTGGCCGACATCGGCGACTGGCCGGCCTTCAACGAGGTCTATCGCAAGCATTTCAGCGCGCCGTTCCCGGCGCGCAGCGCGTTGGCGGCATCGGGCCTGGCGTTCGGCGCGAAGGTCGAGCTCGAATGCATCGCCCATTCGCCGCGTAAAGACAAATAAGCAGCGATATCAACGGTTGCCTGCACGCCGCTATTGCTTATTCGGTGCATGAGGCTGACATTCCCCGACTGTACGATCACAGGAATGGGTAATGACGCTTAAAATTGTCAGCAGCGAGCACGTCGAGCTTCACACGCAAGCCTTCGGCGATCCCACGCATCCGCCGGTGCTGCTGGTGATGGGGATGATGGCGTCGATGCTGTGGTGGCCGCAGGGCTTGTGCGAAGCGCTGGCGCGCAGCGGGCGCTACGTGATCCGCTACGACCAGCGCGACACCGGCCTGTCCACGAACTGCCCGCCCGGCGAGCCGAACTACGGCATGCTGGATCTGGCCGAGGACGTGTTCCTCATCGCCGACGCCTACGGCTTCGATGCGGTGCATCTGGTCGGCATGTCGATGGGCGGAATGGTCGTTCAGCGCGCGGCGTTGGCGCATCCCGAGCGCGTCCTCAGCCTGTGTCTGGTCGGCACCTCGCCGCTCGGCCTCGACGGCCTACCGCCGATGGATGCGGCTTATGCCGAACACTGCGAGACCGGCGAATCGGTGAATTGGTCCGATCCGGCCGCGGCCCTGGACTACGTGAGCCGCGATGTCGCCGCCGTCGCCTCGACCCGGCATCCGCACGATGCCGCCGCGGCCCGGGAGTTCGTTCGCGGCGACATCGCGCGCGCGCGCAACTTCGCCAGCGCGACCAATCATTTCGCGTTGGTGGACGGCGACGACACCCAGTTCCGGCACGTGCGCGAACTGAAAATGCCGGTGCTGGCGATCCACGGCAGCTCGGACCCGATCTTCCCCATCGGCCACGCCGAAGCGCTGGTGGCGGCGCTCAACGGCGCGAAATTGCTGCGCGTGGAAGGCGGCGGACACGATCTGCATCCGGCCGATTGGCCGGCGATAACCGAGGCGATCGTCGCGCATACCGCTTGAGCGGGCGGGTCCCGGCGATCGCCTCGCCGGGACGGCCCGTCGCTGTCAAGGCGCGGTCGCGCGCTGCTTCGCCAACAGTTCGTCGAGCGCGTTGTAGCTCGCGCGCATGCCGTGTTCCATCGGCGATTGCAGGGCGCCGTCGCGCGCCTGCTGGCTGGGATAGCGCACGGTATTGCGCAGGTAGGTGCGGCCGTCGCGTTCGCTGAACACCGTGGTGCCGGTGGCGTCCTCGGAAGCGAACGGCTCGACGAAGCGTTCGACACCGGCGATGCGTTCGGGCGCGACGACTTCGCTATAGCTGCCGCGGATTTCCAGCCGGCCTTCGGCGTTGATCCACAGGTAGCGGAAATCGCCGCCCGCGCGCAGGTCGATGTCGCACACATCCAGCGACCAGCCGCCGAATACGCCGAACCAGCGCTTGAGCAGGGCCGGCGAGGTCCAGGCTTCGAACACGAGTTCGCGCGGAGCGTCGAACTCGCGGGTGATGACGATTTCGCGGTCGCCCTGGGCGATGATCTTCAAGGTGTCGGTGCTCATGGGGATTTCCTCTTGACGGATTTGGCCGGTTTGGCCGATGCCTTGGCGGCGGTGGACGGGCGGGGCGCGGGTTTGGCCGCGGCGGCGCGCTCGCGTTTCATTTCTTCGAGCAGGGTGTCGAGCTGGCTGAAGCTGGATTCCCAGAAACGGCGGTATTCCTCCAGCCAGGCGCTGGCGTCGCCGAGCGCCTGCGCCTGAAGCCGGCACGGACGGCGCTGGGCGTCGCGGCCGCGGACGATCAGGCCGGCGCCTTCGAGCACCTTGAGGTGCTTGGAGATGGCCGGCTGGCTCATCGCGAACGGCTCGGCGAGCTCGTTGACCGAGGCTTCGCCCAGGGTGAGCCGGGCCAGGATCGCGCGCCGGGTCGGATCGGCGAGGGCGGCGAAGGTGGCGTCGAGGCGGGTGGCGGGCTGCATATATAACTCAATAGTTATAAAACATGTTGGCTATATACGGCGCACCGGCCCGCGCGTCAAACCGGTTCCGACGAACGGTCGAGAATCGACACGCTTTTGCGCCGCGGCCTACACTCCCCGCCTTTCCCACGGACCCCTCGCGCATGCAGATCCGCGCCCTGTCTCTGACCGCCCTGGCCTGCGCGCTCGCGCTGAGCGCCTGCAAACCCCAGCCGGGCCGGCCCGCCGATGCCGCCGCGCCCGTCGCCGAGACCAAGCCCGCGGCCGCGCCGGCCGCGGCCAAGGTCGGCGACGGCGCCGACGACAACCTCAACGCGGTGCTGTGGATGCAGCGCTCGGTCGAGTACCGCGCCAGCACCGAAACCATCTACCGCGCCGCCGCGGACAAGCTCGACGTCGCGCTCAAGCAGCCCAACTGGGACGCGCTGGTGCCGGAAGAACGCGGCAACTCGGCCAAGGGCCTCAAGCCGGCGGTGGTGATGGACGTGGACGAGACCGTGCTCGACAACTCGCCCTACCAGGCGCGGCTGGTGCGCGACGGCAAGGAATACGACGAAGTCAGCTGGGACGCCTGGGTCGCGGAGAAAAAGGCCAAGCCGTTGCCGGGCGTGGTCGATTTCGCCAAGGCCGCGCAGGCCAAGGGCATCACCCTCGTGTACCTGTCCAACCGCGCCGTGCACCTGAAGGACGCGACCGTGGCCAACCTGCGCAGCGCCGGCCTACCGGTCGCCGACGACTCGGTCTTCCTCGGCCTGGGCACGGTGGTCGAAGGCTGCGAGCAGAACGGCAGCGAGAAGAATTGCCGGCGCCTGCTGGCGGGCAAGCAGTACCGCGTGCTGATGCAGTTCGGCGACCAGATCGGCGATTTCGTCCAGGTCGTGGCCAACACGCCCGAAGGCCGCGACGCGCTGCTGAGCCAGTACCACGACTGGTTCGGCGAACGCTGGTGGATGCTGCCGAACCCGAGCTACGGCTCGTGGGAAGCGATGACCTTCAACAACGACTACAGCCAGCCGCGCGAAGCGCGCCGGCAGGCCAAGCGCGCCGCGCTGGATGTGGCGCCCTGAGCCCATCTCAGCCGGCGAAGCGATTTACAGTTATTTATAATCAATAAGTTACATCACAATACTTCAGGTGTTGCATTAACTTTGGCGCGGCGTTAGGCTGCCGCCATCCCGGTGCCAGCCGGGGCCATGCCACAACTCGAAATCTATCGGCGCAAGCCGATTTGCAAGGAGGCTTCGGCCTCCTTTTCTTTTTGTATTCAAGGCAAGCGCGCCGCGCGTCGCTGCGCGAAACCGTCGCGACCTGCGCGCGCGCCGAAGCGTCGCACTCAATACGTCACGGTCACCGTAACCGTATCGCTGTAACTGCCCACGTTCGGCGTCTGCGGCGCGACGCGGCCGAACACGGTCTGCGATTGCGCGGTGCCGGTTCCGGTGCCGGTCTGGGTGTCGGTGCCGAGTGTGTTGCCCCAGCGCAGAGTGCGGCCGCTGTTGCGGTATAGCTCATAGGTGACGAACTGGCCGCCGGCGTTGCGCATGCGGCGGATGGTGCCGCTGGCGTTGAGACCGTTGTTCAAGCCGATCTGCCAGGCGGTGCGGCCGGTGCAGACCAGGCCGATGTCGGTGGTGCGGTCGACATTGGAGGTGATCAGGCCAGGCACGTTGCCGAAGGCGAGGTCGGGCACCGGCTTGGGCGTGAGCGTGCAGGTGTTGGGCACCGAGCCGTTGACGGTGAATGGAAACGAGCTGGGCGTGCCGGCGCTGCCGCCGCTGGTGCACGAGGCCGGCATCGGCGGGGTGCCGAGCAGTTGTTCTGCGTAACGGAACTCGATGCGCGTGTCGGCGGCGGCGGTGAAACGGTTGGTGTAGGTGCCGGCATTGAGCGCGGTCTGCGCGGGGATGCGGCCGTACAAGGTCGCGGTGAGAGTCTGGCTGCCGCCGATCAGCAACACGTCGTAATCGAATTGCAGCGGCAGGAAGTTGGGTACGGTGGCGTCGCCGCGCGCGCCCCAGATCGAACTGCGCGCCGCGTCGGTGTACAGCTGCATCTGCAGCGGATCGTTGAAACTGTTGATCATGCGCCGCGGCGCCAGCGTGCCGCCGCCGTCGGTGCCGCTGAAGATGCTCACGCACATGTTGACGCGCGCGCGCGCCAGCAGCGACAGCGCGCCGGTCGAGCAGGTCACGGTGAGCGTGGCGGTGGCGTCGCTGATCGCGCCGGTGGTGGCGGGGAAATTCAGGTTGGTCATGCTCGCGGTGCAGGTGGTGTTGGCGCGCGCCGGTTGCCAGACCAGCAGCAGGCCCGCGATCAGTACGAGCAGCCAGCGGTTCATGGCGACCCCTGCGCAGTGCACGGCAGCGGGCCGATGCGGGCGATGCCCTGCGCGTCGGCCGGATAATCGAAACGCACGCGGCACGCACCGGCCGGCGTATCGACGCGCAGGTCGTTGTGATCCTGCAGCGATTCCAGATAGACCTCGCCGTCGTAACCCACCACCGCGTCGGTATTGCCGGGGCCGTGCACGCGCGTGCCGACGGGCAGCGCTTGGCCGGCGGTATCGTGCAGGATCAGCACCGCCGCGCGGATCTTCTGGATCGAGAAGCGCACCACGGTGCCCGCGCGATCCTTCGGCGTGGCCTGGGTCTCGACCTCATCGAGCTTGGTGTCGGACGGCAGTTCCATCGGATCGATGCCGATGCGATTGCGTTGCCATGCATTGAGCGGCGTCACCAGCAGCATGCCGTTGCGATCGGTGCGGCCATACGGGCGGTTTTCCAGCAGCACCGGCACGCCGGCCACGCCGGTGGACACCACCGCGAACGCATCGCTGACGTTGCGCGAGGCGAATACATGGCCGCCCATCCACACCAGCGCGCCGCTGGCGCTGGCGTAGCTGTAGTCGTTGTCGCCTTGACGGGCCAGGCCGAGGTTGAAGCGGCCGGTCTCGGTCAGCCAGCCCGCTTCGGCCAGCCCGCCTTCCTCGCCGTCGCCGCCGCGCGCTTGCAGACGCCAGCCGAAACCACCGTCGCCGGGGATCGGCCGGGTCAGCTCGACCACGCCCTGGTCGAGATCGCGCGCGCGCTGCACCGACACGTTGAGTTGGGTGCTGCGATGATCGCGATCCTCCAGGTTCAGGCTGAAACCCAGGAACACGTTGCGGTCTTCGTCGCGATCCAGGTTCTGGTTGTAGGACAGGCTCAGCGCGGCGCGGCCGCCGAAGCTGCGGCTCCAGGTCGCGCTGGCGTAGCGCGCCGGCGTTTCGCCGCGATAGAGCAGGCGCACGTAGCTCAGGCCCAGGCTGCCCAGGCGCGAATCGCTCCAACTGATCACCGCGCGTTCGCTGACGCGCGGCGCGCCCAGTCCGTAACGCGAGGCGACATCGCGGTAATCGCCGTGCGTGCGTTGCGTGTCGGCGGAGAAATTGAAGCGGCCGTTGCTCCAGTTGTAGGCCGCCGCATACAACCAACCGCTGTCGTCGCCCTCGCGCCCGTGCGCGAGCGAGGCGCTGACCACGCCGGCCCGGCCGAGCAGCCACACGCCGCCGGCGCCGGCATTGACCACGCCGTCGCCGCCTTCGCCATGCGCTTCGACAGTGAAGCGGTCGCTGACGCCGTAGCGCAGGTCGCCGCTGAGCAAGGGTTCGTTGCCGTAGGAGAACGAACGCACCGCGTAGTCCTCGCGCGCCAGGCCGACGCTCAGCGACCAGTCCGACAAGCCCTTGGCCAGCAGTTGTTGCGCGGCATAGAACGGGAAGTCGAGCGTGCGCGTGCGGCCGAAGGCATCGGTGACCACCAGTTGCGCGTTGCCGGCGCCGGTGATGCCGGGAATGGTCGCCAGCTGGAACGGCCCGGGCGCGACTTCACCGCTGTACTGGCGGATGCCGTTGACGTACAGATCCACCGCCGAAGGCACCGCGACTTCGCCGAGCAAGGTCGGCAGCGGCGTGGTGATGCGATACGGCTGCAGGCCGAAGTCGCGGCCGATGCGCACGCCGCCCAGGCGCAGCGGCCGGCTCCAGTCGAGCTGGCCGCTGATCACATCGCCCACGGTCACGCTGAACATCGATTCGGGTTTCGACCAGCGCCAGCTGCTGTCCAATCGCACCGAGTCGGTGCGGCGCGGATTGCCCTGGGTCTTATAGCTGCGGGTCACCGCGGTCTGGCTGAGCACGCCGCCGCCCAGGCCGAAGGCGCGCAGTTCGGCGAAGGCGGTGGTGTTGTCGCCGTGGTCGTCGCGGCTGGCGTAGAAGTCGTAGTTGAGCAGCAGGCCGGGCGAGGCGCTGGCGACGGGAATGTCCGCGCCGGGCGTGTTGAGGCGCGTGGTCGCCAACGACAACAGCGACAGCGGCGCATCGATCGCCACGCGCTGGACCGAGGCGTCGTAGCGCACCGCGACGCCGGGCAGGCTGTCGGGGGCGAGGGTTTCGCCGTCGTCGCGGCCGTCCAGCACGAAGCCGATCGCGCGCAGCGTGGCGACGCTGGCGTAGAGGTGGCCGTCGCGCAGTTCGAACGGATGCGGCGCGCCGTAGGGCATCTGGTTGAGGCTGACTTCCAGGTACACGGCCATGTTGGCGGCGGCCGCGCCGCCTCCCGTCTGCCAGCCATCGGCGCGCGCGATCAGCAACGGCGGCGGTTCGGCCGCATGGCCCAGCGTCGATGCCAGGAGCAGTCCGGCCGGCATGGCTTCAGCGAGCCGGCGGGTCCAGCGCCAGAGCCTGCTCGTCGGATTCGCCATTGATCCTCGCCTTGAACGTGCCCGGACCGCGCAGCAGATCCGCCGGGGCCTGCAAGGCCCAGCGCATGCGCTGGCCGGGCAGGGCATAGCCCAGCAAGCCGGGCGCGATCGGATGACGGCTTCCCTGCGCATCGACGAACGTCAGATCGGCCAGTTGCGCGTGCTGGCCGCCGCTGTTGGCGACCGCCAGCCACGGGCGCTCGCCTTCGAAACTCAGCTGCGCGCGCAGCTCGGGCCGGATCGGCGCGTCCGAGGCCGGCGCCACGAACACCGGCACCGAGTAACGCAACACGAACTGCAGACCGCTTTGTTTCGGGTCCTGCGGCGGCGGCAGCTCATCGACGATCAGGCGGTAGCTGGTTTCACTGTCCGGCGGCGCGCCCAGGCGGATCACCCGCACCAGCTGCCGCGCGCCCGGCGCCAGTTCGATCATCGGCGGACTGATCGCCAACCCCTGGCTGGATTCGAAACGCTCGCCGCCGTTTTCCTGCAGCCAGCGGAACACCCGCACCTGCGCGCGCAGGGGCGTGGTGCCGGTGTTGTTGAGCCACAGCGCGTCGGCCTGCTGGCGGGCGCTCAGCGTGAGCAAGGTCGGCGTGACCTGCAGCCCGGCCGCTTCGGCCGGGGCCGACCAGGGCGCCAGCGCCAGGACGGCGCATAGCGCGAGCGTGGCCGCGGCGGCGCGGACTGCCTGAGGGAGCCGGCCGCTGATCATCGCTGGAGTCAGTAAGTGACCGTGGCGACTACCAGGTCATTGTAAGTACCAGCGGGAAAGTTGGCGCTGGGGGTCCGGCCGTAGACGGGGACGTTGACCGCCGCGCCGGTGCCGCTGCCGGCCAGGACGTTGCCGCCGACGCCGGTGGTGCTGCCCCAGACATCGGCGGCGCCGCGCGCGCTGGCGCGGTACAGCTGATACGGCACCAGATTGGCGCCGGAGGCCATCTTGCGGGTGTTCACGTCGGTGCCGTTCTGGCCATTGTCCAGGGCGATGGTGTACGCCGTGCCCGGGGTGCAGTTGATGGTCAGCTGGCCCTGCTGATCGACGTTGGTGGCGATCGAGGAGACCGAGCCGAAATTGACCGGCAGCGTCGCGACGGTGTGGATGTCGCAGATGCTGGTGATGGTGATGGTGACGTTGAGATTGGTCGTGTCGACCGCCGCGAAGGCGGGACCGGCGGCGGCCAGGGCGAGTACGGCTACGAAAAGACGGCTCGGGGTAGGACGCATGATCGTTCTCCTGCGCTTGTGCGCGTTGGCGAACCGGAAATTACCGGTTTTACCTATTTGGAACGCATAAAACATGCCAGAGGCCGCACCTTATCCGGACATAAACGGACATAGGGTGATGAGGATCACGGGATGGTCCCCCGGCCCTGTTCAGGGGCAAATCTGCGATTTCGTTCACGTATCGGCCGAGACCAAATTCGGGCGCAGGCTGTACCCAACGGGTCAGCTACTGCCGGTTCGGGGCGGAAAAGTAAGGAAGCGTGAGCCGACGGCTTGTGCCGGTCGGGAGGCCCGGCCAAGATGCCTGCCTGCGGATGCTCCTCCGCGAATGGGGGAGCCCCGATGTCCATCATCCGACACGCCCGCATCGCCGTGCTGACGACGGCCGTGCTGCTGGCGGCCGCCGCGTGCGGGCCCGAGCCGGCGCCGGTCGAGGCCGTGCCGACCCTGCCGGCCCAGGCGGTGAGCCAGCTGGCCCGCGACCTGCGCCGCAACGATCTGGCCGCCTACGCCCGCCACGCCGTGCCGCCGGCCCTGCACGCCCGGCTGGAAACCGCCTGGAGCGAGGGCCGCACGGTCTGGCCGCTGACCGAGCTGCCGCTGGACGACCGCTTCCCCGCCTTCATCGCCGCGCTGGCCGAGCAGGACGCCGAACGCAAGCTGGTGGCGACCTATCGCCGCCAGTTCGCCGGCGCCGACGCCGAGCTGCGCTCGGCCGCCAAGACCCTGGGCCTGTTCGCGACCCAGTACGTGCGCAGCGAGCCGGACTACAGCGAGGCCGAGCGCGATCACCATGCGCAGTTGATCGGAGTCATGAGCGATTGGGCGCAGATGGCGCCATTGGGCGATTCGAATCGGGCGCGGGAGGCGATACCCCAGTTGGTCTCGGCCGCGCGCGCCACCGGGCTGGCCGCGCCGGACGCCTTCGCCAAGGCCGGCATGGACCGCAGCCTGCGCCGGCTCGGGCCGTTCGTGGAGCGGCTCAAGCAGGTGCTCGGCGGCTACGGCCTCAACCTGGACGCGGCGCTGGACGGCCTGGACGCCGCCCTGGCCGAGCAGACCGGCGACACCGCGCGGGTGCGGATTCGCTATGAACTGGCCGACGAAGCGGTCGATGCCTACGTGCTGGTCGAGCGCATCGACGGCCGCTGGTACCTCAGCGACGTGCTGCGCCATGCCCAGCGCGAGGCCGACGCCCCGGCCAAGGCGCCGTCCTCGCCGGCGGTCGCCGAGCGGCTGGCGGCGGTGGCCAAGCTGCAGGGACGCGCGCCGGTGCCCGCGGCCAAGCCGGCGGCTCCGGCCAATACCGCCGGCAGCGCAAACCCTGCTGGCAGCGCGGGTCCGGCGAATCCGGCCGTGCCCGCCGCGCCCGCGGTCCAGGCGCCGGCCGCGACCGACGACGCGCCCGCGGCTGCGCCGAAACCGGCGCCGGCCGCCACCGTTCCCGCCCCGGCCGCGCCCAAGCCGCACTGACGCGCCGGTGACCGCGGCATCGACCCGCGGGCCACACCGCCGTCCCGTCGCCCATTCGCCCGCTCCGGCCCGTATGGGCGGGCCGCGCGCGCAAGCCGAATAGGCATAATGCCGGCAATGCCGAAACAGACGCCCCTGCCTTTCCCCGACGCTGCCCCGGCCGACGCCAACGCGTCCGCCGGCGAGTCCGCGCCGCCGCCGGCCGGTCAACCCGAGCCGGCTGCCGAGCGCGATCCCGGTGGTGCCAGCGCGAATCCGCTCATAGAAAACATGCCCCAAGCGTCCGTTCCGAACGATTCCGATCCGACCCCAAACGACCCGACGGACGCCGCTCAGGCGAGGCCGCCAGCTACCGCCGAGTCCGCCAGCGGCTTCGCCGCCAAGGGCTCAGGCTCGAGTGCCGACTCGCCGACCGAACCCGTGCAGGCATCGGCCGATCCCGAATCCGGACCGGCCGCCGCGGTTCAAGCACCGGCCCCGGGCGACTCCGTCCCCGAAGCGACCGCCGCGGTGCCCGAGTCCGAAGCCCCCGCCGCCGTGCCGAAAGCCGCCGCCGTCGACGAACACGACCCGGAACAACCCGAGCTGCCGATGGCCGCACCGCCGTCCGCCGCCGCTGCCGAAGCGCGCGACGCCGGCCCACGCCCGTCCGCGCACCGGCCGTGGTGGGCGCGCCTGCTCGGCCAGCTGATGGCGCCGTGGGTCTCGCTGACCATCGAGCCCAAGAGCCCGAAGGAACACATCGCCGAGGAATGGCACGGCCGCCCGGTCTGCTACGTGCTCGAAGACTACGGCCTGTCCAACGCCCTGATCCTGGAGCGCGCCTGCCTGGAAAGCGGCCTGCCCTCGCCGTTGCAGCCGCTGCCGGGCGATCCGCTCGGCCGCAAGCGCGCCTATGTCGCGCTGTCGCGCCGCAACGCCGGCGCGCTGGCGCCGGCCGGGCCGCCGTCGGCCAAGACCCATTCGGGTTCGCTCGCGCGCCTGCTCGACGCGCACCGGGTCGATCCGGACCTGGACGTGCAACTGGTCCCGGTCTCGATCTTCGTCGGCCGCGCGCCGGACCGCAGCAGCGGCTGGTTCTCGGTGCTGTTCTCGGAAAACTGGACCCTGGTCGGCCGCTTCCGCCGCCTGCTGGCGATCGCCCTCAACGGCCGCCACACCATGGTGCGGTTCTCGCCGCCGGTGTCGCTGCGCGGCATCGTCAGCGAAGGCCAGAACGAAGGCCTGGAACCCGAACGCACGGTGCGCAAGCTCTCGCGCGTGCTGCGCACCCATTTCCGCCGCATCCGCGCGGCGGTGATCGGGCCCGACCTTTCGACCCGGCGCATGCTGATCGACCGCGTGCTCGCCGCCGATCCGGTCAAGGAAGCCATCGCCGACCAGGCCCGCCGCGACAGCGGCGACAGCGCCGAGGCCTGGAAGAAGGCCCACGCGATGGCCTACGAAATCGCCGCCGACTATTCGCATCCGGTGGTGCGCTCGGCCAGCTTCCTGCTCACGCCGGTGTGGAACCGCATCTATCGCGGCGTGCTGGTCCATCACCTGGACAAGCTCAAGCAGGACGCGCCCGGTTTCGAAGTGGTCTACGTGCCGTGTCATCGCAGCCATCTGGACTATCTGCTGCTGAGCTATCTGCTCTACACCAAGGGCATCGTGCCGCCGCACATCGCCGCCGGCGCCAACCTCAATCTGCCGGTGGTCGGCACCATCCTGCGCAAGGGCGGCGCGTTCTTCCTGCGTCGCAGCATCCGCGGCAGCGCGCTGTATTCGGCGGTGTTTTCCGAATACGTCGCACAGCTGGTCGCGGGCGGTTATTCGATCGAATACTTCATCGAAGGCGGACGTTCGCGCACCGGCCGCCTGCTGCCTCCCAAGGGCGGCATGCTGGTGATGACCGTGCGCGGCTTCCTGCGCCAGCCCACGCGTCCGGTGCTGTTCCAGCCGGTTTACATCGGTTACGAAAAACTGATGGAAGGCACCAGCTATCTCGACGAGTTGTCGGGCAAGCCGAAGGAAAAGGAATCGATCTGGCAGCTGCTGTGGGGCATTCCCAAGGTGCTGCGGTCCAACTTCGGCCAGGTGGTGGTGAACTTCGGCGAGTCGATCAAGCTCAACGACCTGCTGAGCGAACACGCGCCCGAGTGGGACGGCCGCCCGGTCGATGAAGACGACAAGCCGCAGTGGCTGTCGGATACGGTCGATGCGTTGGCGGAAAAGATCCAGATCAACGTCAACCGCGCCGCCGACGTCAACCCGATCAACCTGCTCGCGCTGGCGCTGCTGTCCACGCCCAAGCATGCGATGGGCGAGGCCGACCTGCTCGCGCAGATCGCGTTGTCGAAAACGCTGCTGGCCGAACTGCCGTATTCCGACCGCGTCACCGTCACCCCGCACACGCCGCAGGAAATCGTCGCCCACGGCGAAGAAATCAACGTGCTCGAACGCATCGCCCATCCGCTGGGCGACGTGCTCGGCGTGGACGGCGAAGACAAGGCGGTGTTGCTGAGTTATTTCCGCAACAACGTCCTGCATCTGTTCACCGCCGCCTCGTGGATCGCCTGCTGCTTCCAGCACAACCGGCGCATGAGCCTGGCCGGCGTGCTGCGCCTGGGCCGCAGCGTGTATCCGTTCCTGCAGGCCGAGTTGTTCCTGCCGTGGAACGAGGACGAATTCAGCCAGCGCCTGGCGCGCACGGTCGATGTGTTCGTGCGCGAAGGCCTGCTGGAGCGAGTCAGCGAAGACGACGGCGGCATCCTGGCGCGCAACGCCGGCCAGACCGACGAAGTGTTCCGCCTGCGCGCGATCGGCCATTCGCTGCAGCAGGCCTTCGAGCGGTACTACATCGCCATCAGCGTGCTGGTGAAGAACGGCCCGGGCACGATGTCGGCCGGCGAACTCGAAAGCCTGTGCCAGCTCGCCGCGCAGCGCCTGTCGCTGCTGTACGCGCCGGCCGCGCCGGAGTTCTTCGACAAGACCCTGTTCCGCGGCTTCATCCAGAAACTGCGCGAACTCAAGCTGGTGTGGCCCGACAGCCAGGGCAAGCTCGCCTTCGACCAGCGCCTGGATACCTGGGCGAAGGACGCGAAGGTGATCCTCGGCCGCGAGCTGCGGCATACGATCGAGAAGATCAGTCCGGAGATGGCGGTCAAGCCGGCGGCGCCGGAAAGCGCGCGGGCCGACTGAGGCGATCACGGCAGGTGAGGGTTTCAGCGCATGTCGGCGAGAAACGAAGCCGTCCGCGTTCGGCCGTCCGTGGCGCATCGCCCGCTGGGTGCAGGTGATTAACGCATGGGCATGCGCTCTTTCCGCACGCGTCCTTGCGTGATTTCTCCGTCGCCGGATCGCCGGCTGCAGATGCGTATTTCGCCCTTATATTTCGTGATAGATATCACGAAAATCTAGAAAAGCCCCTATAATCCCGGCGCGGTTCGGTGCAACGCCACCGCAAAGGGATGTACCAATCACAGGGGATCAGTAATGAAGTCATTTGCGTTCTTGCGAGCGGGCTGCGCTGCGCTCGCGTTGTTGTCGTTGGCGGCCTGCGCGCCGAAAGCTTACGTGGTGAAAAATCCCGTGCCCTCGGATGTGCGTTACCACGCGCAGTCCAATGAGCCGACGAAACTGGCGTTCGTGGACAATCGCGCGGCGAGTGAACGTAGCTTTCTCACCGGCACCTTGGCTTCGACCTTGATGGTCGACAAATCGCCCCTCGACCCGGGTGCGTTCCTGGCTAGCAATCTGCAGGCCGAGCTCACCGCGCGCGGCATCGCGGCGCAGGTTGGCCCGGGTCAGGACGGCGCGTTTCCGCGCATCGACCTCAAGACGTTCCGGATTCTCAATCATCGTCAGAACGGCTTTTCTCCGTATGTAACCTTCACCTACATCAGCGCCGATGTCGAAACCGCTACCGGCAAAAAGCGCCTGGGCGTGTTCGTCAAGCGCGGCAAAGTGCCGGTGTGGAGCTTCGAGGAAATCATCGAGCCCACGCTCAATCAGCCGCTGTCGCTGGCAGTGAAGGAACTGGCAGCGAAGATCGGCCGCCAGCTGTACGGCGCCAGCGCCGACGATGCGGCGGTGGCCTCGTTGAAGGCGAAAATCGCCCAGCGCAACGACAACAGTTTCATCGACGTCTATGCCCTGGGTTTCACCAACAATCCCAATGCCGTCGAAACCCTGGTCGGTTTGACCCGCGACGACGATGAGTACGTGCGTATCGCCGCGATTTCGTCGCTGGGCAACCTGCGTGCCGAAGGTCAGTTCGAACTGCTGAAGTCGATCTACGGCAGCGCCAACATCTGGCAGGACCGAGCCATGGCGATCAAGGCGATCGGCGATTTGGACACCTCCGAATCCAAGGCGTTCTTGACCGAGCAGATGGCGCATTGGAAAGGCAAGGCGTCGGACAAGGACTCGAGCAAGGAAGCCAACTGGACCATGCAGGTCATCGGCCTGTATCTGTAATTCGGCGGTGAGCGTATGAACCGGGGCGCCGTCGCATCGGCGGCGCCCCGATCCGTCTGGTAAGGAGCCGGCTATGGCGTGGCGGTAGCCTGATACTCGTCACTGCAAGCCGGCGATTCCCGCGAGTTACCATGGCGCGACTCCGTCCCGGCCGTATTCGATGTCCGCCAGCACCCTCTCGAACGTTCCGTCTGCTGCGTCGCCCGATGCGTCGGTTCGGGCCGGCGCACAGGGCTCCGGCCCCAGCGCCTGGCTCGAAATCCCGCTGCTTACCGCGCGACTGCTCTGGCGCCACTGGCCGGCGCTGGCGTTCTGGTTCTTCGCCCAGCGGGTGTCCTACAACCTGTTGATGGACCTGGCGGTCAAGCTCGGCGAGCGCTCGGTGCTGCTGTCGTTCGCGGCCTTGTCGCTGCTGATCGTGACCCAGCTGGCCGGGACCATCCTGATGTTCCAGTCGCTGCGTCCGTCGCTGCCGATGCTCGCCGGCGGCGCGACCACGCCCGACA
Organism: Lysobacter sp. TAB13; assembly: GCF_052113885.1. Classification (NCBI taxonomy): domain Bacteria; kingdom Pseudomonadati; phylum Pseudomonadota; class Gammaproteobacteria; order Lysobacterales; family Lysobacteraceae; genus Lysobacter; species Lysobacter sp. TAB13. The sequence continues at coordinate 52,052 of NZ_JBFRDR010000021.1, read as the reverse complement.
CCGCCGCGGTGCGCAAGCAGTGGATTACCGCGCTGGCGATCGCGATGCTGCCGTTCTTCGCCTATTACGCCGGTTGGGGCCTGCTCGAAGACCTGCGCCGGCAGTTCCGCACCGAATACATCTTCAGCGTGTGGGACAAGGAAAACCTCAACCGCGTGCTGCAGCTCAAGGGGCTGTGGATCGCGCTCGCGGTGGCCTGGGCGGTGCGCTGGTTCAGCAAGCGCCGCGCGACCGCGACCGGGCATGCGGCGTGGAACGTGGTCGCGACCAGTTGCGAGGCCTATTGGGTGTTCGTCGGCGTGGCCGCGATCGCGCAGGTGATGACGGCCGGCAAGGACTGGTGGCATGAGCGCGTGGTCTACGTCGCCGCGACCGACTGGTGGGAAAGCCCGACCGCGTTGTTCAAGACCCTGGCGCCGGCCAAGCGCACGCTGGCGCCGCTGTGGGATTTCGTCAGCACCGCCGCGGGCGCGGTGGCCTTGCCGCTGATCTGGCTGGCGATCACCGCGATCATCTACGGCATCGACCTGCGCCGCGCGCAGCGCATCGACGCGGCCGACGAACACCTGGGCAAGATGGTCGAGCGCTTCAAGGCGATGCACTTCACCCTGCGCATGCTCGCCGACAAGGCCAGCGCCGGCTGGAGCAGCAAGGGCGTGCCGGTGGTCAACAGTCTGCGCCTGGTGCTGCGCGCGGGGCTGCCGGCGTTGTTGACGCTGTGCGTGTGCTGGCAGCTGCTGTCGTATATCGATTCGTGGTCGTGGCGGCTGATGCAGCAGTGGGTCGGTCCGCAGGATCCGGATTGGCAGCGCGTCAGCGGGCAGGTGTACGCGGTGTTTCTCAACACGCCGCTGTCGTTCCGCACCTCGCTGCTGACCGATGTGCTGCGGGTGGTGTTGCTGGCGGCGACGTTCGATCGGGCGATCGCGCGGTTGCCGCGCAGCGCTTAAGCCGCGAAGTTACCGCGCGGCCCCGGAATTTTTTGTAGGAGGGCCTTCAGGCCCGATGCTTTTCGATCCGATCGCAGCGAAAGTTCATCGCCGCGGATCGAAAAGCATCGGGCCTGAAGGCCCTCCCACAACAGACCTCAAAGTGGCTCGGCCGAGCCGACCGGACTACAACGCGAAATCCAGATACCGGCCCTTGGCCGTTTCCGAATTACGCAACTCGATCCGCGCCCGCAGCCCCTCCATCGTCTGCCCGCGCGGCAGCAGATACGCATGCTGGAACGCGAACGGCCGCCCCGGCACCGCCAGAATCTGCTTGAACGAAGAGTCGTAGCCACTGCCGCAGGTCGTCGGCAACTTGGCGCCGCTCAGGCGCGGCAGCTGTGCGGGATTGGCTTCCCACAACCGGCCCTTGGCATCGGCGACGCTGCCGCGGCACGCGTCCAGCGTGGCGGTCTTGGTGCCTGAATCCGGAATCACTTCGAAGCGCACCAGCAGCACGCCGGCGTCCTTGCGCAACGAGCCGAGGATGCGCGGATCGCGCGGCGCCAGCGCTTCGGCGCTCACCAGTCGCCAGCGCGCGCCCTCGTACTGCGTCCACGCGCTCTTGCCTGCGGCGACCGGTTGGCTGGGATGGCGCTGGCGATAGCTGCCCAGCGCTTCGCGGTAGGGCGCATAGATCGCCCACGTGCCCAGCACCGCGGTGCCGAGCAGCCACCACACGTTGCGGCGCCACCAGCCGGCCGGCGCGGGCGCGGACGCCGGAACGGCGGCGACTTGAATGGGTTCGGAGGTCGTGGGCGAATTCATGGGCGCAGATCCAGAACCGGTTTGGCCTCGGCGGCGAGCTTGCGCGCGCGCGCGGCGTCGATGCCCAGATCGACATCGACCAGGCTGTCGCCGCCCTGCGGCAACAGATTGCCCCAGTACAACTGCAGGTGCGCGCCTTCGAGTTTGTCCGCGGGCACTTCGAAGAACCAGGCGCCGCTCTCGACCAGGCCCGGCGCCAGCGCGCGATCGCGCAGGTTGGTGCCCTTGAGCTTGGGCCGTTCGTCGCTGGAGGCGACATAGACCAGGCCGTCGCGGGTGCGCAACTGCGCGCCCAGGTAGCCAGGATGATCGAACGCCTCGACCTTGGCCACCACCGACAGCCACAGGCCCGAGGTACGCAGTAAATAATCGCCGGGACGGGAGTAGTCGCCCTTGAGCAGATACGCGTGCGCGGCCTTGACGTTGCCGACCTCGACCGCGAAGTTGCGCCCCGCCACGCGGCCCGGCGCCTTCGCCGCCTGCAGCAGCGGTGCGTCACGTTCTTCGTAGGTCGATTCGCCCTTGCGCAGCGCCACCACCGCGATCAGCGCCAGCGCGATCCACAGCGCATCGCGCCAACGCCAGCGCGGCAGGCGCCAGCGCGCGGGCGCGGCGGCCGGTCCGATCGGCGCGCTCATGGCGCCACCATGCGGTCGCGCAGATCGCTCACCGCGATCCGGTACTTGGCCGCCGGCTTGCCTTGCAGCCATGCGCCTTCATCGTTGAGATAGGCCTTGGCCTTGTAGTCGCGAGCGAACACGCCGAAGGTCTCCTGCGGCGAATAAACGTAATTTTTGGGTAGATCCCAGACCAAATCCACGCGCTGCTTCATGCGCGGATGCAGGTCGGCGACGATGGTGTGATCGTCGGACATCATCAAGCTTTGGGCGGGGATGGGAGTGCCGCCCTTCGAGACCAGGATCAGATCTTTGAGCGGATAGCCGAAGCCGCTGAAACTGCGCGGCGTGCGGTTCTCGATCTCGACCTGCAGCACCAGATACAGCTTGCCCTGATTGAAGGCATCGACCTGGCCGCCGGGCTTGTAGCGCGCGACCCAGGCGCGCAGCGGCGTCGCCGCCATCGCCCCGCCCTGGTAACGATGGCCGGCCTGATACTGCGGCAGCGGCTTGGTCACGCTCTTGGCCTGCTTGAAGCCGCCGAGCGCGAAGGTCAGCACCAGCGCGATCGCGGCCACGGCCGTGGCGCCCTGCCACCAGGGATTGCGTGCCGCTTTGACCAGTTCGTCCTTGTTCGCCATGCCGCTGCCTGCCATCGGGTGGCGGCACCCTAGCACAGCCGATGTGCCTCGCTGCAGCTGGGTTTCGCACTAGATGGACATGACAGCGCCGTCGCTGCAGGGATCGCCGCGCGAGACGGTTTGCGCGCCCCGGGCGGCGCGGCTCAGGCGGGTTCGTCGGGAATCAGCGCGCTCTCCAGCCGCGCGATGCAGTCCTTCAGCCATAGCCGGCGTTTCTTCAACCGTTTGACCGTGAGTTCGTCCGCGTTGGCGTCCAGCGCCAGACGGTCGATCGCCAGATCGAGGTCGCGATGTTCCAACCGCAGATGGGCCAGTTGGTGCGTTATTGCGGCGGGATCGCTTTCGATCATCCGATGAGCTTAACGCGCGCGGATGTCGATTCCATATCCCCCTGGCGCGACGGACGATCGGGATCGGTGCCGGGCATGGCGGCGGGGCGCTCGTGCGGGGGCGATTCGGTTCGTTGCCATGCTCCGTGGGCGCCGGGCGGTGCGCCGCATCGGGGGCAAGCAGGGGTTTTGTTAATATTTTGTTGGGCCGGAGTAGCGCCGTCCGCGCGCGGCGACAGCAAAGCAGCTCAGCCCAAGGCCGCGCCAGCGCTCAAGGGCGAGCGAACCGGTCCGCGCGCCGCATCCCAGGCGCCGGGCCCGGAGCGCCGCGGTTCGCCGTGACCGGCGCGCAGCCCGTAGAATCGTCGGCCACATGAGCACCGTCCTGCCCCTCGCCGAACCCGTCCGCCGCAGTCGCGCCGACACCTCCGCTGCCCCCGCCCCCGACGGCGAGCGCCTGGCGACCCGCCTGCGCCATCAGGTCGGCCGCGCCATCGCCGACTTCGGCATGATCGAAGACGGCGACAAGGTCATGGTCTGCCTGTCCGGCGGCAAGGACAGCTACACCCTGCTCGACATCCTTCTGCAGTTGCAGAAGAAGGCGCCGGTGAAGTTCGAGCTGGTCGCGGTGAACCTGGACCAGAAGCAGCCGGATTTCCCCGAGCACGTGCTGCCGGGATATCTGCAATCGATCGGGGTGCCGTACAAGATCCTGGAACAGGACACCTATTCGGTCGTCACGCGGGTGGTGCCGGAAGGCAAGACCATGTGTTCGCTGTGCTCGCGGCTGCGGCGCGGGGCGCTTTACACCTACGCGGCCGAGCAAGGGTTCACCAAGATCGCGCTCGGGCATCATCGCGACGATCTGGTCGCCACCTTCTTCCTCAACCTGTTCTTCCACGCCAAGCTCAGCGGCATGCCGCCCAAGCTGCTGTCCGACGACGGCAAGCACGTGGTGATCCGGCCGCTGGCCTACGTGCGCGAAGACGACATCGTCGATTACGCCGCGATCAAGCAGTTCCCGATCATCCCGTGCAACCTGTGCGGCTCGCAGGAAAACCTGCAGCGCAAGCAGGTCAAGCGCATGATGGATGCGTGGGAGCGCGAAACGCCCGGCCGCATCGAAACGATTTCGCGCGCGCTGGGCGATATCCGGCCGTCGCAGTTGAGCGATCCGAAGCTGTTCGATTTTCTGGGGTTGGGTAAGGCCGGTGCCGCACCCATGACAGATGCACCGGTGTGGCTGGACGAATCGTCCGCCGACACGAACGCAACGCCAGTTGGTTAACCCCGGATTTCCCCGGCCCGTTGTTCCCGCGAAGGCGGGAATCCAGGGCTTTATCGCGGTATGACTCTGAAGTCTCTGGATTCCCGCCTTCGCGGGAATGACGAGCAAGAGCATTCGACTCCATTCCTATTCAATTCGGTCCTTCGATGTTCTTCCGCAACCTGACGTTCTTCCGCTTCCCCACCACCCACAAACTCGACGATCTCGACAAAGGCCTGGCCGAATGCGCGCTCAAGCCGGTCGGTCCGCTGGAGCTGTCCTCGCGCGGTTTCATCTCGCCGTTCGGGCGCGACGCCGAGGACGCGATGATGAGCAACCGCATCGGCGACGCGATCTGGATCACCGTCGGCAGCGAAGACCGCCTGCTGCCCGGATCGGTCATCAACGACATGCTGGCCAAGAAACTGGCCGAGATCGAACAGAAAGAAGGCCGCAAACCCGGCGGCCGCACGCGCAAGCGGGTCAAGGACGAACTCATCGTCGATCTGATGCCGCGCGCGTTCATCAAGCCCGGCCGCACCGACGCGATCATCGACCTGGAGCACGGGCTGGTCATCGTCGATACCTCCAGCCGCAAGACCGGCGAGAACGTGATCAGCGAAATCCGCCGCGCCATCGGCAGTTTTCCGGCGTTGCCGCTGAACGCGGAAATCGCCCCGCGCTCGATCCTGACCGGCTGGGTCGCCGGCGAGGAATTGCCCGACGGCATCAGCCTGGGCGACGAATGCGAACTGCGCGATCCGGTCGATCAGGGCGCGGTGGTCAAGTGCCAGCGCCAGGAGCTGGAAAGCGATGAAATCGCCAAGCACCTGGAAACCGGCAAGCAGGTCACGCGCCTGGCGCTGAGCCTGGACGATCACGTGTCGTTCGTGATCGGCGAGGACCTGGTCGTGCGCAAGTTCAAGCTGCTCGACGGCGCGGTGGATCAGCTCGAACACAGCGACGGCGACGGCCTGCGCGCCGAACTCGACGCGCGCTTCGCGCTGATGAGCGGCGAGGTGAAGCGTTTGTTCCGGGTGCTGGAGTCGGCGTTGAAGTTGTCCAAGGTCGAAGCTTGACGGCGCAGATCTGAGCCGATTGCGATTCGAGGTGGGGCGGGCTTCATCCGCCTCCGCCTTCGCGGGAGGCAGCCTTTCCAGGCACCTTCTTCCAGAGCGGGAGAAGGGACTTAGCGCCCCGAGTCCCGGGAGCCCCTCTCCCGCTGGCGGGAGAGGGGTTGGGGTGAGGGCTCTGGCGACATCGTTGAACTCCCGAGCCGACATCAACTTCGCGCCTCGCAAGCGCTATGCTTCGCCCATGGCGGTCCCCCACCCATGACGAGCCTTCTGCGCCTGCTCACCGGCCAGCTGCGTGCTGCGCCGCGCACGATCTCGCGCGAAACCATCGCGATCACCCTCGCCAACGGCCAGACCGTCGAGGTGCTGCGCGTGCGCGATCCGCGCGCGCGCCGGATCAAACTCAGCGTCGATGAGCGCGGCCCGCGCCTGACCCTGCCGATGCGCGCCAGCGACATCGCCGGGCAGCGATTCGTGATCCAGCACGGCGAGTGGCTGCTGGCGCAGATCGCCAGCGCCGGCACCGATGCGCCCAGCCTGCAGGCGCACCTCAGCACCAGCATTCCGCTGCGAGGGCGCGACATGCCGCTGCGTTGGCAGGTCGCGCGCTATCTGCGCCTGCAGCTGGAAGACGACGCGTTGGTCGTCGCCGCGCCGGAAACGGTGAACGCCAAAGCCCTGCAACGTGCGCTGCGCGATTTCTACGAAGGCCAGGCCCGCGCCGACGTCGGCCGCTGGCTGCCCAAATACCTGCCGGGCCTGCCGCGCGCGCCGTCGCGCCTGCGTTACCGGGTCATGTCCTCGCAATGGGGTTCGCTCGCGCCCGACGGCGCGCTGTCGCTGGACCTGTCGCTGGTGCTGGCGCCGCCGGCCGCGTTCGAATACGTGCTGGTGCATGAGCTGTGCCACCTGATCCACGCCGACCATTCGCGCGCGTTCTGGCGCGAAGTGGAAGCGCGCTGTCCGGATTGGCGCGATCAGCGCGAGTATTTTCGCGCCTCGGGGCGCGCGCTCAAGGCGGGTCTGCGGCGGTTGATTGCGGACGATAAGTAGAGCTGCGTAGTCGTATTGAACGATGCCACTGCTGTTCCCCCCTTTGAAAAAGGGGGGCAGGGGGGATTCGCTCTCCGATCAGATCGCAGCGCCGCCGGGCAAAAAGCAAATCCCCCGCGCGAGCCAGGATGTTCAGACATCGTGCTTGCTCAGCGCGCAGCCCCCTTTTTCAAAGGGGGCATATTGCCGCCGCTTGCTCGGGGGATTTCCACCCTCGACGCCACCGCTGTTCCCCCCTTTGAAAAAGGGGGGCAGGGGGGATTCGCTTTTACGATCAGATCGCAGCGCTGCCGGGCAAAAAAGCAAATCCCCCGCGCGAGCCGGGATGCTCAGACCTCGTGCCTGCTCAGCGCGCAGCCCCCTTTTTCAAAGGGGGCATATTGCCGCCGCTTGTTCGCGGGACTTCCACCCCGACGTTGCCGCTGTTCCCCCCTTTGAAAAAGGGGGGCAGGGGGGATTCGCTCTCCGATCAGATCGCAGCGCCGCCGGGCAAAAAGCAAATCCCCCGCGCGAGCCGGGATGCTCAGACTTCGTGCCTGCTCAGCGCGCAGCCCCCTTTTTCAAAGGGGGCATATTGCCGCCGCTTGATCGGGGGATTTACACCCTCGACGCCACTGCTGTTCCCCCCCTTTGAAAAAGGGGGGCAGGGGGGATTCGCTTTTACGATCAGATCGCAGCGCTGCCGGGCAAAAAAGCAAATCCCCCGCGGGAGCCGGGATGTTCAGACATCTTGCCTGCTCGGCGCGCCGCCCCCTTTTTCAAAGTGGGCTTTGGATTTTGCAGTGGCTCATGGACGTGTACGCACGAGCGCCGCACAACCCACCCACCTCACCCCGCCGTCAAAAAATTCTGAAACAACTCACCAACCGCTCCGGGCCGTTCCATATGCAGATGATGCGTCCCCGGCAGCGTATGCAACTCGCCGTGAGCCAGCAGCGTCGCGCGTTCGCGGCGCAATGCATCGGGCATGTAGCTCTGCGCCGGGTCGGCCCAGATCATGCAGGTCGGGCATTCGATGGCGCGGATCAACGAGCGCATCTGGCCTTCGCTCATGCGCTGCGCCGAGGTCAAGGTCAGGCGCGGATCGCTGCGCCAGACGAAACCGCCCTGATGGTTGTCGCCGCGCACCGGCGCGATTCCGCGCTCCACCAGCAACCGCGTCACCGGTTCGCTGAGATCGTTGGCGGCCATGCGCACCTTCACCGCACTGGCGATGTCGGCGAACACACGCAATTGTTTGTTGTTGACCGCCGCCATGCCGGCGAAGGCTTCGCGCAGACGGGTGCCGGCTCGTTCTTCGGTTTCCGACAGCGAACCCAGGGCTTCGATCAGCAGCAAGCGCTGCACCCGCTGCGGCGTGGCCGCGGCGACGAAGCTGGCGGTCGCGCCGCCGAGCGAATGACCGAGCAGATGGAACCGATCCCAGCCCAGGGCGTCGGCGATCGCCAGCGCGGCGCGGGTGGCGGTGGTCATGCTGTATTCGCCGGCCGCGGGCAAATGCGCGCTGGCGCCGTGGCCGGGCAGATCGGGCGCGACCAGATCGAAGCCTTCGAACCACGGCGCCAGCGGCACGAAGCTGGCGGCGTTGTCCAGCCAGCCGTGCAAGGCCAGCAGGCGCGGTGCGCCGACGCGGCCGTTGCGTAGTCCGGCCAGACGGCCGAACTCGGTATCGACGACGAATTCCTGCATTGCGGCCATCAATGGGTTCCTGTCACTGCCTTGTTCCGTGCCCGGTTCGCATCAGACCACGCACCGGTGACAGCGCGTATCGACCGCTGCCGCATTCCGGCGTCATTCCCAGTCCGCGAGTTCGCGCTGCACCACGCCGGCCAGGGCCGCCGCGTGCGCGGGCGAATCGTTGAGGCAGGGCACGTAACGCAGCTGGCCGCCGCGCGCGGCGAAGTCTTCCGCCAGCATCAGCGCGACTTCCTCCAGCGTCTCCAGGCAATCCACCGCGAAGCCCGGCGCGACCACGTCTACCTTGCGCACGCCGCGCGCGGCCAGCGCGGTCAGGGTGTCGGCGGTGGCCGGCTCCAGCCAGCGCTCGCGGCCGAAACGCGACTGATAGCTCAGCGTCCACGCCTCGTCAGGCAGGTCCAGCGACTGCGCGATCGCGCGCGCGCTGGCTTCGCACTGACGCGGATACGGGTCGCCGGCGGCGGCGAAACGCTGCGGCAAGCCGTGGAAGGAGAACAGCAGGTGCTCGCCGGCGCCGTGGTTGGCGCGGTGGCGATGGATCGAATCGGCGACCGCGGCGATCCATTCCGGGTCCAGGTGGTAATCGCCGATCATCCGCGTGCGCAGCCCCTGCGCCTGCTCCAGCACGTCGCTGACCGAGGCGGTGGTGGAGGTCGAATACTGCGGATACAGCGGCAAGGCCACGACCCGCTTCACGCCCTCGCTGCGCAGTTGCTGCAGCAGTTGCTTCCACGACGGCTTGCCGTAACGCATCGCGTGCAGCACGCGATGCTGCGGCAGTTCGCGCTGTACCGCTTCGGCCAGGCGCCGGGTGTGCACGGCCAGCGGCGAGCCTTCCGGCAGCCACACGCTGGCGTATTTATGCGCGACCTTGCTGCTGCGCAGCGGCAGGATCGCGAAATGCAGCAGCGGGCACCACAGCCAGCGGCTCATGTCCACGACGCGATGGTCGTGCAGGAATTCGGAGAGGAAGCGCCGCACGGCCGAGGTGTTGGGCGCGTCCGGCGTCCCCAGATTGACCAGCACCACCGCGGTGTCGGCGGCGGAGCGGGACGGGGGAGCGTCGATGCTGGCGGAGGCGGGCATGCGCATAGGATGACATCCGCGCGCCGGCCTGGGCACTCGCCGCGGCATCGTTGTTTTCGATCGGGGCGATCAGCAGCGTCGATGGCGCTTCGCTCGGCCGCGCCCGAAGCGGCGCAAATCATCGCGAAACGGCGCCGGCGCGATGCGCTCGGTGCGACCGCGCGTCGCGGTCTCGCCGATGCGGCCCGATTCGCAGTCGCTAAACCCAAAAGCGCACCGATCGAATGAGACATCCGCCGCAAGCCCGCCGCGCCGATGCGCACGCCCCGGCGTTCGCCGGCCTACAATGCGCCGCGCATCGCGCGCGATACGGCGCGGCGGCGGCATCGATGCGGCATCGCGATGCCTTGCGTCGCGGCCGCGGCCCGCATCCCCGGTCAGGCGGCAGTTAGGCGGTGATTCATCGCCGCCGCACTAGCCTGAACCGATCGCCGTCGTCGCGGTCATAGATATAGACAGCGTCATGGCCCCGGGCTTGTCGCCCGCGGCGCATCACATCCCGCACCATCGCCGGAGTTCCCCATGTCCCGTCCGCTGCCCCGCGTCCTGAGTCTGAGCCTCGCCCTGAGCCTGGGCCTCGCCGCCACCGCCGCCATGGCCGGTCCGACCGAGGACCAGCGCGCCCGCGATGCGGTGCGCGTGCTCGGCGATATCCAGCAGATTCCCGAATCCTCGATTCCCGACAAGCTCTTCGACGAAGCGCGCGCGATCGTCGTGGTGCCCGATACTCTGAAGATCGGCCTGGTCGTCGGCGGACGCCGCGGCCACGGCCTGGTGTCGGTGAAGAATCCCGACGGCACCTGGTCCAACCCCAGCTTCGTCAAGCTCACCGGCGGCAGCGTCGGCTTCCAGGCCGGTGTGCAGTCTTCCGACATCGTGCTGGTGTTCCGCGGCAACCGCGGCCTGGATTCGATCGTCAACGGCAAGCTGACCCTCGGCGCCGACGCCAGTGTCGCCGCCGGGCCGGTCGGGCGCACCGCCGCCGCCGCCACCGACGGCCAGCTCAAGGCCGAAATCTGGTCGTGGTCGCGCGCGCGCGGCCTGTTCGCCGGCATCGCCCTCGACGGCGCCGCCTTGTCGATCGACGACGACGCCAATCAAGCCGTCTACGGCGAAGGCAACACGCCGCGGATGATTTTCGAAGGCCGCGCCACCGGCCAGCCGTCCTCGGCGGTGGTGGATTTCCGCGATCGCCTGGAAGAAGCCAACGCCGCCGCGCGCGAGCATCGCCTGGCCGAAGAACAGCGCACGCCGCTGGGCGCGACGGTGTATCCGGCCGCCGGCACCACCCAGGCCGCCCCGGCCCAGCCCGCCGCCGCGGCGCGCGCGCCGGCGCACGAGCGCCTGGCGCCGGCGGTGCCCGAGCAGCCCGCGCAGGGCCCCAAGCCGTTCGAAACCGTGCCGGCGCAGCCCAATCCGGCCAAGGTCGAACCGCTGCCCTGAGGCCGCCGCGCGCCGGATCGCGGGTCGCCGACCCGCTGCCGGCGCGATCGCGCCGCGGCCCCATTCAGTCGTTCGCGGCCTAGACCGTGCCGAATCGGCTCGGTCGAGGGCCGGTCGAATGCCGATAAGGATCGCGCGATCAGACAGGACCTTCGCCACATTGGCTTAGCGATGGTTGCGGTATCCTTGCCCTCTTCATCATTCAGCAGTGAGCATCGTCATGGGCGCCTGGGGCATCGGTCATTGGATTGTCGTCCTTGTCATCGTGCTGCTGATCTTCGGCACCAAGCGACTGGGCTCGGTCGGCAAGGATCTCGGCGACGCGGTCAAGGGCTTCAAGAAGGGCATGCAGGACGACGACAAGCCGTCGCAGCAACTGCCTAACGACAGCACCCGCAACGACACTACCAACAGCACGCAGTCGCGCGACAACGAACAGAACCCGCGCTGAGTCCGGTCTGTTGCGTCATCGACTTCCCCCGCCCGGCATACGCGCATGTTCGACATAGGCTTCTCGGAAGTCTTCGTGATCGCGATCGTGGCCTTGATCGTGCTCGGCCCCGAGCGCCTGCCCAAGGCCGCGCGGTTCGCCGGCCTGTGGGTGCGGCGCGCGCGCGCGCAGTGGTATTCGGTCAAGTCCGAGCTCGAGAACGAGCTGGCCGACGAAGAACTCAAGCGCAGCCTGCGCCAGGCCCAGGACGATCTGCGCCAGGTACAGGAGCAACTGCGCAACAGCGATCAGGCCGTGCGCAACGAAGTCGATGAGTTGAACCGCAGCATCGCCGCGCCCGTGGGCGTCGCCGCGGCGACGCAACCCGCGCTTGAGGCGCCGGCCGACAGCGGCGAAGCGGCCGCCGCCGCGCCGCCGGCCGCCGAACCCGCCGCCCCGGCCGACGACTACACCGGCGCGGCCTTGCCCGACTATCGCCCCGCCTCCACCGCGCAGACGCCGAACGATGAGCGACGCTGATCCCCGCTCCGGCGACCTCAACGAAGAGGCCGCGGCCGAACCGCGCCTGCTCGATCACCTGATCGAACTGCGCGCGCGCCTGCTGCGCGGCGTGACCGGTCTGATCGTCGTCTTCCTGGGCCTGCTGCCGTTCGCGAACAAGCTCTACCACTTCCTGGCCACGCCGCTGCTGGCCAAGCTGCCGGCCGGCAGCCAGCTGATCGCGGTGGAGGTGGCCTCGCCGTTCTCCGCGCCGCTGAAACTGGCGTTCTTCGCCGCGCTGATGATCTCGATGCCGTGGCTGCTGTTCCAGGCCTGGGCCTTCGTCGCGCCGGGCTTGTACAAGCGCGAGAAACGCCTGGCCCTGCCGCTGCTGGCCTCGGCGCTGGTGCTGTTCTACGCCGGCTGCGCGTTCGCGTTCTTCCTGGTGCTGCCGTCGGTGTTCGGTTTCCTGGTCAAGATCACGCCGACGGGCGTGTCGATGATGACCGACATCAACGCCTACCTGGATTTCGTGCTGATCCTGTTCCTGGCCTTCGGCATCAGTTTCGAAGTGCCGGTGGCGCTGGTGATCCTGGTGCTGCTGGGCTGGGTCACGCCGGCGCAGCTCAAGGAAGGCCGCGGTTACGCCGTGGTCGGCATCTTCATCGTCGCCGCGGTGATCACGCCGCCGGACGTGGTTTCGCAGCTCATGCTCGCCATTCCGATGTGCCTGCTGTACGAGATGGGCATCATCGCGGCGAAGTGGGTCGGCTCCGATCGCCGCGACGCCGACGATCCTTCGCCCGGCGACGCGCGCGGCCCATGAGTTCGCCGGCCCCGTCGGCGACCGCATCGCCCACGGTGGCCGCGCCCGCCGCCGCATTGCTTCCGGCCGGATTCTGGCCGCGCTACATGGCCTGGTCCCTGGACGCGCTCTTGATCGCCGTTTTGACCTGCGTGATCGGCGCCAGCCATTGGCGCCATCAGGCCGCCGCCGCGCGCGAAGCCTATGCGGCGATGAACGCACGCATGGCCGAAATGATGTCCGCCTCAGTGCTCAGCGACATGGATTTCGCCGGCTACGCGCAGCAACTGTTGGCCGATCCGACCCTGCACGCGGCCGCACAAGCCACCACCGCCGCCGTCACCGGCTTGGTGCTGGGCTGGATCGTGCTGTTCGCCTTGTTCGGCCTGGTCTACGAGCTGGCGTTCGTCGCGTTTTCGTCGTGGCAGGCCACGCCGGGCAAGCGCGCGCTGGGCCTGCGCGTGACCGACATGGCCGGTCGCCGGCTCGGCGTCGGCGCGGTGGCGGTGCGTTATCTCGGCGGCGCGCTGTCGTGGCTGACCTTGAACATCGGCCACGTGATGGCGATGGCCAAACCCGAGCATCGCGCCCTGCACGACCGCATCGCCGGCGCGCGGGTGTTGCGCGCGGGCGACGGGCGGGTGCCGTTGTGGGGCTGGGCCTGGCTGCTGCTGCAGGCCTTCGCCACCTTGGCCGCGTGTGTGTGGTTGATGCGGGCGATGCAGGCGGCGATGGACGCGGCGCTGTTCGAAAGCGGCGCGATCTAAGCCGCGCCGCTCAACGCCGCGCGATCGGGCTCAGGCCTCGAAATGCCCTGGATTCGCGGCCGCCGCCGGCGCGGTCGGCGCGTCTTCGTCCTGCGCGAACACATCGCGCCAGGCGAAATAGCAGGTGCCGCACATCACCACCAGGAACGCGGTGCCGTACACCGCGAACAAGGCCATCACCAGCAGTTGTCCGACCGTCGGCGCGAGCAGCGAACCCAGCTGCATCAGCAGCAGCGAGGCCACGCTGACCAGCAGGCCGGTGATCATCGCGCCGAACATGAACAACATCGCCGCGAACAGATACGAGCCCAGGTTCCACAGCGACGCGCCCAGACTGCGCTTGACCGCATCGGAAATGCCCAGCCCGGAGAACATGATCAGCGGCACCGACACCAGCACCACCGCGGTGCTGAAGTAGTAGTAGGCCAACTGCACCAGGATCACCAGCATGGGTTGTTCCGCGCTGGGCACGTTGGTGATGCGGCCGGTGATGGCGCCGCGCGCCATGTCCTGATATTGCGACCAGAAATCCGGCCCGGTCGCCCACAGCAGCAGCGAGCCGCAGATCAGCGCCAGCGCGATCTGGATCAGGCCCAGCAGCGCCAGCGGCAGCGCCTTGTGCAGGCGCAGCGGCGCGAACAGATCGCGCGCGCGCACCGGCCGGTTGTTCTCGGCTTCGCGGATCACGTGCATCAGCCCGCCCAGCAGCACCGGCAGCACCAGCACCGCGGCCAGCACCGCCAGCACCAGGGTGGAGATGAAGCTGTCCATGCTGATCGAATCCGCGCCCAGCCGCAGCGGCATGGTGAACAGGTACAGCACCAGGTACAGCACCGCGATCAACAGCAAGGCCGCGCCGAAGATCGCGCGCGGATTGCGCGTACCCAGGTTGATGGCGCGGATCAGCCACTGCGCGCCGTGGGTCAGCGGTACCTTGCGTATCGGTTGGCTCATCGGATCGATCCCGGGGGGAGAGGGAACAAGGGCGCGCCGTGTACGCACGGCGCCACGGCGAAGGCCGGAACCGCGCGGCGCGGCCGTCGCGAAACCGCGGGCTCAGCGCCCGTGCAGCGCACGCGCATGGCCGACGAAACGGCGCAGCACGCGCCGGGCATGCGGCGCGGCGCTGACGTTGCCGGCGATGGTCTTCGGGCAATGGCCTTCCGCGCGCAACGCATCGCGGCGCGCGCGCACGTAACCGAGCATGTGCGTGGCGCTGAATTCGGGATGGAACTGCACGCCCCAGGCATGATCGCCCCAGCGAAACGCGTGGCAGGCATCGTGCGCCGAGCGCGCCAGCACGGTGGCGCCATCGGGCGCGCGCAGCACGGTCTGCAGATGCGTGGCCTGGGCCGGGAATTGGCTCGGCAGGCCGCGGAACAGCGGGTCGTGCTCGGCGCTGGAATGCAGCTCCAGCCCGATCGTGCCCATCTCGCGCCCGCCCGGGTGATTGCCGACTTCGCCGCCCAGCGCATGCGCGAGCAGCTGATGGCCATAGCAGATGCCGAACAAGGGCAGGTGGGCGTGGGCGGCTTCGCGCAGCCAGTCGGCGCTGCGCTCGCTCCACGGCGCGCGGTCGGTGACCATCGCGCCCGAACCGGTCACGATCGCCCCGGCGAAACCTTCGCGGCTGGGCAGTTGTTCGCCGTGTTCGACGTTGATCACGACTGCCTCATCGCGGCCCAAACCGGCGGCGACGCGGATCCAGTGCGGAAAACCGCGGTGACGGCGCATGGAGGCGACCGGCTGGCCGGTCTCAACGATCAGAAAGGGCGGGTTCACGGCGTGGCGTCGAGGGGGGATGGGCGCTGCTGAAATCCGGGGTGAAGCCCTGTATTTGTAAGGCTCATGGCTATACTAACCCGCTTTGCTGCACTGCGATGAGACCATGAGCGCGAGCGACGCACCCCCTGCGGTGATCACCTTTCAAAGCATGATCCAGCGCCTGAACGCCTACTGGGCTGAACAGGGCTGCGTGTTGATCCAGCCGCTGGACCTGGAGGTCGGCGCAGGCACGTTCCACCCGGCCACGTTCCTGCGCGCGCTGGGTCCGGAGCCGTGGAACGCCGCCTACGTGCAGCCCTGCCGCCGTCCCACCGACGGCCGCTACGGCGACAACCCCAACCGCCTGCAGCGCTACTACCAGTACCAGGTGGCGATGAAGCCCAGCCCGGACAACATCGTCGAGCTGTACTTCGATTCGCTCAAGGCGCTGGGCGTGGACCCGCTGGTGCACGACCTGCGTCTGGTCGAGGACAACTGGGAATCGCCGACCCTCGGCGCCTGGGGCCTGGGCTGGGAAGTCTGGCTCAACGGCATGGAAGTCACGCAGTTCACCTATTTCCAGCAGGCCGGCGGCCTGGAGTGCCGGCCGGTGCTCGGCGAGATCACCTACGGTCTCGAACGCCTGTGCATGTACCTGCAGAACGTCGACAGCGTGTTCGACATCGTCTGGACCTACGGCCCCGACGGCCGCGCGGTGACCTACCGCGACGTCTACCACCAGAACGAAGTCGAGCAGAGCGCGTACAACTTCGAACACGCCGACGTGGCCGAGCTGTTCCACCGCTTCGACGCCTGCGAACGCGAAGCGGCCAAGCTGATCGAGCTGGGCCTGCCGCTGCCGGCCTACGACCAAGTGTGCAAGGCCTCGCATTCGTTCAACCTGCTCGACGCGCGCCGCGCGATCAGCGTGACCGAACGCCAGCGCTACATCCTGCGCGTGCGCAAGATCGCCCAGGGCGTGGCCGAAGCCTACTTCGCGCAGCGCGAAAAGCTCGGCTTTCCCGGCCTGAAGCAGACGCCGAAAGCGCAAGCCGCCTGATTCGCGCACAACCCCTGTCCCGCCTGCGGGAGAGGGGCGAGGGCGAGCGCACCGATCAACTTCAACCTCGCCGCATCGAGCGCGAGGCGTCTTCAAGAAACGAAGACAACACCGCAAAGGCCACCGCATGAGCACGACCCAACCTCTCCTGATCGAACTGGGCACCGAAGAACTGCCGGTCAAGGCGCTGTCCGGCCTGGCCCAGGCGTTCTTCGACGGCGTGCTCGACGGCCTGCACAAGCGCGGCATCGGTTTCGATCGCGACGGCGCCAAGCCGCTGTACACGCCGCGCCGCCTGGCGGTGCTGCTGCCCGCGGTGACGCTGCGGCAGCCGGAACAAAACAGCGAAGTGCTCGGCCCTTACCTCAACATCGCCCTCGATGCCGAGGGCCAGCCGACCAAGGCACTGCAGGGTTTCGCCGCCAAGGCCGGCATCGACTGGACGCAACTGGAAAAGACCAGCGACGCCAAGGGCGAGCGCTTCGTCCACCGCGCCAGCAAGCCCGGCGCCGACACCGCCAGCCTGCTGGGCGACATCGTGCGCGAGGCCATCGCCGCGATGCCGATTCCCAAGCCGATGCGCTGGGGCGATCACGACTATGGTTTCGCCCGGCCGATGCACTGGCTGGTGCTGTTGCTCGGCAACGAGGTGGTGCCCGCGGACATCCTGGGCGTGCGCAGCGATCGCGTCAGCCGCGGCCATCGCTTCATGCACGACCGGACCGTGTCGTTCAACGCGCCCGGCGATTACATCGAAGCGCTGCGCGCGGCCAAGGTGCTGGTCGATCCGGACGAACGCCGCGAACGCATCGTGCGCGAAGTCACCGCCGCGGCCGCGCAGGCCGGCGGCAGCGCGCGCATCGACGAGGGCATCCTGGAAGAGGTAAACGGCCTGACCGAATGGCCGGTGGCCGTGGCCTGCGGCTTCGAGCGCGAATTCCTCGCCGTGCCGCAGGAAGCCTTGATCGCGACGATGGAAGCCAACCAGAAGTTCTTCCCCGTGCTCGACGCGGCCGGCAAGCTCAGCGAGCGTTTCGTCGGCATCGCCAACATCGAAAGCCGCGACGTGAGCGAAGTGCGCAAGGGTTATGAGCGCGTGATCCGCCCGCGCTTCGCCGATGCGAAGTTCTTCTTCGACGAAGACCTCAAGCAGGGCCTGGCGTCGATGGGCGAAGGGCTGAAGACGGTGACCTATCAGGCCAAGCTGGGCAGCGTGGCCGACAAGGTCGCGCGCGTGACCGCGCTGGCGCAGGACGTGGCCTTGATCGCCGGCGTCGATCCGGCGCAGGCGCGCCGCGCCGCGGAGTTGTCCAAGAACGATCTGCAATCGCGCATGGTCAACGAATTTCCCGAATTGCAGGGCATCGCCGGCCGTTACTACGCCGCCGCCGCGAACGAGCCGGCGCAGGTTGCCGATGCGATCGACGAAGCCTACATGCCGCGTTTCGCCGGCGATGCGATCGCGCCGTCGCCGCTGGGCCGCGTGCTCGCGATCGCCGAGCGCCTGGACACGCTGGCCGGCGGCTTCGCGGCCGGCCTCAAGCCGACCGGCAACAAGGATCCTTTCAGCCTGCGCCGCAATGCCCTGGGTTTGGCGCGCACGCTGATCGAAGGCGAAATCGATCTGCCGCTGGGCGAGGCGCTGCAAAGCGCATTGGCTGCGGCCGCCACGGCGATCGCGCTGGAGGCCACGCGCAAGCAAACGCAGGCCGACGAAAGCGGCAAGGCGAAGCCCGCCGATGCGAAGGCCGCCGCGCCGACGGCCGATGAGCTGTACGACTTCGTGGTCGAACGTCTGCGCAGCTACTACACCGAGCGCAGTGTGCCGGGTCAGCAGTTCGACGCGGTCGCCGCCTTGCGCCTGCCGATGCTGCCCGACTTCGACCGCCGCCTCAACGCCATCGCCGAGTTCGCGAAACTGCCCGAAGCCGAGGCCCTCGCCGCGGCCAACAAGCGCAGCCGCAACATCCTCAGGAAAGTGGACGGCGACGTGCCGAGCGCGATCGACGCCGCGTTGTTCAACGAGCCGGCCGAACGCGAACTGGCGCAGGCCGTCGATGCCGCCGTCGCCGATACCGATCCCTTGCTCGCGCAGCGCGACTACGTCGCCGTGCTGGGCCGTCTGGCGCGCCTGCGTCCGCAGGTCGATGCTTTCTTCGACAAGGTGATGGTCAACGTGGACGACGCGGCGGTGCGCAACAACCGTTTGGCCTTGCTCAAGCGTCTGTCCGATCGCCTCGGCAGCGTCGCGGCGATCGAGCATTTGTCGGTCTGATGTGATCGCGGCGAGGTAAGCCCGCGCGACGCCGGCGTGTTTCGATCGCGGACAAAAAGAAAGGAGCCGGCTTGCGCCGGCTCCTTTTTTGTTGCGTGCAACCGTTGCCGCGATCAGAACTTGTAGTTCATGCCCACGTAGTACGCACGGCCGAGCACGTCGTACAGCGCCGAACCGAAGCCGGTGCCGAACAGGTTGGCCGGCGGATCGGAGTCGAACACGTTGGTGATGCCGGCGTAGACCTGCAGGCCGGTGTCCTTGAACGTGTAGCTGCCGCGCATGTCGTGGAACACGCCCGAACCGGCCCAGCTGACGTTGGTCTGCTTCGGGTTGGAGGCGTAGCTTTCGTTGGTCACGCGACGGCCGCCGGAAGCGAAGCGGGTCGACCAGTTGACGTCCCAGTTGTCGCGGCTGTAGCCGGCGCGCAGGGTGGCCTTCCATTCCGGGAAGCCCAGGGTCTTGTTGCTGTCGGTCTCGTCGTCCGGGTCTTCCTGGAACGGGAAGTTCTTGTAGCTCAGCACCTTGGTGGCGTTGAGGTCCCAACGCATGCGGCCGCCCCACAGGTCGTGGGTGTAGTACATCGCGATATCGACGCCGTCGGTCTCGATGGCCGAGATGTTCTGGTTGGTCGAGACGATGAAGTCGAGCTGGCCGTCGGCGCGGCGACGGGCGTTGGTGCAGTAGATGTTGTTGATGCCGGACGGCGAATCGACGCAGTGGTCGGCGGTCTGCTGGAAGTCGGGCGCCGAGATCGCGTTCTCGATCTTGACTTCCCAATAGTCGGCGTTGAAGCCGAAGCCTTCCAGGAAGGTCGGAGTGAACACGAAGCCGGCGGTCCAGCTGCGGCCGGTTTCCGGATCCAGGTCCGGGTTGCTGCCCGACAGGCCTTCGTTGGAGGAACCGACCTGATCCTGGAAGTTCGCCGGCAGGCCGAGCGCGGCGCAGTTGCGCGCGCGCACCGCCGGGTCCTTGCCGTTCGGGATCTCGGTCGCGTCGCACGGGTCATCGACGATGCCGAAGTTCTGCGACTGGCCGCCGAACAGTTCGTCGATGTTCGGTGCGCGCACCGCCGCCGACATGTTGCCGCGGATGCGCAGGCTGTCGTTGACCGCCCAATCCAGGTTGTAACGCCATGCGCGCGTGCTGCCGATGGTGTCGTACTTGGAGTAACGCGCGGCGGCGCCGACGGTCAGGCTCTTGATCAGCGGGATGTCGTGCAACAGCGGGATCGCCACTTCCGTCCACACTTCGCGGACGTTGTAGCTGCCGCGCGCGCTGGGAATGGCGTTGAGGAAGGTCTGGCCGGAGATGTCCAGCGGATCGTTGTTGGTCTCGCTGGTCTCGCGGCGGTACTCGACACCGGCGCCGAAGCTGATCGGACCGGCCGGCAGTTCGAACAGGTTGTTGTTGGTCAGCGAGCCGCCGGCCACGAACTGGGTCAGGCGGGTCTTGGAGATGGTGGTGGCGTTGAACCAGTCGCGCGCGGCCGGGTTGATGGCGCCGTCGCCGAAGATCGAGAACGGAATGCAGCTGGCCGCCACTTCCGGCGAGATGATGCCGTCGGGGCTGCTGGTGTTGTTGTAGAACGACTGATTGACGTGGGTCGGATCGATCTTCGAACGGCACACGATCTGGCCGCTGGACGGATCGACGACGGCGTCGAGGCCGGCGTAGAAGCGTTCCATGATGCGGTTGTTGAGGTTGCGGCGACGCTCCTGGGTGCGGCCGTAGTTGACCGAGGCGTCGTACAGCCAGCCGCTGTCGCCCAGCGCGCCTTCGGCGCCGAACACCACGCGGAAGGTCTGGCGCTCGGTGTCTTCGCCGCGCAGACCCGAGTCGAGGTCGTCGCGGGTCATGTTGATGTAGTCCAGATCGGCGGTCAGCGCCGCGAGGTCAGGACGGATGTAGGCGTTGTCCTTCTCGATGATGTGGAAGTTGTTCGTGCCGGCGAACGCCGCCGAGCCGAACGACTTGCTCGCGACCTTGCTGTACATGCCTTCGAAGTACAGGCGGTTGTCCTGGTTCAGGTCGAAGCTGGCGACCGAGCTGACCGTGGTGCGCTTGTAGTCGGGCTGCAGCTGGGTCTGATCGTTGGTCAGGCCTTCGCAGTCCTGGCAGTTGCTGCGGTTGTCGTAGATGCCGTTGAAGCGCTGCTTGCGCACGCTGCCGTCGGGATTGAAGACGTAGCGCTGGGTCGGATCGCGCGGGCTGCCGAGCGAGAACGCGCCGCCGGTGGTGTAGATGTAGTTGCGCGAGTTGGGCAGCAACAGACCGTCGTAGGCGCCGCCCGGGGTGAGCACGGTGGCGTAGTTCTGATGGCCGAAGCGGTCCGGGAACCACAGCGGGTCCTGCTGGCTGTGCTCGATCGACACGGCGACGTTGCCGCGGTCGTCGGCGAAGTTGGTGCCGGCGGTGAACGAGAACAGGCGCTCCTTGAAGCCGCCGTGCTGGCTGTCGCCGATCTGCACGTGGGCATTGGCGCCCTCGTACTTCTTCTTGAGGATGAAGTTGACCACGCCGGAGACCGCGTCGGCGCCGTACACCGCGGACGCGCCGCCGGTGATGACTTCCACGCGCTCGACCCAGTCGGCCGGGATCAGGTTGGTATCGACCGAGGACGTACCGGCCGAGGCGCCGACCATGCGGCGACCGTTGACCAGCACCAGGGTGCGGGCGGTGCCGAGGTTGCGCAGATCCTGCATGGCCACGCCGGCGGTGCCGATGAAGCGGCCGGAGTTGCCCATCGTGAAGGTGGTGGCCAGCTGCGGCATCGTGGTCAGCAGGTCGCCGATGTTGACCGCGCCGGTGGCCTTGATGTCTTCCGCGGTCAGCACGCTGACCGGGGCGGGCGATACGACGTTCGGGTTGGAAATGCGCGAACCGGTGACGGTGACGGCTTCGATCTTGGTGATGCTGTCGTCGTTCGACGCGGCGTTCGCCTGCTGGGCGTAGGCCGGCGCGACCGCGCTGACCAGCGCAGTGCAGACAGCCGTGGTGAGCAGTTTTCTATTCACGAAAGTGGACTCCTGAAATGTGCAATGACATCGCTTCCTTACCGTGCGACTTCCCTGGTGTTGGAAGGCTGGATTAGGTGTGGTCAGAGGAGATCCCGAGTGCCCGTCGCGCAGCCCCCCGCGCGTACGGCCAGTTCCCCTGGCGCCGAAATTACGGACTCTTAACGAAAGATGCAACGAACTGTGCAAAGTCTCGTTAAAAAATATGTAACAAATACAATTGGTTAGCCGAAGCGTCATTCTTTGCCGAATTTGGCCGAATGGCCGAATTCAGGGCTGCCTAGGCCGCTGTGCGGTTGTTTTTTCGAAGGATTTCAGGGTCATACGGGGCGGACGGGGCGCCTGACGGGCGCGCGAGCGGGCCGGCGGCGGCGCGGGTCGCCGGTCTCCGCAAACGAAAGAGCCGGCTTGCGCCGGCTCTTGCGATAAAGCTCTAACGATGGTGCCGGACGGCTACACGTTCGATCAGAAGAACTTGTAGTTCACGCCGACGTAGTAGGCGCGGCCGATCTGGTCGTACAGGCCCGAACCGAAGCCGGTGCCGAACAGATTGACCGGCGGATCGGAGTCGAACACGTTGGTGATGCCGCCGTAGATCTGCCAGCCGGTGTCCTTGATCGTGAAGCTGCCGCGCACGTCGTGGGCGACGCCGGAGCCGGCGTTGTAGACGTTGACCGACTTCGGATTCGAGCGGTAGGTCTCGTTGGTCACGCGCAGGCCGCCGTCGGCGTAGCGGGTGTTCCAGTTCACGTCCCAGTTGTCGCGGGTGTAGCCCACGCGCAGGGTGGCCTTCCATTCCGGGAAGCCCAGGGTCTTGTTCTGGTCGACCGTCTCGTCCTTTTCCTCCTGGAACGGGAAGTCGGTGTAGCCCAGCACCTTGGTCGCGTTGAGGTCCCAACGCATGCGGCCGCCCCACAGGTCGTGGGAGTAGTAAACGCCGATGTCCACGCCGTCGGTTTCGGTGGCGGCGATGTTCTGGTTGATCGAAACCAGGAAGTCGATCTGGCCGTCCGGACCGCGGCGGGTGTTGGTGCAGTAGATGTTGTTGATGCCGGCCGGGTTATCGACGCAGCGGTCGGCGGTCTGCTGGAAGCTCGGCGCGCCGATCGCGTCGGTGATGCGGATCTTCCAGTAGTCCACGTTCATGCCGAAGCCTTCCAGGAAGGTCGGAGTGAACACGAAGCCGGCGGTCCAGCTGCGGCCGGTTTCCGGATCCAGGTCCGGGTTGCTGCCCGACAGGCCCTCGTTGGTGGCCGAGAAGGTGTCTTCGAAGTCGGCCGGCAGGCCCAGCGCGGCGCAGTTGCGGGCGCGCACGGCCGGGTCCTTGCCGTTGCGGATGTTGAGCACGTCGCAGGGATCGGCGACGCCGCCGAAGTTCTGCGACTGGCCGCCGAACAGTTCGTCGATGTTCGGCGCGCGCACGGCCGCCGACATGTTGCCGCGCAGACGCAGGCTGTCGTTGATCGCCCAGTCCAGGTTGTAACGCCAGGCCTTGGTGCTGCCGATGGTGTCGTACTTGGAATAACGCGCGGCGGCGCCGACGGTCAGGCTCTTGATCAGCGGCAGGTCGTGCAGCAGCGGGATCGCCACTTCCGTCCAGATTTCGCGGACGTTGTAGGCACCGCCGGAGTTCGGGATCGCGTTGAGGAAGGTCTGGCCGGAGATGTCCAGCGGATCGTTGATGGTCTGGCTGGTCTCGCGGCGGTACTCGACACCGGCGCCGAAGCTGACCGGACCGGCCGGCAGTTCGAACAGGTTGTTGTTGGTCAGCGAACCGCCGGCGACGAACTGGGTCAGGCGCGCCTTGGAGATGGTGGTGGCGTTGAACCAGTTGGCCGCGCCCGGGCTGATCGCGTTTTCGCCGAAGATCGAGAACGGAATGCAGCTGGCCGCGACTTCCGGCGAGATGATGCCGTCGGGGCTGGCGGTGTTGTTGAAGTACGCCAGATTGACGTGGGTCGGATCGATCTTCGAACGGCACACGATGTTGCCGTTGGCGTCCTTCACCGCATCCAGGCCGGCGTAGAACTTCTCCAGCACGCGGTTGTTGAGGTTGCGGCGACGCTCGTGGGTACGGCCGTAGTTGACCGACACGTCGTACAGCCAGTTGCTGTCGCTGCCGAACGCCGCGCCTTCGGCGCCGAACACCACGCGCGCGGTCTGGCGGTCGGTGTCTTCGCCGCGGAAGCCCGAATCCACGTCGTTACGCGCGACGTTGATGCTCGGACGCGCGCCGATGATCGCCAGCAGCTCCGGCGTCATGTAGGCGTTGTCGCGCTCGATGATGTGCGGGTTGCCGGTGGCGCCGAACGCCGAGGAGAAGTGCGACTTGCTGGAGACCTTGCTGTACATGCCTTCGAAGTACAGGCGGTGATCCTGGTTCAGATCGAAGCCGGCCACCGCGCTGATGGTGTCGCGCTTGTACTTGGGCTGCAGCTGCAGGTCCTGGTTGCCGTCGAGGCGATCGCAGTTCGAGCAGGTGGCGTTGCTGTTGCGGTCCACCGCGCCGTCGAAGCGCTGCTTGCGCACCTTGCCGCCGGCGTCGAACACGTAGCGCAGGGCCGGGTTGAAGTTGCTGCCCAGCGAGAACGTGCCGCCCTTGGTGATGGTGTAGTTGCCGGCATCGCCCAGCAGGGTGGTGTCGTAGCCGGTGCCCGGCGTACGCAGGCCGCGATAGGCCTGGTGGCCGAAGCGGTCGGGGAACTGCAGATCGTCCTGCTGACTGTGCTCGAAGGACAGCGCGTAGTTGCCGCGGTCTTCGGCGAAGTTGCCGCCGCCGGTGACCGAGATGAACTGCTTGCCGAAGCTGCCGTGCTGGCTGTCGCCGATCTGCGCGTGCAGGTTGGCGCCTTCGTACTTCTTCTTGAGGATGAAGTTGACCACGCCGGAGACCGCGTCGGCGCCGTACACCGCGGACGCGCCGCCGGTGATGACTTCCACGCGCTCGACCCAGTCGGCCGGAATCAGGTTGGTATCGACCGCCGAGGTGCCGGCCGAGGCGCCGACCATGCGGCGACCGTTGACCAGCACCAGGGTGCGGGCGGTGCCGAGGTTGCGCAGGTCCTGCATCGCCACGCCGGCGGTGCCGATGAAGCGGCCGGAGTTGCCCATCGTGAAGGTGGTGGCCAGCTGCGGCATCGTGGTCAGCAGGTCGCCGATGTTGATGGCGCCGGTGGCCTTGATGTCTTCCGCGGTCAGCACGCTGACCGGAGCGGGCGAGACGACGTTCGGGTTGGAGATGCGCGAGCCGGTGACGGTGACCGTCTCGATCCGGGTGACGTCATCGTTTGAAGCGGTAGCCGCCGCCTGCTGGGCGTAAGCCGGTGCGACTGCGCTGACCAGCGCGGTGCAGACAGCAGTGGTCAAAATTTTTCTATTCACGAAGTGGACTCCTGGAATATGCAATGACATTGCTTCCCTACCTTGTGACTTCCTTTATGGAAGGGCGGGACGGTCTTTTATCTAGGAGATTCCGAGTGCCGGCAGCGCAGCCCCCCGCGCTTACGGCCAGTTCCCCTGGCATCGAAATTACGACTTCTTAACGCTGGATGCAACGAATGTGCAAAGCCTGAGGCCAAAGTCAGCAAACAGAGTCACCGCCAACCGGTTATCCTGATGGCTATGCCATTGATCCCCCGCCTTTTTTTCGTCTTTTCCACCGTTGCAGCGGGGTTTGGGGCCGTTGGCCCCGCCTGGGGCGCCAAGGTCGGCAAAGTCGAGATTCGCGGCCTCGACGAGGCCATGACCCATAACGTCCGGGTTTCGCTGTCCCTGGTGGACACCATCGACAAGGACGTGTCCGGGCGCCGCCTGGGCTATCTGTTGCGCGAGGCCGAGAACGAGACCCGCGAGGCGCTGGAGCCGTTCGGCTACTACTCGCCGACCATCAAGATCGAGGATTCGCGCGGAACTCGCCGCATCGCCACCCCGGCCGGCACCGATCCGACCGCGCCGGCCGACCCCGCCGATGCCGCCACCGGTCCGGCCGCCGCCGCCGATCCGCCCGCCGGCGATACCGCCACGAACCCGGCCGGCACCAACGCCGATCCGGCCACGGGCCCGGCCGGCACCGCCGCCGATCCGGCCGCCACCGCCGCGGCGCGCGCGGCCTCGCCGCCGATCACCGTCATCATCACCGTGGACAAGGGCGAGCCGGTCAAAGTGCGCCGTTCCGACATCGCTATCCTCGGCGCCGGCAGCGACGACCGTTATCTCAAGCAGGACCTGGCCGCGTTCCGGCCCGGCCCGGGGCAGGTGTTCGACCACGCTGCTTACGAGGCCAGCAAGACCAAGATCAGCCGGCGGTTAGCGGAACGTGGCTACTTCGATGCTGATTTCTCTTCGCGGCGGGTGGAAATTACTCGCGCGGAACATGCGGCTGCCATTGACTTGGTCTGGACCAGCGGCCAGCGCTACGACATGGGCCCGATCAGCTTCGAGCAGACGCCCAAGCGGATCATCCGCGACAGCCTGCTGGAGCGGCTGGTGTACTGGGAACAGGGCAGCTACTACCACCAGCGCAAGCTCGACACCTTTCGCGAATCGCTGGCGCGGCTGGATTATTTCTCCAGCATCGATATCGAGCCGCAGCCGGAAAACGCCGTGGACGGGCAGATTCCGGTCAAGGTCACGCTGACCCCGGCCAAGCGCAGCATCTACACCTCCGGCCTGAGCTACGGCACCGACAGTGGCGCCGGCGTGCGCCTGGGCGTGGAGCGTCGCTATATCAACGATCGCGGCCACAAGGCGCTGGCGCAGATCGACTTCGCCCAGCGGCGCAAGACCGCGACCTTGCAATACCGCATTCCCGCTTTCGCCTGGCTCGACGGCTGGTACACCTTCAGCCTGCAGGGCGCGGA
Source organism: Lysobacter sp. TAB13 (assembly GCF_052113885.1). Classification (NCBI taxonomy): domain Bacteria; kingdom Pseudomonadati; phylum Pseudomonadota; class Gammaproteobacteria; order Lysobacterales; family Lysobacteraceae; genus Lysobacter; species Lysobacter sp. TAB13. Next base: position 25,610 of record NZ_JBFRDR010000021.1, on the reverse strand, counting down.
CGAACAGACCGACTACATCGATTCGCGCCGGATCGAACTGGTCGCCAGCCGCAGCGGCAAGATCAATCAGCGCTGGACCGCGACCGCCTCGCTGCACGGCCTGCGCGAGCGCTGGGCCTATGCCGACGAAGACGACAACGATCCGACCACGCCGATCGATTACCGCACCGCGACCTTCCTGTATCCCTCGCTGCGCGCGGAATACATCGACGCCGACGACCGCCTGTATCCGCGCAACGGCATCAGCGCCACCGGCCTGCTGCGCGGCGGCCTGGAGGCGCTGGGCTCGGACGCCAACTTCCTGCAGGCGCAGGTCACCGCGCGCTGGTACAAGGGCCTGGGCGAGCGCAGCCGCCTGATCACCCGCGGCGAACTCGGCCACACCTTCACCAACGCTCTGGTGGATCTGCCGCCGTCGCTGCGTTTCTACGCCGGCGGCGATCGCAGCATCCGCGGTTACGAATGGCGCGAAGTCGGCCCGCGCATTCCGGCGATTCCCGGCCGCAAGGCCTTCGCGCTCGGCGCCAAGAACGTGATCACCGGCAGCGTCGAATTCGAGCAGTACTTCAACGAAAGCTGGGGCGCGGCGGTGTTCGTGGACAGCGGCAGCGCCTTCGACGACAGTCCGGACATGCGCACCGGCGTCGGCGTCGGCGTGCGCTGGCGCTCTCCGGTCGGCCCGTTGCGGGTCGATATCGCACGCGGCCTGGATCACCCCGATTCGGGCTTCCAGCTCTATCTCAATATCGGCGCCGATCTGTAAGGCGCGGCAAGGACGAACCGGCAACACATGAGCGATACGCCCCCGCCTTCGCAGACCCCGACCGCGCACGAGCTGTTGCTCGAACGCCGCCGCCGCCGCCGCGCCGCCGCCAAACGCTGGGCCTGGCGCAGCAGCCTGGCGGCCGCGGCGCTGACCTTGTTGATCGCCTTCGCGGTGTATTGGTTGATCGCCACCATCGCCGGCCGCGACCTGTTGCTGGCGCAGATCGTCGCGCGATTGCCGGCCGATTCCAGTTTCAGCTGGCGCGCTGCCGAAGGCCCGGTGTCGGGCCCGCTGACCTTGCGCGGCGTGCGCTTCGCCTACAAGAAAACCGTGTTCACCGCCGATCGCATCTACATCGATCCGTCCCTGCGTCCGCTGCTGGGACGCAAGCTGCGACTGGATGCGCTGCAGGTGCAGAACGCCACCTTGGACATCGAAAAAAGCGACGAGCCGTTCGAGCTGCCGCGCTGGCCCGAGGTGTTGCCGCAGATCGAGCCGCCGCTGGCGGTGCAGGCCGACGACGTGCGCATCGACGGCTTCAAGATCAGCCAGGGCGGCGAGCACATCATCGAGGTGCGGCAATTGCGCGGCGGCCTGGATGCGCAGTCGGGCAAGCTGCATGTGGAAAAAATCGACGCGGTCACCGACCGCGGCCATTTCACCGTGCACGGCGACTACCAGCCGCGCAAGGATTTTAGAACCGATCTGGTCGCCACCGCGGTGCTTCCCAGCGCCGCGGGCCGCACGCCGCCGCGCCTGGGTTTGGTCGCGCGCGGCGATCTGTCGCGCATGGACGTGGCCGTGGGCGGCGCCGCGCCGGGACCGGTGCACATCACCGCGACGCTGCGCGGCAAGGACGATCCGACCTGGCAAGTGCATGCGCGCAGCGACGCGCTCGACATCGGCCTGCTGACTTCGCCCGATGCCAAGCCCAGCGACACGCCGATGGCCTTGCGCTTCGATGTGACCGGTGTCGGCGGCAAGGCCGATCTGAACGGCGAATTCCGCCAGGGCGATCTGGCCGTGACCGTGTTGCCGTCGAAGGTGTCGCTGAAGGATCAGGTGCTCGACGTGCAGCCGTTGGCGCTGAAGCTGTTCGACGGCACCGCGACCCTGCGCGGCCACGCCGATTTCACCGACGCCGACAACGGCCAATTCAAGTTTTCGATCAACGCGCGCGGCCTGACCTGGGGCGGCAAGGCCGCGCCGACGACGTTGAAGTCGGTCGCCAAGCCTTCGCAGGCGGCGCAGACGCCCGCCACGCCGGCGGTGACGCTGGAGCGCGCCGACCTGGGCTTCGCCGGCACGGTCAAGGCCTGGGCGGCGATCGGCGACGCCCGCCTGCTGCGCGACAAGCAGGCGGCGACGATCGAGTTCGACGGCCGCGGCGACGATCAACGCATGACCTTGAAAACACTCAAGGCGAAGATGCCGACCGGTCTGCTCGACGGCAGCGGCGATGTCGCCTGGGCGCCGAAACTGGGCTGGGATTTCAAGGCCACGCTGTCGGGGTTCGATCCGGGTTATTTCGCCCCGGAATTCAAGGGCGCCATCGACGGCAAGATCGCCACCACCGGCACCACCCGCGACGACGGCGGCCTGGAGATCAAGGCCAATGCCGATCAGCTGGGCGGGCGCCTGCGCGATCGTCCGCTCGGCGGCCGCGGCAGTTTCGTCATGCATGGCGCCGCGCCGGGCAAGAGCGACGACGGCTATGAAGGCGATGTCGCCCTGACCCTCGGCGGCAGCCGCATCGAGGCCAAGGGCAAGTACGCGCAAGCCATCGATGTCGATGCCAAGTTCGCGCCGCTGCAGCTCAACGATCTGCTGCCGAGTGCGGCCGGCAGCCTCAACGGCACGGTGAAGCTGACCGGCGCGCACGATGCGCCCAACATCGATGCGGACCTGACCGGCAGCGGCTTGAAGTACGGCGACTACAAGGCCGCCAGTTTCAGCGCCAAGGGCCGTTTGCCCTGGCGCGGCCGCGGCGGCGAACTGGCGCTGCGCGCGAGCGAACTCGACGCCGGCATCGCGCTGTCGTCGCTGAGCGTGGATGCGCACGGCGCGGTCGAAGCCTTGCAGTTGCAATTGCAGGCGCGCAGCGAGGTGGCCAATCTCGATCTGTCCGGCAATGCGGAAAAACGCGGCGCGACCTGGCAGGGCGCGTTGGCGTCGCTGCAACTGGCGCCGAGCAAGGGCGCATCGTGGAAGTTGCAGCAGCCCGCGCAATACCGTTGGGACGGGCGCAACGGCGCGCTGACCAATGCCTGTCTGGCCTCCAGCAGCGGCGGTTCGTTGTGCGCGAGCGCCGACTGGCCGCGACGCGGCGTCGAGCTCAAGGGCCAGGGCCTGCCGTTGTTGCTGGCGCAAGCGTATCTGCCCGAACGCAGCGACAAACGGCCGTGGATTCTGCGCGGCGAGATCGCCCTCGACGGCGAACTGCGCCCGGTCGGCAACGCCTGGCGCGGCCAGTTCAACGTCAGTTCCAGCGGCGGCGGCCTGAAGTTCAGCGAGCGCTCGCGGCGTGAGTTGGTGCGCTACAACGAGCTCTCGCTCAAGGCCAGTTTCGATCCGAACAAACTCAACGCCGAGATCAAGGCCGGCTTCAACGACGACGGCCGCATCGAGGCCACGGTCAGCACCGGCTGGGACGCGTTCGCGCCGCTGGCGGGCAATGTCGCGGTCGACACCGACGAACTGACCTGGATCGAATTGTTCTCGCCGGACATCGTCGAACCCAAGGGCAAGCTGGAAGGCCGCATCAGCCTGGCCGGCACGCGTTCCAAGCCGCTGCTGGGCGGACAGGCGCGGCTGTCGCAGTTCACCACCGAAGTGCCGTCGCTGGGCATCGTGCTGCAAGACGGCGACGTGCGCCTGGACGCGCAGCCCGACGGCAGCGCGCGCATCGCCGGCAGCGTGCGCTCGGGCGAGGGCACGCTCAACATCGACGGCACCTTGGGCTGGCAGGGCGACGACACGCCGCTGGTGTTGAACGTGCGCGGCAGCAACGTGCTCGCTTCGGACACGCGCGATCTGCGCGCGGTCGCCAATCCCGAACTCACCGTGCGTTACGCGGCCAAGCAGCCGTTGAACGTTACCGGCAAGGTCACGATTCCCTCGGCGCGGATCGATCTGGAGCGCCTGGATCAAGGCGTGTCGGTGTCCGAGGACGTGGTGGTGCTCGATCCGGTCGATCCGGAAGACACCGGCGCTTCGCCGCTGGAACTCGACCTGACTCTGGCCATCGGCGACGACGTCAAACTCAACGGCTTCGGCCTGGACGGCAAGCTCGGCGGGCAGATGCGCGTGCGCTCCAAGCCCGGGCGCGAGATGACCGCCAGCGGCGCGCTCAACATCGAAGGCCGCTACACCGCCTACGGGCAGAAGCTGCAGATCACCCGCGGCAATCTCAACTGGAACAACGGCCCGGTGTCGGACCCGATTCTGGACGTGCGCGCCGAGCGCGAAGTCGGCGCGGTCAAGGCCGGCGTGGACATCAGCGGCCGGGTCAGCGCGCCGCAGGTCAACGTCTGGTCCGATCCGGCCAGTTCGCAATCCGAAGCGCTGGCGTATCTGGCGCTGGGCCGTCCCTTGTCGTCGGCCAGCGGCGACGAGAACAAGCAGCTCAACGCCGCCAGCGCCGCGCTGTCGGCCGGCGGCGGCCTGCTGGCCTCGCAGCTCGGCGCCAAGATCGGCCTGGACGACGCCGGCGTGATGGAGAGCCGCGCGCTCGGCGGCTCGGTGCTGGGCGTCGGCAAATACCTGTCGCCGCGCTTGTACGTCGGTTACGGCGTGTCGTTGCTGGGCACCGGTCAGGTGCTGACCTTGAAGTATCTGCTGCGCAAGGGTTTCGATATCGAAATCGAATCGAGCACTTTGGAAAATCGCGCTTCGATCAACTGGCGCAAGGAAAAATAGGCCGAATCGCTCCAGGACGGTCAAAATCCCGGCGCGCTCCTACGCTGGCAAAGCGCGACCGGCTAGACTACGCGCGACCGGCGTCGTGGTGATGCGGACTTCATCTCAAGGAGGATCGGCATGTTATTGGAACTGGCCATCGGCGACGCCTACGGCGCCGGCTTCGAGTACGCTGCTGACCGCATCGTGCGCGAGCGCAATAGCGGCGATATCTACATCCAGCATCCACGCCACGCCATCACGCCGGGATGTTATACCGACGATACCCAAATGAGCATCGCAATCGCCGAAGCCATCGCCGACGGGGACCAATGGACATCCGAGGCACTCGCCGAACGCTTTGTGACTGCATTCAGGCGTGATCCGCGCGAAGGCTATGCCAGTCGGTTTCATGCGTTCTTGCTTGAAGTGGATGACGCTGCTGATTTCGTCGCCCGCATCCGTCCCGACAGCGCCAAGAGCGGCGCGGCGATGCGTGCCTCACCGATCGGCGTGTTCGCCTCTACCGATGAAGTGATCCAGCGAGCGACGTTGCAGGCGCGGATCACCCACGACACGCCCGGTGGTATCGATTCGGCGATCGCCGCGGCATTGAGTACCCATTACTTCATCCATGAACATGGCCCGAAATCCGAGCTTGCGGCCTTCATCGCTGCCCGGGTGCCGGGACCGTGGGAACTCGCGTGGAAGGGCAAGGTCGGAGCGGAAGGCGTGGACAGCGTGCGCGCGGCAATAACCGCTGTGATCGCGCACTCGTCGATGAGCGACTTGCTGCGCGCCTGCATTGCCTACACCGGCGATGTCGATACTGTGGCGACGATCGCGTTGGCCGCTGGAGCGCATTGCACGGAAATCGCGCAGGACCTCCCGGCATCTCTCTATGACGGGTTGGAGAATGGTCCGTTCGGCCGCGACTTCCTGCGTGATCTGGACCTGCGCTTGATGGGGCGCGCGGCATGATGTCCGCACACCGGACACAGAATCTATAGCCGAGATAGGTGCTCGCATGAATCTGCGCGAACACGCGGTGCTGATGGCCGCCTACAACCGTTGGATGAACGACAAGGTCTACGCCGCCGCGGCGCAGTTGCCGCACGAGGCGATTGCCGCCGATCGCGGCGCGTTCTTCGGCTCGATCCTGGGCACGCTGAATCATCTGCTGGTCGCCGACCAAGTCTGGCTGCATCGCTTCGCCGCCCATCCCTCGCGCTTCGCCGCGCTCGATCCGATCCGCGCGCGGCCGCGGCCGCTCGATATCGCCGCCATCGTCCACGACCGCCTGCCGCCACTGCGCGCCGAGCGCGAAGCCCTGGACGCCTTGATCGAAACCTGGGCGGCGGAGTTGAGCGAAAGCGATCTGGATCACGCGCTGGACTACGCCAGCATGAAGGGCGTGCCCTCGCGCCGCCGCTTCGGCAGTGTGCTGATGCATTTCTTCAATCATCAGACCCATCACCGCGGCCAGACCACGACCTTGCTGACGCAGGCCGGCGTGGATGTGGGCGCGACCGATCTGTTGGGCTTGATCGCCAACGTGGACGGCGACTGAAACTTCGCGCGCGCTCGAACCCGCCGCGCGGCGCGACGGCGATTTATTCGCAGGCGTCGCGTATCGCCTGCACCTCGCGCCCCACTTCGCTGCCGTCCGGCCGCGCTTCGGCGATGGTGCGCAGCAAACCGTCGAGTTTCGCCCGCGCCTGCCCGCGTTGCGTACCCACGCAGCGCGCCTGCGCGGCGTAGGCCTGGGCGCGCCAGCCGATCGCGCGCAGGTCTTCGTTGGTGGTCGGCAGTTCGGCCAGCGAATCCAGGTGCGCGACCGCGGCGTTGTCGCCGCTGCCGGCTTCGGCGCGGGCCAGGTCGAGTTCGGCGTGGCGGGTGCGCGGGTGGCGTTCGCCGTAGGCCGCGCGGGTGAGCTGCAGGGCGCGTTGCAGCCGCGGCAGCGCGCGCTCGGGTTCGCCCAGCGCCAGTTCGACATCGCCGAGTACGCGCTCGGTGTCGCCGACGCTGCCGTGTTCGGGGCCGAACCGGCGGATGCGCAGGTTGCGGGTCTGCTCCAGCACCGAGCGCGCTTCGGTGTCGCGGCCGGCTTCGTGCAGGACCACGGCCTGATTGAACAACAGCTCGGCGAGGCGATCGGATTGAACGGCGGGCAGGCGATGCTGGCGGACGATGGTAATGGCGCGATCGAGTTCGGCGAGCGCGCGGTCCAGGTCGCCGCGTTCCCAGGCGATCAATCCCAGCGCGTTGCGCACGCTCGCCAGTTCCAGATGATCCGGGCCCAGGCGCTGGGTGAGCAGGCCGCGGATCAGTTCGAACTCGGTCTGCGCCTGCACGTACTGGCCCTGATCCACATGCAGCTCGGCCAGTTGCAGGCGCACCGCCAGGGTTGCCGGATGCTGCGCGCCGTTGACTTCCAGCGCGATCGCCAGCGCCTCGCTGGCGTCGCGTTCGGCGTCGCCGAGTTGGCCCAGGTCGCGGCGCAACGCCGCCAGGCTGCGGCCGATCTCGACCTGCAGCGGATGGCGGTCGCCGACGCGTTGCTGCAGGCGCCGGCGCGCTTGTTCGAAGCCTTGCAGCGCTTCGCGGCTCTGGCCGGCATCGGCTTGCAGGCTGGCCAGGTCCATGAGGTTTTCGACTTCGCCCGCGTCGGTGCTTTCGAGCATCTCGCGGCGGATCGCCAGCGAGCGCTCGAACAATTGCCGCGCGCCCTGGCGTTCGCCGTTGGCGCGGCGGCAGCGGCCCAGTTCGGAATAGAACTCGCTCGACTGCAGCGGCAGTTGCGATTGTTCGCGCCGGGCCAGATCCAGCGCCGGCTGCATCAGCGCGGCGCAGTTGCGCGGCAGGTTCAGCAGGCGCAGGACCTTGCCGCGCTGGGTCATCGATTCCAGGCGCAGGCTGTCGGGGATGTCGTCGGCCGACGCCATGATCGAGGTCTGGCGTTCGAGCAGCGCGCGCGCTTCGTTGTAGTCGCCCAGGCTGGTGCGCAGGCGCGCGATCACGCCGAACAATTCCGCGCGCGCGCGCGGTTGCCGGGCCAGTTCGCGATTGCCGCGCGCCACCGAGGCGTCGAGCAGGCCGCGCAGGTCCAGCGCTTCGCCTTCGGGCGTGCCGCGCGCGCTTTCGAACAGGCCGACCATGAAGTCCTGCATCGCCTGCGCGCGCGCGGCCTCGGCCACCGCTTCGCGCGCCTGCCAGGCGACGATGACCAGCGCGGCGCTGAGCACCACCGCGACCAACGCCGCGGTCGCCAGCGCCCAGCGATGGCGGGCGACGTATTTGTTGAAGCGATAGCGCAGGCTCTGCGCGCGCGCCAGCACCGGGCGGCCGGATTCGAAGCGCTGCAGATCCAGCGACAGCGCTTCCACCGAGGGATAACGCTGCTCGGGCCGCTTGGCCAGGGTCTTGAGAACGATGTTGTCCAGATCGCCCGACAACTGCCGGCCGAGCCGGCGCAGCGACACCGGATCGATGTCGGCGTCGCTGGCGTCGGCGTAGCGCAGCACCGCCTGCGAGGGCCGCATCGGATCGGCGGCGAGGATCGCCTCTTCCCATTCCGCGTCGGTCTGGCGCTTGAGCTTGTAGGGCTTGGCGTCGGTGAGCAGTTCGTACAGCACCACGCCGAGCGAGTACACGTCGGTCATGGTGGTGACCGGCTCGCCGCGCACCTGTTCGGGCGCGGCGTAGTGCAGGGTGAAGGCGCGCGCGCCGGTGCGGGTCTGTTCGGGCAGCGGCACGTCGCTGCTGTCGAGCAGCTTGGCGATGCCGAAATCCAGCAGGCGCACGTCGCCGCCCGGCGTCACCATGATGTTGGACGGCTTGAGGTCGCGGTGGACGATCAGGTTGGCGTGGGCGTGGCTGACCGCGTCGCAGATCTGCTGGAACATGCGCAGGCGCTTGTCCAGCGGCGTGCGTTGATTGCGGCAGTAGTCGGTGATCGGTTCGCCTTCGACGTATTCCAGCGCCAGGTACGGCAAGCCTTCGCGGGTCACGCCGGCATCCAGCAGGCGGGCGATGTGCGGATGGGCCAGGCGGGCGAGGATCTGCCGTTCGCGGGTGAAGCGGGTGCGAAGGTTGGTGTCGGCCAGGCCCGGGCGCAGCAATTTCAGCGCGACCCGGCGCTGGTACAGGCCGTCGGCGCGCGAGGCCAGCCAGACCTGACCCATGCCGCCTTCGCCGAGCAGGCTTTCCAGCCGGTACGAACCCACTTCCACGCCCGGGCGCATGCCGCTGGCCTGCGGCGTCACCAGCGGTTCGGACAGGAAGTCCTCGTGGCCTTCTTCCAGCGCGATCAGCCCGGCCAGATCGTCGGCGAGCGAGGGATCGTCGGCGCCGAGTTCGCGCAGGCGCTCGGCGCGGGCGACCGGATCGAGCTCGAGCAGCGCATCGAGCAGCGGAGACAGGCGTTGCCAGCGCTCGGCATCCATGCGCGATCAGGTCGCCGCAGCGAAGACGGTGGCGCGTCGGCGGGCGGCCGCATCGGCGCACGCGGCATCGCACGCGGCGGCGATCGGCGGGGATGAAGCCTTGGCGATCATGACGGTGCGCATTCCTTGCAGACGCGCTGCGCGTGTGCCGCCGTCGACGCGGACGCCGTCAGCGGCTGGGCTCATCCTGCAACGACGCCAACAGGAACAGCCGCGCTTTCTGCCAGTCGCGGCGGATGCTGCGCTCGGAGCGCTGCAGCAGCGCGGCGATTTCCAGCTCGGACAGGCCGGCGAAATAGCGCAGCTCCACCACCTGGGCCAGGCGCTGATCGACCGCGGCCAACTTGGTCAGCGCGGTGTCCAGGCCCAGCGTGTCTTCGTCCAGGCGCAGGCCGCCCTCGACGTCGTCGGGCAATTCGGTGACGCGGTGCAGATCGCCGCCGCGCTTTTGCGCCAGGCGCTGGCGCGCGTAGTCCACCACCACGCTGCGCATGGCCGAAGCGGCATAGGCGAAAAAGTGTGCGCGGTCGTCGAACTGGGCTTCGCGGCGGCCGACCAGTTTGAGGTAGGCCTCGTGGACCAGCGCGGTCGCGTCCAGGGTCTGGCCGTGCTGGCCGGCGAGTTGGCGCCGGGCCATCGTGTGCAGCTCCTGGTACAGCGTCGCCAGCACGCGGTCGAGCGCACCGCGGTCGCCCTCGCGGGCGGCATCCAACAGGATGGTGATGTCAGCGCTATCGGCCATATGCCCCTCGACTCGGTGCGACTATAGCGCGTTCATCTTTACTTGGTAGCGCACCTGGTGGCACCAATCCGGCTCCGGATGGCCGAAATGCGCCCGTCTTCAAGGCACGCAGAGTGCAGCTGAATTACCCCGGCCGGTGAACGCGCGGCTCGCGGATCGGATGACAAACGCGTCCGCCGACCGATGGACGGCGCGGTATCGACCGACTGTCGGCAGCGCCCGCGGCGCCGCGCCGGCCCGCATTCAGCGCTGGCAGTGCCCACACCACACCGTGGTGCGCTGGCCGATGCTGGCCTGCTTGAGCGGCCGCGCGCAGCGCGGGCAGGGCTCGCCGCCGCGGCCGTAGGCGGACAGCTCCTGCTCGAAATAGCCCGGCGCGCCGTCGGGGCTGATGAAGTCGCGCAGGGTGGTGCCGCCGCGCTGGATGGCGTAGCTCAGGATGGTCTTGATCGCGCCGGCCAGCTCGGCGTAGCGCTCGCGCGAGACCTTGCCGGCCGCGCGCAGCGGCGACACGCCGGCGGCGAACAAGGCCTCGGCGACGTAGATGTTGCCGACTCCGACCACCACTTTCTGATCCATCAGGAACGTCTTCACCGGCGCCTTGCGGCCGCGGCTGAGCTCGAACAGGTAGTTGCCGTCGAAGTCGTCCGACAGCGGCTCCGGGCCCAGGTCGCGCAGCAGTTCGTGGGTTTCCCCCGGCGGCTGCCAGAGCAGGCAGCCGAACCGGCGCGGGTCGTTGAAGCGCAGCACCCGGTCGCTGTCGAGCAGCAGATCGACGTGGTCGTGATCGCGCACCGGCGTGTCCGCCGGCAGCACGCGCAGGCTGCCGGACATGCCCAGGTGCAGCAGCGCGCTGCCGGCGGCGGTGTCCAGCAGCAGGTACTTGGCGCGGCGGCGCACCGCGTCGATGCGCTGGCCGGGCAGGGTGTCTTCGATCTGCAGCGGGATCGGCCAGCGCAGGTCGGGCCGGCGCAGGATCGCGGTCACCACGTGGCGGCCTTCCAGGTGCGGCGCCAGGCCGCGCCGGGTGGTTTCGACTTCAGGTAATTCAGGCATGGCGCCAGCGTACTATCCCGGTCGGGCCGCTGCCGATACGGCATCGGTCGCGAATCGAGGAAGTCGCTCATGCAGCAGGCGAGTGCATCCGAAGAAGGCGCCGAGGCCGGGTCCAGGTCGGCCGCGGCGCATGGCGTCGCGGGCGAAGGCGCGGCGCAGGCCGCCGCCGTCGAGGACTCGGAGCGGCCGCCCGGCCTGCGCCTGCGTGGGTTTGCATCGAGGGAGCTCGATCTGGCCCTGGACGCGCTGGGCTGGCGCGGCAACCGCATCCATTCCGGCGTGCATCTGGCCCGCAAGAGCCTGCGCCGGGCGCGCGCCACCCTGGCCCTGGGCGGCGCGGCGCTGGGGCCGGGCGCGGCCTTGATCGATCGCGAACTGCGCCGCCTCAACCGCGACCTGTCCGGCCTGCGCGACGCGCATGCCCTGGTGGAAACCTTCGACCGCCTGCTGCGCAGCCATACGCAGGCCGACATCCGTCCGCTGCTGCTGCGCACGCGCCGCCGTGCCGCCGCCGGGCGCGCGGCGGCGGCGCGTCAGGCCCGCACGGAAGATCCGGATCTGGGCGCGCGCCGTTCCCTGCTGCGGGTGTTGCGCGCCGGCCTGCGGGCGCTGCCCTGGGCGGACCTGCAGCCCGAACATTGGCGCGAAGCGGTCGCCGCCAGCCTGATGCGGGTCGCCCAGACCGGCGCCCGCGACCGCCGCAGCGGCTCGGACGAGGATTGGCACGACTGGCGCCGGCGCGCCCGGCGGCTGTCGCAGCAGCAGCGCGCCTTGAAGGCCGCCAAGCTGGGCCGCGATGCGCCCAAGTTCGACAAGCACCAGATCGAGCGCCTGGGCGAGGCCCAGGACCTGAACCTGCTGCTGGACCATTGCGGCAAGCGCTCGCCGTTCGGCAAACCTGATCGCGCCGCGCTCAAGCGCTTCGCCGAGACCGAGCTGGCGCGGCAGCGCGAGCGGATCGCCGTGGATGGGGAGCGGGCGGAGGATTGAGCCGCGGCCTGGGTGGATCGGGCCCGGTGCGGACCCTCGCGGACCTTGGAAAGCTTTTGTGGGAAGGGCTTCAGCCCCGATGCTTTTTGGTCAGAGCTGGATCGCCGCCCCGGACCGGAAAGCATCGGGGCTGAAGCCCCTCCCACAACAGACTTCCCGGCCCTGTCGCGCCTGTGGTTCATACCCCTGAACCCCGCCGCCGCGCCCGGTTCTGCCCGCCTTGCCCGTTGGAATTTACAACCCCATCACAACACCCGAAGCCGTACCCGCGCGAACGGTCATCACTACGTGGCATCATCCAATATACAACTGTCTTTTAATTGGCCTAAGGCCGTACCGTCCGGCTGCCGCCACAGCCACCGTCCCTCCCGGAGTCTGCAATGCCCGCGTCCCTGATCGATTTCCTTGCCGGCGGCCTGATCCAGGCCAGCTTTTGGGAACTCGCCGTGTATTTCCTGGTGGTGACCCAGCTCACCATCATGTCGGTGACCTTGTACCTGCACCGCTCGATGGCGCACCGCTCGGTCGATTTCCATCCCGCGCTCGCGCACGTGTTCCGCTTCTGGACGTGGCTGACGACCTCGATGATCACCAAGGAGTGGGCGGCGATCCATCGCAAGCACCACGCCAAGTGCGAGACCGAGGAAGACCCGCACAGCCCGCAGTTCAAGGGCATCGACACGGTGATGTGGCGCGGTGTGGAGCTGTATCGCGAAGCGCGCGCCGAGCGCGACGACATCGAGAAATACGGCAAGGGCTGCCCGGACGACTGGATCGAACGCAAGCTCTACACCCCGCACGCGACCATGGGCCCGGTGCTGCTTTTGGTGCTGAGCTTCGCCTTGTTCGGCGCCGCCGGCGTGGCGATCTGGGCGCTGCAGATGGTGTGGATTCCGTTCTGGGCCGCCGGCGTGGTCAACGGCCTGGGCCACTGGTGGGGCTATCGCAATTTCGAAACCACCGACACCGCGACCAACCTGACCCCGTGGGGTTTCTGGATCGGCGGCGAAGAACTGCACAACAACCACCACGCCTTCCCGAGCTCGGCCAAGTTCGCCCTGCGCAAGTGGGAATTCGACATCGGCTGGACCGTGATCCGCGGCCTGAGCGCGCTGCGCCTGGCCAAGGTGCTGCGCGTGGCGCCGTCGCTGGACGTGCGCCCGAACATCGCCATGCCCGACAGCGAAACCTTGAAGGCGCTGCTGGCGATCCGCTTCCAGGCCATGACCGATTACTACCGCAACGTCACCCTGCCGGCGCTGCGCGAGGAAGCCGGCAACGCCGGCGACCGCATGCGCTCGCTGCCGCGGCGCCTGCGCAAGGGCCTGGCCGACGGCGGCCGCTGGCTCGACGACGGCGCCCGCACGCATCTGCAGAACTGGATCGACGAGCGCCCGAAGATGGCGACCCTGGCCGATTTCCGCCAGCGCCTGGCGCAGGTGCTGGACGATCGCTCGCACGACGCCCAGGCCACGCTGCAGCGCCTGCACGCCTGGTGCGTTGAAGCCGAAGCCAGCGGCATCCACGCCCTGCAGGCTTTCTCCGAGCGCTTGAAGGGCTACGCCCTGGCGCCCGCGCGCCACTGAGCCCGCACCGCAAGCCACGACGACCGAAGACCCGCGCAGCGATGCGCGGGTTTTTCGTATCCGCGCCGCGCCGATCCGGCCTGCGCCCCTTGCCTGCGCGCCGCGCCCGCGTCAGGCTCAGCCGCGTCCCCCGTCGCCGATACCCCCATGCGCCATCGTCTGTCCGCCCTGCTTGGCCTGTGCTTGCTGTCTCCGGCGCTGTGCGTCGCGCAGGTGGTGACCTCCACCGGCGATTATCTGTCGCGCATGGACGCCGACGGCGACGGCAAGATTTCGCTGAGCGAATACCAGGACTGGCTCAGCTACGCCTTCGACGCAATGGACGCCAACCACGACGGCGTGCTGGATGCGACCGAGCAGCCCGCCAGCGGCCGCGGCGCGCGCGCCACGCTGACCCGCGAGCAGCACCGGCAGACCCTGGCCGAGCGTTTTCGCAAACAAGATCGCAATCACGACGGCTGGCTGGACGCGCGCGAACTCGCCTCGCCGCCGCAGTGAAGCCGCGTTCGATCCCAAGCTGAATCGCGCGTTCGCGCGCGCGCGGCGCATGGAGCGATGCGAATTCTCCGCCGCGCGTCGCAATGCCCGCGTCGCGCAATTGCCGCATTCGCGCGCCGCGTGTTAACTAGCGCCGATGGAATACGCATTGCCGCAAGGCGAACTCGACACCCTGTTCGCCGGCCCCCAATCGGTCACCGGCGAGCAACGCCGCGAACTCGTGGACGATATCGTCGAACAACTGCGCCGCCGTCACGGCGAGCGCTTGCTCGCGGTCGCGTTGTACGGCTCCACCGCGCGCCAGAGCGACGGCCCGTACTCGGACGTGGAGCTGTGGGCGGTGCTCGACGACGGCGCCTTCGGCGCGGATTTCGACGAATCGCTGGAATGGGTGCACGGCCGCGGCAAGGCCGAGGTCAACCTGATGTCGCGCACCACGGTGGAAGCGTTCGCGCGCGAAGTCGATGAGCGCTGGGCGCTGACGCACGGCCAGTTCGTGCATGCGCGCGCGCTGTGGATCGCACCGGATCACGGCACCTTGATCGAAACGCTGCGCTCGCTGGCCGCGCATCCCGACGACGACGCGGTCGACCGCGCCATGGCCGAGGCCGTGGTCGGCGAGTTGTACGAACTGGTCGGCAAGCTGCGCAACCGCTTCGCGCGCAAACCGCTGGCACTGCTGGCCGGCGAATTCGCCGAACAACTGGCCTGCCTGATCGGCCTGGCCGAGCGGCACGTGTTCGTCAGCGCCGGCACCTTGTTCGACGAAGCCGCCGACCTGCCGGCGCCGGACGGCGCGACGGCCTTGTTCAAACTGGTCGCCAAGGGCGATCTGAGCGACGAAGCGGAGATCACCGCGGCGATCGAGCGGGTCTGGGTCGGCATGGAGGCCTGGGCCGGCGAGGTGGCCCTGGACGCGGCGCTGCTGCGGCGCTGCGTGGCCGGCGAACGCTGAGGCACTGCACGCGGGCGGATCTTTCGCCGGCCCGATGAGTCCGGCACGATCGCGCAAGGCCGATACCTAAGGCACTGGAGCGGCGCGTGCGCGATCATGACGATGTCTCCGGCGCGGTCCGATCCGCGCCGCGCGCCGCGTTCGTGTCATTGCCCGATCCCGTCCTTGCAAGCGCCCATTCATGACGATGCTGCTTCATCCGTGGCTCCATGAGGCCCGCATCGCCGCCGCGCGCGGCGGCGGCCGGCGCCGTTGGCGCACGCCGGGGCTGGTGCTGGCGGCGTGCATCCTGGTGCCGATCGCGTTGCGGCTGTGGAGCGCGCAGGCGGCGGCCTTGCCGGCGGCGCTGCCGCGATTGATCGTGCAACTGCCGTTGCCGTTCGGCCTGCTCGCGATCGCTTTCGCCTACGCGATCGCCCGCGGCCGGCTGATCGCGCTCGACGAACACCTGCGCCACGGCTGGTGGGCGGCGGCGCCGATCGATCCGGCCCGCGCCACCCGCACTCTGATCGTGCTTGCCGCAATCGCCACGGCGGCGGCGATGGCGATCGTCGCGATCGTGCTGGCCGCGTTCGGCGGGCAGGCCGGCACATGGCGCGGCGCGTGCTGGGTGGTCGAAGCCGGCGTTGCGGTCGGCGCCGTGCTTGGTTTGATCTCGGCGCTGCGCCATCGCCGCCATCCCGCGCGGCGTGCGCGCGAAGGCGCGCGCGAGCCCTTGTTCGGCCTGCGCTGGCTCGACGACGCGCGCCTGCCGCACATCAGCGACTGGCAACGGCGCGAAGCGCTGCTGCGCTGGCGCCGCGGCGGCCACGCCTGGATGATCGGCGCGGTGCTGTTGGCGCTGCCCAGTTCCACCGGCGCCGCGAGCGGGCTGGGCGTGTTGTTGATCGTGATCGCGCTGGCCTGGTTCAGCCTGCTGGTGCAGGCCTGCGCGGCGAGCATCGTCGCCGCGCAAACCCTGCTGCACAGCGCGCCGCGCGCACCGCATGCGCTGGCGCGCGCCGCCTGGCGCTATCCCGCCTTCGCGTTCGTCTGCGCGGCCGGGTTCGCGACCGTGGGCTGCGCGCTGCTGTCGCTGAGCTGGCGCGCCGCGCCGGTGTTGCTGGCGATCCTGATCGTGCTGTGCCTGCCGGCGCTGTTCGCGCTGCGTCCCGCCCATCGCCCGGCCTCGCCATGACCTTCGTGCTCGAACTGGAACAACTGCAGCACCGCTACGACGAGCACGCGGTGCTGCACGGCATCGATCTGCGCCTGCCGGCCGGCGAGTTCGCCGCGCTGATCGGCCCGAACGGTTCCGGCAAGACCACGCTGCTGCATTGCCTGGCCGGCATCCAGCGCCCCAGTGCCGGGCGGGTGTTGATCGGCGGCCACGACATCGTGCGCGCGCCGCTGCCGGCCAAGCAGTTGCTGGGCTTCGCGGTCGATCCGGCGCGATTGCCGCCGCTGCTGAGCGGGCGCGAATGCCTGCGGCTGTTCGCCGGCGCGCGCGGCCTGGGCGAGATCCCGGCATCGACTTTGGCGCTGGCCGAAACCTTGTCGCTGTCGCCGATGCTCGACCGCCGCATCGGCCAATACTCGCTGGGCACGCGGCAGAAACTGGCGATCGCGCTCGGCCTGCTCGGCGAGCCGCCGCTGCTGGTGCTGGACGAGCCGCTCAACGGCCTGGACCCGCTCAGCGCCTACGCGCTCAAGCGCCACCTGCAACAGCTCGCGCGCGAACGCGGCACCACCGTGCTGCTGGCGACCCATTCGCTGGACGTGGCCGAGCGCTTCATCACCCGCGCGGTGCTGTTGATGGACGGGCGGTTGCGGCGTGAATGGCAGGCGGCCGAACTCGATGCGATCCGCGCCGATCCGCAGCGCTCGCTGGAGCAGTCGATGGTCGAAGCGCTGGCCGGTTGAAACGTTCAACCGCGCTCATCGAGGGCGCGTTGCAACTCCGATTGCCGCCGGCGCAAACCGTCGTAGTAACGATGCGCGCGCAGCAACAGCGCCATCGCCACCGCCAGCATGATCAGGCCCAGCACGCCGGCGAGGAAAGCACCGAGGCCGCCGCCGCCGATGGCGGCGAGGATGAAGGCGCCAGCGCTGAAGGCCGCGCAGAACAGCGTGGCCATGCGCGCCGATACCAGCCGATGGCGCGCGTACAGCACGCGCCGGTGGAGCAAGGCCCAGATCGCGAAGCCGCACCACGACAGCGCGATCACCAGCATCGCCGCGAACGCGACCTGGGTGCGCATCGGCAGCGAGGGCTCGGTGAGCCACAGCGAGGCCACGGTGATGCCGGCCGCGAGTGCGAGCAACAGCAGACCGACGTAGGCCAGGCGCGCGCCGGGCGAGAGTTCCTGTTCCAGCAACAGGCGCAGCGCTTCGGGCAAGGGCGCGTCGTCGCTGGTGGCGGTGGAATTCGTATGGGTGCTCATCGATCCGCTCCGGTGGGATCCAATTGCTGCCGCAGCAGGCCGCGCGCGCGGAACAGGCGCGATTTGACCGTGCCGACCGGTAGTTCAAGTACCTGCGCGATGTCTTGCAGCGACAGCTGTTGCAGATAGAACAGGCTCAGCACTTCGCGCTCGATCAGCGGCAGGCGGTCCAGGCCGCGTTGCAGCCGGTCCAGGTCCATGGCGTGGTCGAGCGCCTGCTCCGGTGCGGCGTCCTCGCCGGGCACGCTGTCGGGATCGATCTGTTCCGCTTGAGGCGGCGCGGCGTAGCGGCCGCGCAACCGGTCCATCAGCGCGCGCCGGGCGATGCCGAACAGCCACGCGCGCAGACAGGCGCCGTCGCGCAATCCGGCGATGCCGCGCAGCACGCGCAGCCAGGTGTCCTGCGCGATCTCGTCGGCGAGTTCGTCGTCGCCGCACAGGCGCCGCGCGTAGCCGCGAATCGGCCCGTGCCAGCGCCGGATCAGGGTTTCGAAGGCGTCGCGCTCGCCGAGCTGGCAACGCACGACCAGCCACTCGTCGTAGCGGGGATCGGCGGGCGTCGCGGCGTGGGCGGCAGGGGCGTTCAAGAGGCGATTCCGGCGGGGTTCGATCCTGTAGTCGCGATCTGGCGGAAAAGGTTCACCGGTGCCGGCCGCGGGATTCGCGGGCGCGGCGCCTGCTACCATGCGCCGGTTCGCAGAAGAGTGGCGCCGGCCCGCAAGCCGTCGCCCGCCGAAGGCGCAGGCTCCCATAATCGCTCAGGCTCGGCCGTTCGGCCGGAACACTGCGAACACATCGC
Source organism: Lysobacter sp. TAB13 (assembly GCF_052113885.1). NCBI lineage: Bacteria > Pseudomonadati > Pseudomonadota > Gammaproteobacteria > Lysobacterales > Lysobacteraceae > Lysobacter > Lysobacter sp. TAB13. Next base: position 7,453 of record NZ_JBFRDR010000021.1, on the reverse strand, counting down.
CGATCTGGAGAGAGGCCGCCATGCGGCCCACCGAAGGGGCAAGCGGCCGCCGGCGCACTGCGCCGGGCCGCGCAAACTCTCAGGTAAAAGGACAGCGGGAGCGGCGCCGCGGCCATGGCCTCGGAGACATCGGTATCGGCGCGCGATCGCGTTCTTACGTGACTGCGCGTTCGGCGGCGCTCGAACTTGTGCGTTCAGTCCCGCCCCTGTCTTCGTTCGCGCGTGCGCGGTTTCCCCGCGTTCGTCCGACGGAGTTGCGCCGTGTTGCTGCAGATCATCTACCTCATCGCCATCAGCGCCGAAGCCATGACCGGCGCGCTGTCCGCCGGGCGCCGGCGCATGGACCTGTTCGGCGTGGTCATCATCGCCAGCGTGACCGCGCTCGGCGGCGGCTCGCTGCGCGACATCGTGCTCGGCCACTATCCGCTGGGCTGGGTGAAGCATCCCGAGTACCTCGCCTACACCGTGTGCGCGGCGATCGCGGCGACCTTCCTGGCCAAGAAACTGCATTACCTGCGCCGCGCGTTCCTGTGGCTGGACGCGCTGGGCCTGATCGCCTTCACCCTGATCGGCTGCGCGGTCGCGCGCGAGGGCGGCCACGCGCCGGTGATCGTGGTGATCGCCGGCATGCTCACCGGCGCCTTCGGCGGCGTGTTGCGCGATGTGCTGTGCAACGAGATTCCGCTGGTGTTCCAGCGCGAGTTGTACGCGGTGATTTCGTTGCTGACCGGCGTGGCGTATCTGCTGATGCTGCGCCTGGGCGTGGCGGAGAACCTCAGCGTGCTGCTGTGTCTGGGCGGCGGTTTCGCCTTCCGGTTGCTGGCGATCCGCTTTGAGTGGGAAATGCCGAAGTTCGTGTATCAGTGAGCGGCCGCGTTCAATCGGCGCCGTCGAGCACCCGCGCCACGCGTTCGCGCAGCACCGGCAGCAGTTCGCGTTCGAACCACGGATTACGCTTGAGCCAGGCCTGATTGCGCGGGCTGGGATGCGGCAGCGCGAGCTTGAGCGGCCAGGTGTCGCGCCATGCCGCTACCGCCTGCGTCAACGAACGACCGGCGCCAGGCAGATGATAGGCCTGCGCGTACTGGCCGATGGCCAGGCTCAATCGCAGCTCGCGCAGTTGCGGCAGCAGGCGCGCGTGCCAGGTCGCGACGCATTCGGGCCGCGGCGGCAGATCGCCGGATTTGCTCGTGCCTGGATAACAGAACCCCATCGGCACGATCGCCACGCGACGCGCATCGTAGAACGTCTCGCGGCTCATCCCCAGCCACGCGCGCAAGCGCTCGCCGCTGGCGTCGTCGAACGGAATGCCCGACGCGTGCACCTTGCGTCCCGGCGCTTGTCCCGCGATCAGAATCCGCGCGCTCGCTTCCATCTGCAACACCGGGCGCGGCCCGTGCGGCAGATGCGCCGCGCATACGGTGCAGGCGCGGGCTTGGGCGAGCAATGCGGGCAGCGACTCCATGCGGCCGATTCTAGAGCGAACGACCGATGCCGCAACGAACGACGCCGGCGCGAGGCCGGCGTCGTTCGCAACCGATGGACAAGTCGCTTACTCGGTGATGTCGCGATCCTTGGTTTCCGGCAGGAACAACGCGCCGATCACCACCGTCATCGCCGCGACGATGATCGGATACCACAGGCCGCTGTAGATGTTGCCGGTCGCCGCCACGATGGCGAAGGCGGTGAACGGCAGGAAGCCGCCGAACCAGCCGTTGCCGATGTGGTACGGCAGCGACATCGAGGTGTAGCGGATGCGGGTCGGGAACAGTTCCACCAGCCAGGCGGCGATCGGCCCGTAGACCATCGTCACCAGCAGCACCAGGAAGGTCAGCAGCGCGATCACCATCGGCTTGTTGATCTGCGCCGGATCGGCCTTGGCCGGGTAGCCGGCGGTCTTCAACGCCTCGGTGAGTTGCTTGCCGAATTCCTCCGACTTGGCCTTGAACGCGGCGCTGTCGAGCGATTCACCTTCGAAACTGCTCAGGTTGGCGCCGCCGATGCTGACCGTGGCGATGCTGCCGGCCGGGCCGGGCGCGTTGACGTAGGGAATGCCCTTCTTCGCCAATGCCGACTTGATCACGTCGCAGGACTGCTTGAACGAGGCCTTGCCGACCGGGTCGAACTGGAACGCGCAACGCTGCGGATCGGCGGTGACGGTGACCGGCGAAGCGGCGACCGCGGATTCCAAAGCCGGGTTGACGTTATGCGTGAGCGCCTTGAACACCGGGAAGTAGGTGAACACCGCGATCAGGCAGCCGGCCAGCACGATCTTCTTGCGGCCGATGCGGTCCGACAACCAGCCGAAGAAGATGAAGCCGCCGGTGGCCAGCGCCAGGGCGATGGCGATCAGGATGTCGGCCTGGTTCGGGTCCATGCCCAGGGTCTTGGTCAGGAAGAACAGCGAATAGAACTGGCCGCCGTACCACACCACCGCCTGGCCCGCGGTCGCGCCGAGCAGCGCGAGCAAGGCGATCTTGCCGTTCTTGGAGAAGAAGCTCTCGGTGATCGGCGCCTTGGAGGTCTTGCCTTCGGCCTTCATCTGCTGGAACAGCGGCGACTCGGCCAACTGCAGGCGGATCCACACCGACACCGCGAGCAACAGCACCGACACCCAGAACGGAATGCGCCAGCCCCAGGACTCGAAGTCTTCCTTGCCGAGGAAATTGCGGCAGCCCCAGATCACCAGCAGCGACAGGAACAGGCCCAGGGTCGCGGTGGTCTGGATGAAGCTGGTGTACAGGCCGCGCTTGCCGTTGGGTGCGTGCTCGGCCACGTAGGTCGCCGCGCCGCCGTACTCGCCGCCGAGCGCGAGGCCCTGCAGCAATCGCAAGGTGATCAGGATCACCGGCGCGGCGATGCCCAGGGTTTCGTAACTGGGCAATATGCCGACCAGGAAGGTGGCCAGGCCCATGATCACGATGGTGACCAGGAAGGTGTACTTGCGCCCGATCATGTCGCCGAGGCGTCCGAACACCAGCGCGCCGAACGGCCGCACCGCGAAACCGGCGGCGAAGGCGAGCAGAGCGAAGATGAACTGGCTGGTTTCGTTCAAACCGCCGAAGAACTGTTTGCCGATGATGACCGCGAGCGAGCCGTACAGATAGAAGTCGTACCACTCGAACACGGTGCCCAGGCTGGAGGCGAAGATGACTTTCTTATGGTCTTTGGTCAACGGCGCGGTGGACGGCGCCGCTTGGGCTGAAGTGCTGGACATGAGCTGTTCCCCCGAACAGTGGGAAGGAGCGGGCTAGGGCCCGCCGAGGGTGTTACCGATCAGCTGCGTGATGGTTGATGGTGGTCGTAGGTAATCGTGGGTGGTCGTAGAGAATCGTCGTATATGTTCGTGGAATAGGGAATACGGAATGCGTAGACGGCCGCAGGCGACATTCCCTCCAGACCGTCATTCCCGCGAAAGCGGGAATCCAGTGCACTTTCGTGCGAGAACGTTTGAAGTCACTGGATTCCCGCTTTCGCGGGAATGACGGCAGGAGAGATGCACGCGACCGGAAACTTCATCGGAACATCAGAAGCTGTACTTCACATGCGTCTGCAAGCGATTGAGCTCGCCCTTGTCGCCGGTTTCGATCTCGCGCTGACCCCAGATGTATTCCGCGCCGATGTCGAGCTTCGGAATCGGGGTATAGATCAGGTTGAGATGCGCCGACTGCGCCGACTTGGTGATGCCAAGGCCGGTCAACGCGGTCTTGTTGTCGTACTCGGCGCGCGAGTAGAACACGTTGCCGCGCAGCTTCGGGCTGAACACATGGCGCCAGCCGACGAAGCCGGAGATCAGGTCGATGTTCTCCAGATCGCCCGCGCCGTCGAGCACCGCGTCGTTGTTGAGCGCCAGGCCGACATAGCGGCCGATGCCGCTGCCGGCGGTGACCATGTAGCGCAGATCGTCGCTGGCGCCCAGGTTCCACTTGCCCGACAGGCTGACGCCGTAGCCGGTGTTGGAATCGTTGGCGCGGCCGCTCTGGTACTTGAGCTGACGCGCCAGCGCGCCGACGCTGAAGTGGCCCCAGTTGCCCTTCGCCGTGTAGCGCGCGGTGACGTCGGGAACCGCGCCGTCGTCGCCGGCGACCTGCGCCATGTTGCCGCGGAACGGCGTGTAGACGGTCTCCGGGTTTTCGACCGAGAACGACCACGGGCCGCTGGTGTAGCGCAACTGCGCCTGCCGCACGAACACCGTGCCCTCGGTGGGACCGAGGAAGTCGACCGTGTCGGGCAATGCGTTGGCGTCCTGGAAGTTCGACCAGGTCTGACCGGCCAGCCACTTGTTCCAGGTCACATAGGCATGGCGCACGGTGAGCGCGTAGGTGTTGGTGGCGATCTCGTTGCCGGTGAAGGCGGTGGTGCCGCCGCCGAACAGATCGAATTCCAGATAACCCTTGAGCTTGTCGCCGCTTTCCAGGTCGGTATCGGCGGCGAACCAGAAGCGCGAGAAGTTCGCGCCCATGTCGGTGTCGCTGCCGCCTTCGCGGGTAGCGCCGCCGCCGACCGGAATCGCCTTGGGCACGTAGAACAGCCGGCCGACCGAACCGTCGGCGATGTCGCCGTCGTTGGTGGAAGTCACCGACGCATCGAGCTTGATGAAGCCGCCGTAGCTGAAACGCGTGCCGGGATTGCCGGCGGTGCTGATGGTGGTGGCCTGGATCGGATTCTTCACCGGCGTCGCCGCGATCGCCGCCGGCGCGGCCGTCTGTGCGGCCTTCACCTCGGTGACCTGGGTCTGCACCTGCTGCTGTTGCGATGCCAGTTGCTGGACCAAGCGTTCGAGCTCGGCGACGCGCGCTTCGAGTTCTTTTTCTTTTGCGGTCTGTGCCAAGGCCAGTCCGGGCAGCATCAGCGCGACCAGCAGGGCGCAGGCCAGAGGCCGCCGCCGGATCGTCGCGCGCGGTGTGGCGCTGCGTGTGAGCACGCTAGAGAAAGTCATGATTTCCCTCCCAAGGAATGCCGCCCGAAAGGTGCGGCCGCGGCCAGCCTGCGCGCCGGCGCTGGCCGCCCACCATTCGCCATTGGTCGAAAACCGACACCTGTATGCGGGGTTTACGACGAAGGTCTAGGTGGAAATGGGGAGTCGGGAGCGGGGATTTGCGATTTGCAGAAACGCAAGCGAGTTCGGCCGCCGCATCTTCGATGCCGAATCCGCCTCTTCGACCAAGGTCTACCTCGCCGGCTTGGCCGCGCTTGCTGCATTGCGGCACACTTGACGGCCGAGCTTGGGGATTCGCGGTTCCCGCGTCGGCGCGGCATCATCGGCGCCTGATTTTCGAATCCCGAATCCCGAATCCCCAGTCCCGAATCCCGCCCCTAGCAGGAGCCCCTGATGAGCCACCCCGCCAGCGTCTATCCCATCGATGAGGCGTTCGCCGCCAAGTCCCGGTATAAGCGCGAAGACTACGAGCGCCAGTACGCCGAATCGATTAACGATCCGGAGGGCTTCTGGGGCCGCGTGGCCCAGCGGCTGGACTGGTTCAAGCCGCCGAGCAAGATCCAGAACGTCAGCTACGACCTCAACGATTTCCGCATCAAGTGGTACGAGGACGGCGAGCTCAACGCCAGCGTCAACTGCCTGGACCGCCATCTGGCCACGCGCGGCGACAAGACCGCGCTGCTGTTCGAGCACGACGATCCGAACCTGCCGGCCGAGCCGATCAGCTACCGCGAACTGCACGCGCGCGTCTGCCGGCTGGCCAATGCGCTGCGCAACCTGGGCGTCAAGAAGGGCGACCGCATCACCATCTACCTGCCGATGATTCCCGAGGCGGTGGTGGCGATGCTGGCCTGCGCGCGCGTGGGCGCGATCCATTCGGTGGTGTTCGGCGGCTTCGCTCCGAACTCGATCGCCGACCGCATCGCCGACTGCGCCAGCAAGCTGGTGATCACCTCCGATGAAGGCCTGCGCGGCGGCAAGAAGATTCCGCTCAAGGCCAACGTCGATGCGGCGCTGAAATTGCCGGGCACCAATTCGGTCGAAACCGTGCTGGTGGTGCGCCACACCGGCGCCGCGGTCGATATGCAGATGCCGCGCGACCGCTGGTACGACGCGGTGGTCGCCGGCCAGCCCGACACCTGCGAGCCCGAGCGCATGAACGCGGAAGACCCGCTGTTCATCCTCTACACCTCCGGCAGCACCGGCAAGCCCAAGGGCGTGCTGCACACCACCGGTGGCTACCTCACCTACGCCGCGTTCACCCACGAGGCCGTGTTCGACCTGCGCGAAGACGACGTCTACTGGTGCACCGCCGACGTGGGCTGGGTCACCGGCCACAGCTACATCGTCTACGGCCCGCTGGCCAACGGCGCGACCGCGCTGGTGTTCGAAGGCGTGCCCAACTATCCGGACGTGTCGCGTTTCTGGAACGTGATCGACAAGCACAAGGTCACCATCTTCTACACCGCGCCGACCGCGATCCGCGCGCTGATGCGCGACGGCGACGAGCCGGTGAAGAAGACCTCGCGTTCCTCGCTGCGCCTGCTCGGTTCGGTCGGCGAGCCGATCAATCCCGAGGCCTGGCGCTGGTACTTCGAGGTGGTCGGCGATTCGCGCTGCCCGATCGTGGACACCTGGTGGCAGACCGAGACCGGCGGCATCCTGATCACGCCGCTGGCCGGCGCGATCGACCTCAAGCCCGGCTCGGCGACCAAGCCCTTCTTCGGCGTGCAACCGGCGCTGGTGGACGCCAACGGCGGAGTGCTCGAAGGCGAAGCCGAAGGCAATCTGGTGCTGACCGGTTCGTGGCCGGGGCAGATGCGCACGGTCTACGGCGACCATCAGCGTTTCATCGAAACCTATTTCAAGACCTACCCCGGCAACTACTTCACCGGCGACGGCTGCCGCCGCGACGCCGACGGTTACTACTGGATCACCGGCCGCGTCGACGACGTCATCAACGTCAGCGGCCACCGCATCGGCACGGCCGAGGTCGAAAGCGCGCTGGTCTCGCACCCGAAGGTCGCCGAAGCGGCGGTGGTGGGTTTCCCGCACGACCTCAAGGGCCAGGGCATCTACGCCTACGTCACCCTGATCGCCGGGCAGGCGCCGAGCGATGAGCTGCGCAAGGAACTGGTGGCGTGGGTGCGCAAGGAAATCGGCCCGATCGCCACGCCCGACCATCTGCAGTGGGCGCCGGGTCTGCCGAAGACGCGTTCGGGCAAGATCATGCGCCGCATCTTGCGCAAGATCGCCGAGAACGCGCCGGATCAGCTGGGCGATACCAGCACCTTGGCCGACCCGTCGGTGGTGGAGAGTCTGGTGAATGAGCGGTTGGGGAAGTAACGGGCGGTTGGGGTGAGCGAAAAGCAAATCCCCCCTGGCCCCCCTTTTTCAAAGGGGGGAACCCGTTAGGTGGGTGTGTAAGGGGTGGGAGTGGCGTCTGATCGCGTCAGATCGAGCCTTGCCGCCGTCGCTGTCGCCGCTGTTGCCGTTGCCGTTGCTGTTCCCCCC
>NZ_JBFRDR010000020.1:0-101081 GCF_052113885.1 Lysobacter sp. TAB13 | reverse complement strand
CCGTCGGCGCCGCGCCGGTCCAGGCCGGCAGCGCGCGCGCCGCCGCGGCGGCCACGTGTTCGCAGGTGCAGCAGTACGGCGTCACCTTCACTCTTGACCGCGCGTACCCGTGCGGCCAGTTCGCCAACGGCGACTATTGGGTCACCCCGGTCGATGGCAGCGCGGGCAAGGTCAAGGTGACCTCGATCAGCCCGGCCTTCGCCGGCGGCCATAACGGCTTCGAGGTCAATCCGTCCCGGATCGACCGCCACGGCTTCGACAAGGACGCCGGCGGTTACGACGCCACGCGCGTGCCGGCGCTGCCGTATTCGGCCGCGCCCAATCAGTCCATCGTCAAGGCGGTTTCGCTCGCCGGCAACGACAAGACCGCGCTGCAGACCGCGGTGGTGCTGACGGTGTTGAGCGCGGTTCCGCCCGGCGGCGGCCGCGATGTGTTCCGTCCGCCGTACTTCGGCCGCACCAAGCCGCTGTATCCGGTCAGCCGCCTGCGCATGGACCGGTTGCCGGCGTTGACCGGCCTGCCGGACATGCCGAGCCTGCGTTCGCTGTCCGATCGCTTCGCCCGGGTGCAGCTGGATCATCAGCTGGGCTGGCAGGCCGATCAGATCCACCCGACGCTCAACATGCCCGACTACGGCGCGGCGATCGCGATGGACACCTCGGTGGCCTCGCTGCGCCTGATGATCGACGGCGATCCGCTGGAACGCCGGCAGCTGGCGATCAATCTGGTCCAGTACGGCATCGACCTCGACGCCGCCATGCAGGGCGGGCTGCACTTCAACGCCGACGGCGGCCACCGCCACGGCCGCAAGCTGGTGCTGGCGATGTCGGCGCTGCTGCTCGACGACGCGGCGCTGAGCAAGCGCGTGCGCGATTTCCAGGGCGGGACATATCAGGAGGACGATCAGCTGTCGGTCGGCGCAGGTTCCGGCGTCGTGCTGTTCGGCAGCCCGTGTTCGGCGGAGGACTACTGGGAAAACCAGATCCACGGCACCAATTCGCGCGATTGCCGCGACCCCTACGGCTATATCGACGGCGGCCAGCAACCGGGCGACTACTACCAGTTCTGCTGCACGGCCAAGGCCTACAAGGCCACCGCGCTGGCGCTGCGGCTGCTGCCGGCCTTGCGCTGCATCTGGACCGACGACCGCATCCTGCACTACGCCGACCGCTGGGTGCAGCACGGCGTGTGGACCCAGCCCGATCCCTATCAGCCGCGCGGCAACGGCGCGGCCGATAACAATCCGGCCGACGGAACCGGACGCTGGCCGGCCGCGCACGGCACCGGCCGCGACGGCGGCTATTACGCCAACGCCTTCGCCGATGCGATGTGGGCCGCCTACCGTCCACAGGCCAGCGACACCTACACCTGTCCCTGATCGCGGCGCCGTTGCGCCGGCGCCGTCCCGGGCTCGCTGCATGAGTGCAGCGACGCCCGCCGGCCCGGCGCAGCGACGGCCGCGCGGCCTCCGCATCGCGGCGGCCGCGTGTGCGGGCTTTGGCGGCTGGCCATCGCCCGTCTTGCAGCGCCGCCGCATCCGGCGGCACTCGCCGGCTGCGCAATGAGCGCGCCGGCCATCGTCGGCCCGTCGCTGTTCACCTCGCTCAAAGCCTTCGCCGGCGCGGACTCGCGTGTTTTCGCCAGCACAGCGCCTGCGCCCCCGAGCCGCCATCGCCCGCGCGCACCGACAGCGAGCGCGCCGTCGCAGACGCGCCGATATGCAACCGGCGTGCAACACTTGTGACATACCGTGCCGCCACGCGGAACAGTCCGCCACGCTGCCATCGGCCCTGCGCGAGCCGAACGCATTGCACCTCAGCGCCAGCCAAGGATTTCCCACGATGTATCTGCATGAAGTACGCCTGCCGCCGCGCAGCCGCGTTGACGACTCCCGCCGGCTGCTGGCGCTTTCGCGCAGGAGCGTGCTGGCCCGGGCCTGCGCCGGCCTGTTGCTGGTCTGCGCCGCGACCGCCGCCTCGGCCCAGCAGGACGCCGCACCGGCTCCGGCCGCCGCCGCCGCTCCGGCCGCGCACGAATCGGCGACTTCGCTCGACGCGGTCACCGTGACCGCCGAGCGCCGCGAGCAGAACCTGCAGGACGTGCCGGTCTCGGTCGGCGTCATGCAGGGCGACGCGATGCGCGCGCTGACCGCCGGCGGCGACGATACGTTGCTGGCCCTGTCCGGCCGCGTTCCCAGCCTGTACGCGGAAACCACCACCGGACGCATCTTCCCGCGCTTCTACATCCGCGGCCTGGGCAATATCGATTTCTACCTCGGCGCCTCGCAGCCGGTGTCGATCATCCAGGACGATGTCGTGCTTGAGCACGTCGTGCTGAAATCCAATCCGGTCTTCGACCTGGATCAGGTCGAAGTGCTGCGCGGCCCGCAGGGCTCGCTGTTCGGCCGCAACACCACCGCCGGCATCATCAAGTTCGACAGCATCAAGCCGAGCCAGGACTACAGCGGCCGCATGCAGGCCAGCTACGGCAGCTACAACACCGTGTCCTTCGACGGCGGCATCGGCGGCCCGATCAACGACATCCTGTCGTTCCGCGTGTCGGCGCTGTACCAGCACCGCGACGACTGGGTCGACAACACCTTCACCGGCCCCAGCGCCGACGGCACGGTCACGCCGAAGAAGGACGCGATGGGCGGCTTCGACGACCGCAATCTGCGCGTGCAACTGCTGCTGACGCCGAGCGAGAATTTCTCGGTACTGGCCTCGGCGCACGCGCGCGACTACGCCGGCACCTCGACGCTGTTCCTGCGCAACGCCATCGTCAAGGGCTCCAACAAAGTCGATGTGCCGCGCGACAAGGTCGCCTTTGACGAAGCTGGCAACAACCCGCAGGCGTACAAGACCTACGGCGGCTCGGTCAAGGCCACGTACAACTTCGGCGAAGCCTCGCTGACCTCGATCAGCGCCTACGAAACCACCTCCGGCTACAGCCGCGGCGACACCGACGGCGGCGCCGCGGCCAACTTCCCGGTGCGTGGCGTGCCGAACGGCTTCGGCCAGTCGATGGGGCAGGTCCGCGACCTTGACCAGTTCACGCAGGAATTCCGCCTGGCCAGCGAAGGCGACGACGCCCTGCAATGGCAGGTCGGCGCGTTCTATTTCGACGGCCGCGACACCACCGATTTCTATCAGCGCGCCTGGTTCCTCAAGGGCGCGGCGCGCAATCCGAACAACTGGGTGCGTCTGCGCAACAGCAATACCTCGTGGGCGGCGTTCGGCCAGCTCAGCTACAAGGTCACCGATGCGCTGACCCTGACCGCCGGCCTGCGCGAGACCAAGGACAGCAAGCGCACGCGCCTGCTCAAGACCGCCGACACCGTCGCCGGCGTGTCTACCTACACCGGTCGCCGCGATGTGCGCATGTCCGACACCCAGCCCAGCTGGGACCTGAGCGCGATGTACGAAATCAACCCGAACCTCAGCGTCTACGCCAAGGTCGCGCGCGGCTTCCGCGGCCCGACCATCCAGGGCCGCTCGGCGGTGTTCAACGCCGACTTCACCACCGCCGATTCGGAAACCATCCTGTCGTGGGAAGCGGGCATCAAGAGCAGCCTGTTCGACAACCGCCTGCGCTTGAACGTCACCGGCTTCACCTACACCGTCGATGACATCCAGCTCAACGGCAACGATTCCAACGGCAACGGCGTGCTGTTCAACGCCGACAAGGCGCGCGCCTACGGCGTCGAGGCCGACCTGGACTGGCGCCCGATCCCGAACCTGTCGCTGACCGCTGGCGTGAGCCTGCTGCGCAGCAAGATCGAGGACAGCCGCGTCTACGCCCAGGTGTGCGCGCTCAACGGCACGGTGGTGTGCACCGTCAACGATCCGACCATCAAGGTTGGCGCGAACACCTTCGCGCAGATCAACGGCAACCCGCTGCCCAACGCGCCCAAGTACAGCGTCAACCTGGGCGCGCGCTACGACATCCCGGTCAGCGACAGCGGCGCCTTGTTCGTCTCCACCGACTGGAACAAGCAGGGCTACACCAGCTTCGTGCTGTACGACTCGACCGAATTCAACGCCAGCGGCAACTTCGAGGGCGGGCTGAAGGTGGGTTACACCGGCGGTTACGGCGCGTACGAAGTCGCCTTGTTCGCGCGCAACATCACCAACGAGAAGAACCTCAAGGGCGTGATCGAGAACTACATGGCCGCGGTCTACAACGAGCCGCGCGTGGTCGGCGTGTCGCTCAACCTCAACTGGCACTGATCCGGGCCGCAGCGGCCTGGCACCGGCAACGCCGATGAAGTCCTCATCGGCGTTGCCGCTTCAATCGCGCGGTTGCAGGAAGCGCAAGATCCGCGCGTTGACCTCATCGGGCTGCGCCATCGCCGCGACGTGATCGGCGTCGGGAACGATCGCCGTTTCCAGCGCGGGCATGCGCCTGCGCGCCAAGCGCGTCATCGCCGCCGGTTCGTACAGCCGCTCCGCGTCGCCGATCAGCAACAAGGCCGGCGCGCGGATCGCGCGCAGTTCGCGCCGGCTCAGCACCGCCGGATTGATGACGCCGACCGCGGAGAACGCCGGCATCATCGTTGTCGCCATCAACGCGGCCCACAGCGTGTCGCGCGGCGGCCGCACGCCCAGGTCGGTCATGCTCGGCGCGCGCTTGCTGCCGCTCAGGCGGCGCCAGAGTTTGACCAGCGGCCGCTTGATCCGCGCCGAGTAAGTGAGCTTCCAGAATTGCGAAGCGAAGCTGCCGACCGGGCTGATCATCGCCACGCGCTCGACCCGCTGCGGCGTCAGGGAGGCCTGATTCAAGGCCAGAAATCCGCCGAACGAACAACCGACGATCGATACGCGCGACAGGCCCAGGCCATCGAGCACCTCGCCTAGCCAGTCGGCGTATTCGCGGCGATCGCGCAGGCGTCGATGCGACCAGCTCTTGCCCGGCTGCCCGATCACATCGATCGCGTAGGTGCGGTAGTGCGCGCTCAGCCCGGCGACGTTGAGGCGCCAGGCGGTGGCGGTGCCGGCGAAGCTGGGCAGCAGCACCAGCGGCGGCGCATCGGCCGGGCCGCTGACGATCACATGCGTCGAGCCCCAACGGCTCGGGATATCGCGCTGCTCGCAGACGATCGGCCACTCGCGCACGGCCGCGTCGTAAGCGGCCAGATAGCGGTCGCGGGCGTCGTCGTTCTTGAACGTGGGCAAGGCGTCCGGCGGACGCGAGGGCGTGCTTTGAGCGGAGGTGTCGAAGTCGTTCATGGGTCGCCCGTGCCTGCTGAGAGGACGATGCAACTATATGAATTTCCTGGAATTATAAAAGTCTTGAAGCAAATTCCGCCGGCCCCATATCTATAACGAGAGGGGACGACTCGATTGCCGGCGACGCAGCCGCCGGGGCCTCAGGTCGGCGACGGCACCGCGCCCAGCGGCGCGCGCTTGCTGCCCAGGCGCTGGATGATCCGCTTGCCCATGCGGATGCCCGGCTCCTCGACGTACAGATACGTCGCCAATGCGCTCAGGCACAGCACCAGGCCGCAGCCGATGTTGACGATCCAGAACTGCACCGTGCCGCTGAGCGCATACGTCTTGACGCCCGGGATCGCGAACACCGCCACCATCGCCAATCCCTGCGACAGATAGATGCTGTAGCTCAGATTGCTCAGCCGCCGCGCCGGCGCCAGCGACAGCACGCCGAACAGGCGATTGCCCGAGCACACGATGAAGAAGAACGCGCCGGTCAGCGGGCACAGCGCCAGCAGTTGCAACATGCCGATGCTGCGCGTGCTCAGCATCGCCGCGAACACCAGCACGATGCACGCCAGTGCGACCGCGGCCCACAGCGGTTTGTGCAATTGCAGCTTGGCGCCGAACCCTGCATGCAGGAGCGAGGCGACGAACACGCCCGAGACCAGCATCAGGATCAGTTCGGCCAATACCGCCAGCAGCAGGATCGGACGCGGCTTGACCCCGGGCTCGAAGCCGCCGCCCCAGGTCGCGGCGAGGATGGTCAGCAGGCACAGCATCACGACGCTGCCGGTGAACATCAGATGGCGACGGCGGCGCACGAAGAACGCCAGCAGCGGCAGCGAGAAATAGAACAGCCACTCGAAGAACAAGGTCCAGGTCACGCCGGCGAGAATCGTGCCGGTGTCGGTGTAGCCGTTGATGGTCGGCGGCGGCGGCACGATGCCCAGCGCCAGCCACGCCAGCGCCGAGGCGATCGCCTGCACAGGCGGCACCCGCCATTGAAATCCGGTGCGATACGCGACCACGCCGATCATCACCAGCACCGCGACCACGTACATGGGCCCCAGGCGGAACACGCGGCCGATATACAGATCCTTCCAGCCCGGACGGCCGTCGGCCTTGAGCAGTTTGTTCCAGAACAAAAAGCCGGTGAGCATGAAGAACACGCTGACCGACACCACCCCGGCGGTGTTGTAGAACTGCGCCGCGGACGGCTTCCACACCCCGGTGATCAGGTAGTCGTAGTGGACGATCACGTGCGTGGCGAACACGCTCATCGCCAGGAAACCGCGCAGGCCGTCCAGGGTGTCGGTGCGCTTGTCCAGTTGCGGCCCGATCAGGTCCGCGCGCCGGAACAACGGCAGCCAGGCGAAAGCGAACGTCGCCAGCATCATGACGAAGTACGGCCAGACCTGATGGATATCGACCATACGGTTCACGAATTGCGAGAGGGGGTTCGGCGAGACTAGCCGGGCCGCGCGCGGGCTTCTGACGGCTGGATCACGCTTCACCGCGCACCCCGTGGCGCCCGCGATTCGCGTCTGCGCGACTGTGATCGCCGACGCGCTCGGGCCCGCCGCGGCGTCGGCACGGCACGTGATTTCGCGCCGGCATGAGCCGTTCTTCGCGCCGATTACGAGCTATGGATCACACCACCCGCGACCGCCCCGGCGACGGCGCGCAGTGGCGATGACGCCTGATGGGCGCGCGGATTGCGTGCGCGCCACCGACCCGGTTGCGGCCTGCGCGAGCCGTAGCCGTTCCTACCCACGCGCAAGGATCGCAGCCGGACGGACCTGCCGCACCGGCGGCTGCGGATATCGGTTTTTACAAGGAGATTCGAATGAACAGGTTGTGCTATCCCATCTTGGCGTCGCTGTTGCTGTTGAGCGGGCAGGCGATGGCGGGGAACGATTTTTGCGATAACGCACTCGCGCTCGGAACCGATCCGGTTCCGCCGGATCCGAACACCGGCGGTTGCGAAGTCAATCTGGCGGTCCCCGGCCCGATCGCGGACGGCTGGGTGATCGATTCGTATCCGCTGCGGCTGCGCGACATGCCGTTCAACCAAAGCCTGTATGCGGCGCTCAGCAGCAGCGGCGCGGCCATCGCGACGCCGGAACACCTGCAGATCAATTTCACCGTGTGTTCGGCGAGCCTGGGCAGCTCGCCGGTATCCGATACCGAAGCGGCCTTGGTGGAGTGGTCGTTCGAGTCCCAGGACAAGTCCGACGCCGGCCGCGTGCTGGCGCTGTCGCTCAGGCGCGAAGGCCGCAGCCTCGTGTTGAACATGGACTGGGTGATCCCGCCCGGCCGCGGCTGGTCGTCGGCGACCGCGCCCGGCATCGAACCGTTACTAGTGGACAACCAGCGCATCAAGCTGGGGGACATGCTCCCGGATTCGGCTCAGTTCGCCCAGTTGCCGCGGCTGTACCTCAAGCGCGACGGCCGCTCGGTGCTGGTGGGACTGCGCGACTCCGACAAGCCCGTGGTGGCGCGGTTCGAATTGCCCGAAGGCCAGTGGCGGCCGATCCGCCTGCGCAACGGCTTACTGCGCAACGTGCAAATGGTCGAGGGGATGAAAATGCATCTGTCGTGGCCGTCGGAGTTCCGCGACGTCGATGTCCGCTCAGGCCCCGGCCAGCCGCCGATCGATCCGCCCGAAACGCCGGTTCCCAATCCGGTCGAATAAAGGCAGCCGACACGATCTTGTTTTTCTCCCTCTCCCGCTTGCGGGAGAGGGCTGGGGTGAGGGAGCGCCAAGGTGCGAGCCTTCCGGCATTTCCCGCGCCCTCACCCCAACTCCTCTCCCGCGAGCCGGAGAGGGACTTAGTCGGCGCTTCCATCGTTCAAGCGGTTGGTTATCGGTTCCGGACACAGGCAAATGAGCCGGAATCCCCGGCTCATCCACGGATAACCGTAGCGAGCGGCGCGTTACCATCGGCCCCGGTATCGGGGAGTCAACAAGGGGAGTGGCATGAAGAAGGTGTGGTATCCGCTGGCGGCGGCGTCGCTGCTGCTGTTGGCCGGGCAGGCGACGGCTGGAAACGATTTTTGCGATGGCGCCGGTCTCATGGAAATAGAACCCGGGCACAAGGGCGGCGGATGCGAAGTCAAACTGATGGTGACCGGCGCGGACATCAATTCCGGCGCGTCGCAGCGTCCGGACGAACCGCCGTTGCGCATGCACGATCTTCCCTTCGACAAGGGCCTGTACCTGCGTCTGGCCGACCTGCGGGAAGATCGGGTGTCCAAGCCCGACGACGTGTACTTCTGGGCGTTCCTCAGCCAAACCGAACTCGGCTCGCAGGCCGACACCCACACCGAAGCGGGATTGGTGGAATGGTCCTTCCGCAGCGAGGACAAGGGCGGGACCACCTCGGAATACATCCTGGTGCTGTCGCTGCTGCGCAAGGACACGCAGCTCAGGCTCAACGGCGAATGGATTCCGCGTTCCGCGCCGGGCTGGTCGTACGCCGGCTACAGCGGGCCGCGGCCGGCCTTGGCTGACAATCAGTTCATCGTACTGGGCGAAGTCGGCGAGCGTCCGCGCGTGGATATGCATCGCAAGGGCAACCTGGTCAGCGTGCGCCTGGCGGGCAGCGACAGCCAGTGGATGCAGTTCACCTTGCCGAGCGGGCAATGGGCGCCGGTGCGCCTGCGCAATGGCCTGGTGAACGGCACGCCGCTGACGGTCGGCATGGGCGCGCATCTGATCTGGCCGATCGAGTTCGCCGATCCCAACAGCGAACCCGAGCCCGGCCCCGGCGAGGCGCCGGTCGATCCGCCCGAATCGCCGCAACCCATCCTCGTTCAATAAGGCGCGCCACATCGCCGCGTCGCCTGCAACCTTGAAGCGCGCCGCGGCGGATTTAACGCGCGGCGATGGATTTTAAGCGCGCCTGACAGCTTTCCAGCCGGCGGCGCTTGGGATGGTCCGCGGCCTGTTCGGCGCGGACCGTGACCAGCGCCTGCGCCAACTCGGTTTTCTGCGCGGCGCTCAGCGGGGGCGCGGACAGGCAGACCGTTTCCGCCCGCGCCAGCGCCAGATTCAAGGTCTGCCCCGGCGTGCTTTCGAACACCTCGCGCGCCGGCGCCAGCGCCGCGCGCGCATCGGCGTCGCGGTGCAGATCGTGCAGGGCCATCGCCCAGCCCATGCGATAGAACGCCAGATTCAGATGCCGCGGCGACAAGTTCGCCGCGCCGATCTCCACTGCCTTGCGCAGATGCGGCTCGGCTCCGGCCGGGTCGTTGAGATACAGATGGCGCATCAGGCCGATATTGAATTCGGCCCCGGCCACGCGCGGGTGCGTCGGTCCGTTGACGGCGCGCTTGATCTGCATCGATCGCTGTAAATAATCGACCGCCGCGGCGTAGTTGCCGCGGCCTTGTTCGATCGTGCCCAGGGCGTTGAAGGCATCGGCGGTGTCGCCGTGGTTCTCGCCGTGCAGTTTCAGGTCGATGCGCAGCGCTTCGCGCGCCAGCCGTTCGGCCTGCGCGTAGTTGCCGGCGTCGCGTTGTTGCAGCGCTTGTTTGTAGATCGCCTTGGCGGCGGCCGGGTTGTCGGCGTGCTCGGCCGAAACCCCCGGCAGCTGCGCCTCCAGTTGCGCGGCGCGCGCCTGTTGGCCGGCGGCGCGCAGCGCGCTGGTCCAGCCGTAGCGGGCTTCGCTGCTGCGCGGGTCGCTGCCGCCGTAGCGCTGCTGGTGCTCGCGATCCACCGATTCCCATAGTTTCAGCGAAGCCTCCAGACGGCCCTGCGACTGGTACAGACCGGCGCGCTGGCGCTGCAGTTGCAGGCGTTCGTCGATGGCGGCGGCGCCCGCCGGCAGGCGCTGTTCGACTTGATCGAGAAACTGCTGTGCCTGCGCATACTCGGCCCGCGCCGCGGCGACGCGCGCGCGCTGCAGGTAGGTCTGGCGCAGCGCCTGCGGGTCGGTTTGCGGCAGCGCCAGACGAAGTTTCAGCGCATCGCTCGAATGGCGCTCGGCGCTGGCGAAATCGTTCAGCGACAGATGGATGTCGGCGATGGCGAACGCCAGCGCGGCGCGGGTTTCCGGATCGTCGATGCGTTGCAGCCGCTTTGAGCCGCGCGCGAGCAGCTCGCGCGCGGTGGGATCCTTGCCGCGCGCCTGTTCCGGATCGTTGGCGCGGAACAGATCGACCATGAACTGGGTGACGTGCTCGGCCTGCACGCGCCGGGCCTCGGCGCGATCGCGCGCCAGCGCCAGCTGCCGCGACTGCAGCACGGTGTAGGTGAGGAAGCCGAAGGTGATCGCGCAAATGGCCGCGGCCAGGCTCAGCGCGACAGTGTGGCGGCGGGCGAACTTGCCCAGGCGGTACAAGGTTTCGCCGTGACGCGCGGCGATCGGCCGCGATTCCAGCACCGCGCGCAGATCGGCGGCCAGCCGCTCCACGCTGGCGTAGCGCTGCGCCGGTTCCTTGCGCAGGCAGCGCGCCAGGATCGTGTCCAGGTCGCCCTGCAATTGCCGGCTCAGCGCCGCCGCGCTGCCGGCGTGGCGTTGCTGAGCGATCCGCAGCGCGCGCTGCGGATCGTGTTTTTCCAGTTGCGCGACCGCGCGGCTGGGCAGCGCCGGCACCGTGTTGGCGATGGCGTGCGCCAGCAGCGCCGGATTGGATTCGGCCGTCGCCAGCGGCAGTTCGCCGGCGAACAACTGGTACATCAGCGCGCCCAGCGCATAGATGTCGGTGGCGACGCCGGTGGCTGCGCCCAGCACTTGCTCGGGCGCGGCGCTGGCCGGCGAGAAGAACGATTGCGCATCGGCGGTGGCGGCCGCGTCGGTGGCGCTGCCGTCGCCGGCGAGGGCCTTGGCGATGCCGAAATCGAGCAGCTTGGGCCGGCCCTCGCCATCGACCAGAACATTGCCGGCCTTGAGGTCGCGATGCAGCACCAGCCGCTGGTGCGCGTACTCCACCGCCGCCAGCACTTGCAGCATCAGCGCGATGCGCGCGCGCAGCGGCAGTTGTCGCGCATCGCAGTAGGCGAGGATCGGTTCGCCGTCGACGTATTCCATCGCGAAGTAAGGACGATCCGGCGCCAGATCGCCGGCATCGACCAGACGGGCGATGTTGGGGTGCTCCAGCGACGCCAGCAGTTGCCGCTCGCGGCGCAGGCGTTGCCGCACCTGCGGCGCCAGCCGGTGAAACGCGGCGACCTTCAGCGCCACGCGCTGCTCGCCCTGATCGATCTCGCGCCGCGCCAGATACACCCGGCCCATGCCGCCGGCGCCGAGTTCGCGTTCGATCACGAACGGGCCGGCGCGGCTGCCCGGGCTCAGGCGCTCGGCGTCGTGCTCGATCCAGTCCTCGGCCGCGGCCGAGGCGAGGTCATGCCAGCGCTCCGACGGGCCCGAATCGTCCGCCGATTCGTCCAGCGATTCGTGCGCCTGCAACAGCCGCTGCACCGCGTCGTACAGCGCCGCCGGATCGGGCTGGGCGGCGCATTGCTCGCGCAGGAACGTTTCGCGCTGCGGCGCCGGCAGTTCCAGCGCGCGCGCGAACAAGTCGGCGGCTTGCGACCACACCGAGGTGGAGGTGTGCATGGCGAAGGTTCCGGCTCAGGCGCCGGGCGGCGCGAGTTGGTCGTGCAGCCAGGCGCGGGCGAACTGCCAGTCGCGCTTGGCGGTGGGCAGCGACACGCCGATGGTCTGCGCGGTTTCTTCGATGGTCAGGCCGCCGAAGTAGCGCAGCTCCACGCCCTTGGCGGCGCGCGCGTTGATGCGTTCCAGGCGTTGCAGCAGGCGGTCGAGGTCGAGCGCGTCGGCCAGATCCGGCGTGGCCGCGGCGACGTCCTGTCCGGCCTGCAAGGTGACCTGCAACACGCCGCCGCCGCGCTTGAGCGCCGAGCGTTCGCGCAGATGATCCACCAGCAGGCGGCGGATGACATGGGCGGCGATGGCGTAGAAGTGCACGCGGTTCTGGAACGGCGCGTCGCGCTGTTCGACCAGTTTGAAGTAGGCGTCGTTGGCCAGCTCAGTGGCCAGCAGGGTGAGCTGGCCGCTGCGGGTCAGGCGTTGTTGCGCCAGGCGCCGCAGCACCGGGTAGATCTGTTCGAGCAACTGCGTCTCGGCGTTGGCATCGCCATTGCGCCAACTCTCCAGGAGCTGGGTGATGTCTTGCGGAGCAGCGGCGGTCATCGGGAAGGCGCCGGAAGGGATGGCATCAGCATAACGCGTCAGTTTCGGGTGAGCTATTTGTCGATGTCCGCGGTTGGGGGAGGCGACAGCCAGGCGGCTGCGATCCGATGGTCCGGTCCGCCGGCGACGGCCGGGGCGGGGCCCGGCCGTCGCCGCGCGGGGCGATTACTGCTCTGGCGCCGACAGCATTTCTTTTTCGTAGCGCTGCAACAGCCGCGCCAGCCGGTTCGCCGTCTCCACGATCTGTACGGCGGTGTAGGGCGCGGGCAGCGCGGCGATCGGGGTCGGGAAGTGGCCGTCGGTGACCAGCAGATTGGTCATCTCGCAGCCGTCGTGTTCCAGGTCGTACAGCTCCCACTGGTCGGCTTCGATGCCGCGCGGGTCCCAGTAACGCACCAGCTTCCACTCGCCCGAACGCACGCAACGCACGTGGTTAGGCTGGCGCACCGGGCCGGGCGCGAGTTGCGGCACCGGGCCGTTGTACGGCAGCCGGCTGTCGCCGTCGCGGACCACATCGACCATGTCCAGGAAGATCTTGAACTCGCGATCGGAATGCACTTGATGCGGATCGATATCGGCGTGCAGGCGCTCGGTGATTTCGTCGTCGGTCGCGAACAGGATGCCTTCGCGCACCTGGCCGTCGGCTTGTTTCGGTTCGGTCTCCTCGCCGCGGATCACCGCGCTCAGGTCCACGCCCGGGAACGGCGGCACCGGGCGGGTCTCGCGCAGGCTCTGGCGAATCTGCTCGCGCTGCGCCGCATCGACTCCGGCCAGGCCGAGCAGGGTCGGCACGATGTCGACATGGCTGGTCAGCGCGTCGATCTGGCGCATGTCGGGTCGATCATTGATCCGCGCCGACTGGATCACCACCGGCACGTGCAGCACTTCCTGATACGCGGTGTGCCACTTCTCGATCATGTAGTTGTGCGCGCCGCCGTATTCGCCGTGATCGGCCATGAACGCCACGATGGTGTTTTCGCGCTGGCCCGATTCGTCCAGCGCGTCGAGCACATGGCGGATGTGGCCGTCCACCAGATGCTGCAGCCAGGCGTAGTACTGGATGAAACGCAGCACCGCTTCGTGCGGATCGCGGGTCAGCTGGAACGGAATGCCCGACAGCAAAGCGGCGTTGACCGCATCCAGCCCGGCCTGGGTCTGCGCCGACAGCCCGGTCTTGGCCGCGAGCGCCAGGCCCATCTTGTACGCGTAGTCGAACTGGCACGCGGGTTTGTTGCTGAGCGGATCGTCCATGCTCGGCGGCACGCGCGCGTTGTCCTGCGGAAATCCCAGCGGATTGAGCGCCAGACTCAGGCTGCCGGCGGTCGGCGGATTGCTGAAGCTGCCCTGCGCCGGCACCGGCAACGGACCCAGCGGCGGCGCATCGGGATCGAGCCCGCGCGGCAGGCCGGGATAAGTCGCGATGTCGTGCGGATTGGCGAACGAGGCCACCGCCAGCCATGGTTTGGCTTCGGTGCTGGGCGGTTGCGCCAGCGGCCGGCTTTGGTCTTGCTGCGCCAGATGGCGGTTGTACGGCAGGCCCAGGCCTTGGCCGCGCAGGAAGCCGCAGACCAGATCGCGGAAGCCGATGTCGCGGTAGGCGCCGAGGTTGTTGATGCTCGATCCGTGCGGCTCGGGCCAGGACAACTCCCAATCGTCGAAGCCGTATTTCTGCAGCGAGTGCGCCGGCGGATTGCTGACATGCCACTTGCCGAAATAATGCGTCTTGTAACCGGCGCCGCGGAACCAGTGGCCGAGCGTCGGGATGCCGTCTTCGGCCAGCCACGGAAACGCGTCGGCGTCGCCGTTCTTGAACAAGCCGTCGGTCTGCGTCACGCCGGTGCGCGCGCCGTATTGCCCGGTCATCAGCGCGGCGCGGCTGGGAATGCAGGCCGAAGAGGCGATGGTGTGCTTGCGCAGCACCACCGAATGCTTGCGCAGCGACCACAGTCCGGGAAAGAAACGGCGGTAGTCGTTATCGGCCTCGGGCTCGCCCTGGAAGCCGACGATGTCCTTGAGCTGCGGCGCGAAGCCGCCCTCGGCGCCGTAGGCATAACGCGGGAAGCGCAGTTGATCGACGAGGATGATCAGAATGTTCGGCTTGGCGGCGGGACTGGCCATGGCGTTCCTAAGTTGGGCCGCGGACGGCGCTGCGGCGGCAGGGGGTCGATTCGACATAAGCAATGACGCGGATCGGCCATGCGGACGGCCATGGGCGATGCAGGCCGGCTTGCGTGAATCGCCGCGCGGTGCGTGCGGCCGTCGCCGGTCGTGTATTTGCGTCAGGTTGACGCCACCGTGCCCGGGTCCAACAATTTGCCGGCAGTCCACTGCGGAGCGGAAATGTCGGCCAGCCGGGAAATCGAGATACTCAACCTCGTCAACGAGATCATGCAGCACGCCACCGCGAGCATGCAGCGCTCCTTGCGCGAGGCCGAGCTCGGCCTGGCGGCGATGGAAGCGCGGACCTTGCGCTTCGTCGCGCGCAATCCCGGCTGCACCCAGAACGACATCGTGCGCGCGAGCGGACGCGACAAAGCGCAGATCGCGCGCATCATCAAGACCCTGCTGGAACGCGGCAACGTCAGCCGCATGCCGAACGAGGCCGGAGAGAAACGCCAGCGGCTTGTCCTCACCGCCGATGGCGCGCACGCGCACGAACGCGCCGAGGCCTTGCGCGAGGTGGTCGCGCAATCGCTGGTGCAGGAACTGGACGCGGGCGAGCGCGAGCAACTGGAACGCCTGCTGCGGCGGATGCCGCGGGACCGGGCCGGTGGCTCGGATTGAAGGGAAAATCTGGGTAAGTTGACAATGTCAACTCTATTGGTTGATATTGTCAACTTAAGCCGGTGCGGGCTCGCGCGGGCGGGCCGAAGCCAGTGGAGCCGCAACGCGCATGACCGAATCAGCGAACCCGAGCGTGTACGCGGCGTCCGACCGCGCAGCCGCATTGCAACAGCTGCGCCAGTCGTTGGCGCAACGCCCGCCGCGGCTGCTGATCGACGGCGTCTGGCGGCCGGCGTTGTCGGCGCAGACCCTGGAGGTGGACGATCCGGCCACCGGCGAGCCGATCGCCCGCATCGCCGCCGGCGACAGCGGCGACATCGATCTGGCCGTGGCCGCGGCGCGGCGCGCCTTTCGCGAAGGCCCGTGGCCGCGCCTGCCGGCGTCGCGGCGCGCGGCGGCGTTGTTCGCGCTGGCCGACGCGATCGAACGGCGCCAACAGGAATTTGCTTTGCTCGAATCGCTCGACGCCGGCCACAGCCTGATGTCGATCGTCAACGGCGATCTGCCGCTGGGCCTGCGCAGCCTGCGCGACTACGCCGGCTGGGCCACCAAGATCGCCGGCGAAGTGCCGATGCGCTCGGCCGATCAACGCGGCATGGATTACTTCCTGCGCGAACCCATCGGCGTGGCCGCCATCGTCACGCCGTGGAACGCGCCGTTTCTGATGGTGCTGCAGAAACTCGCCGCGGCGCTCGCCGCCGGCTGCACCGTGGTGATCAAGCCGGCCGAACTGGCGCCGCTGTCGGCGCTGTACATCGGCGAGCTGTGCGATGAAGCCGGTATTCCGGCCGGCGTGGTCAACATCGTCACCGGCACCGGCGTCGCCGCAGGTCAAGCGCTGGCGGAACATCCCGACGTCAACCTGATCAGCTTCACCGGCTCGACCCAGGTCGGCCAGTCGATCATGGCCGCCGCCGCGCGCAGCAACTTGAAGCGGGTGGTGCTGGAACTGGGCGGAAAATCGCCGGCGATGGTGTTCGCCGATGCCGACCTGGACAAGGCGGCCACAGCGATCGTGGGCGAAATCGCCTTCAAGAGCGGGCAATACTGCGCGGCCGGATCGCGGGTGTACGTGCAAGCATCGGTGCACGCGCCGCTGCTGGAGAAAATGCACGCGGCGATGCAGCGCATCCGCATCGGCGCGGGTTATGCCGACGGCACCGACATGGGGCCGATGATCAGCGACGCGCAGCGCCGGCGCGCGCAGGACCTCATCGACCACAGTCTGGCCGCGGGCGCGCGCGTCTTGCGCGGCGGCCATGCGCGCAGCGGTCCCGGCTATTTCTTCGAGCCGACCCTGATCGCCGATGCGCGCGCCGACATGCGCGTCGCGCAGGAAGAAATCTTCGCGCCGGTGCTGTGCGTGACGCCGTTCGCCGACGACGCCGGGCTGAGCGAAGTCGCCGCGCTCGCCAACGATTCGCGCTACGGCCTGTCGGCAAAACTGTGGGCGCGCGATATCGGCACGGTGCATGGACTGATCGGCCTGCTGGAAACCGGCCAGGTCATCGTCAACGGCGGTGGCGGCGAAGCCACGCTGCCGTTCGGCGGCGTCAAGCAATCCGGCTACGGTCGCGAGAACGGCCATGTCGGCTTGTCGGCGTTCACCGAGATCAAGTCGGTGCGGCTGGGCTACTGAGGCCTTGCGCGCGCAACAGCCATCGGCCGCGCGATGCGGCGAAGGCCGCCCGCATCGATCCTGGGACGTGAGGACAACAAGCTGGGACGCAGTGGATAACGCGAGCGTCCCGGCGTGGACGACGCTGGCTGCGGATCGGCCCTCGCGTCGCCGCGACGCTGGAAGCGCCGACCATCCTCATCGATACCAAGGAGTCGGTCATGAAAGCGAAACTCATGAAAACCACGCTGTTGGCACTGGGCCTGACGCTGATCCAGGCGCCGGCGTTCGCCAATTATTCGTGCTGGGGCAAGCTCGATGAGCTCGGCCTGTCGGGCGGTTCGAATCCTGCCGTGCACGTTCGCCTCAACACCACCGGACTGGTGTGGGTGGTGTGCTATCTCAACGGCGACGTCAACTGCAAGTCGATGTACGCCATGCTGCTGGCCGCGCAGTCGGGGCCGTCCCGGCCCAACATCGGCCTGTTCTATACGCCCAACGGCAAGACCTGCGAGACGATGGGCGATTGGGTCGAGGCCAAGCCGTACTACATCCTGACCACCGACGATTACTGAGCCGGCGCCGGCGTTCGCGCTCAATCGTAGCCCGCGGACCGGTCCTGCCGGAGCGGTTCCGCGCATTCGCAGCATCCGGACCAGGAAGTCGATATGGCCAAGCCAATCTCACATCGCTTATCGCAACGCCGGGCGCTCGCCTCGGCGCTCGCGTTCGCCTGCGCATTGAGCGCACAGGCGAACGCGGCGTCGGGGCCGTCCGACAAACCCGAAGACGATCTTCCGATTCAACAATTCATCGTGCGCTACCTGCCCGACAGCCCGGAATTCAAGGACGAACAGGCGCTTCAACTCAGTCTGGACCGCGTCGCGGAGAAACTCGCCGATGCTCAGGGCCGGCCGTTGAAACTCCTGCATGTGCGCAGGATGGCGCTGGACGCCGACGTCGTCGCCACCGACCGGCCGATCGACGCCGATCTGGCGCAGGTCTTGATGGAGCGCTTCGCTTCCGAGCGCAGCGTGCAGGTGATCGAAGCCGACGTATGGTTGCGCGGCCTGATGAATCCGAACGACGCCGACTATCCGCGGCAATGGGATTTCTACGATCCGGTCGGCGGCGCCAACGTGCCGCGCGCCTGGGACATGTCCACCGGCGCGCGCCAGACCGTGGCGGTCATCGACAGCGGTTTTCTCGGTCATGCCGATCTCGATGGAAATCTCGCCCCGGGCTACGATTTCATCAGCACCACCAACGGCGGCAATGGCGGCTCCAGCGACGGCGACGGCCGCGATCCGAATCCCTACGACAACTCCAACGTCCAGCACGGCATGCACGTTGCCGGCACGATCGCCGCGGTCACCAACAACGGCCAAGGCGTGGCTGGGGTGGCCTTCAACGCGAAGATCGTGCACGCGCGGGTGCTCGGCAACGGCGGCTACGGCAAGCTGTCGGACATCGCCGACGCGGTGGTCTGGGCGTCCGGCGGCGCCGTGCCCGGGGTGCCGCAAATCGCCGATCGTGCTCAGGTCATCAACATGAGCCTGGGCGGCAGCGGTCACTGCAACTGGGCCTATCAACAGGCGATCGATTCCGCCGTCGCCCGAGGCACCACGGTCGTGGTGGCCGCCGGCAACAACAACGCCGACGCGTCGAATTTCCAACCGGCCAGCTGCAACAACGTCATCGCGGTCGCGGCCAACACGATTCAGGGAAATCGCGCGTCGTATTCCAACTACGGAGCGGCGATCGACATCACCGCGCCGGGCGGCGACGGTTCCCTGGGCGTGTACTCGACGGTCGGCAACAACGGTTACGGCTACAAGGCCGGCACTTCGATGGCGGCGCCGCACGTGGCCGGCGTCGCGGCGTTGATCGGCAGCGTCAAGTATCAGACGCCGGCGCAGATCGAAGCGGTGATCAAGGCCACCGCGCGGCCCGGGCCGGCCGGTTGCCCCAACGGTTGCGGCGCGGGGATTCTCGACGCGGGTGCCGCGGTCGCGCGGGTGGGGACAGTCGATATTTCGCCGATTCTGCAAATGCTGTTGCTGGACAATTGATGCGGCCGGCGCCGCGGCGCGACTCATTCGCCGCGGCGTCGTTCGCGATCCATTCCGGAGTGAATCCAGCCGCGGTAGTCGCGATCGGTCGGGGACGATTCGGGTAAGCCGTTGCCATTGCCGGCACCGGCCGACGCGGAACCGGCGTCCGAGACGCTCTGCTCGCGCGGCGCGTGGCCGAAGCGATGGCGATAGCTGCGACTGAACTGCGACGCGCTGGCGAAGCCGTAGCGCCAGGCCAGTTCGCCCAATCGCGGCTTCGCGCATGGCCCGGGCGTGCGCAGCGCGCGATGGATGGCGTCCAGGCGCGCGGCCTGAATGAAATGGCGAACGCCGCCGTCCTCGCCGAACATCCGATATAAGGCCGAACGCGATACCCCGACCTCGCGACTGATCCGTGTCGCGCTCAGGTCGGCCGATCCCAGGTGCGCGCGGATGTAGTCTTCGACACGTTCGCGTTGCCGAAGCGGCGGCTCGTGCGTTTTGCCTGAAGCGGCGCGGCTGTCATTGAGAACGTGCGCGGTCAGCAGATCGACGACGCAGCGCGAAAGCCAGGCCGCGCCTTGCCGCGGCCAGCATTCCCGATGTCGCGCGATCGACTGCAGGTAGCTGATGACGGGCGCATAAGGCTTCGCGTCCAGGCGCAGGCCGTGCATCGATCGCGCTCGCGCCGGCAAGCGATCGCGAGGCACCATCAGCATCGCCGCGTGTCCCTGCGAGGCAGTCCAATGCGAGGGGCGGGTCATGTCGGCGATGACGATCTGCGAGGGCCTGGCCTGCACACAGTGCTGTTCGGTCGCCAATTCGACGGTGCCGGCCAGGCACAGGTGGAAGTAGTAGTAATCGAATTCGTCGCGGCGCAGCAGCGAGGCATCGCGGCGCGCGCGATAAAAAGCGCCCGGGCTGCTGCGCATGAGGCAACGCCCGATCAGCACGCCGTCCAGATTGCTGCCGCTGAAATCGCATCCGAAGCCGATGTCGCGGGCCGACGGCGCCAGGTCGAACAAAGTATTTTGCCTGCGCCAGGCGTCGAAGGCCTGTTCAGGCCCCGCCGGCGCGGTCGAAAATCGGTAAATGGGCGCGCGTACCATCGCATCGATCGTCCTTGAGCCGCGGCGGACCGCCGGATTCCGCAGTCCGCACCGTGATTGCCAATGCATCGCCTGGACGGCTCGCCTTGACCGCGTCCCGGGCCCTGTCGCAGGCCGTGGCGCGCGTATCGAACCGACTCATCCGGAAGTTCGCAGCGCGAGCGATTAACCCGACGCGGGAAATGAGAGCCCGGTCGCATTCGTGCGCATCGGGGTCGAAGGCATTTTTGTTACGCGGCGGATAAGGGCGATACGCACAGGTGCGTGAACAGGCGGCATGAGCGCCCGGCTTAACGCGGCCTGAAATAGTTTGGAAAATCGAGGCCGCTAAAGCGTCGCAATGCGCTCGCATCGATCTTGGTCGGGACGCAAGTCGCGCCTGTTGCGCCGCCAGATGGATAAACTATCGCCACTTCCCCCGGAGTACTTCCAGCATGTGCGGAATCGTTGCAGCGATCGCGGATCGCGATGTGGTATCGGTCCTGATCGACGGACTAAAACGCTTGGAATATCGTGGCTACGATTCCTCCGGCATTGCCGTGTTCGACGGCGCGCAACTGCGCCGCGTGCGCCGCACCGGCCGCGTCAGCGAGATGGAGAACGCCGCGCAGGCGGAAGGCTTCCATGCTCAGATCGGCATCGGCCATACCCGCTGGGCCACCCACGGCGGCGTCACCGAAGCCAATGCCCACCCGCACATCAGCTTCGGCGAACTGGCGGTGGTGCATAACGGCATCATCGAAAATCACGACGAACAGCGCGAGCGTCTGCGCGCGGCCGGTTACACCTTCGAGTCGCAGACCGACACGGAGGTCATCGCCCATCTGGTGCATTTCCACCAGAAGCAGGGATTGGATTTGTTAGCCGCAGTGCAAGCGGCGGTCAGCGAACTGGTCGGTGCCTACGCGATCGCGGTGGTGAGCAAGCACGAGCCCGGCCGTTTGATCGCCGCGCGCATGGGCTGCCCGCTGCTGATTGGCTTGGGCGAAGGCGAGAACTTCGTCGCCAGCGACGTGTCGGCGATTTTACAGGCCACGCGCCGTGTCATTTTCCTGGAAGAAGGCGACACCGCCGAAGTCAGTCGCGCCCAGGTGCGGGTGTTCGACCAGACCGGTGTGGCGATCGAACGCGACGTGCATGTGTCGGATGTATCGCTGGCCTCGTTGGAGCTGGGCCCGTACCGCCACTTCATGCAGAAGGAAATCCACGAACAGCCGCGCGCCATCGCCGACACCATCGAAGCGGTGATGGACAACGGCGGGTTCTCGGCGGAGTTGTTCGGCGCGCAGGCCGAATCGGTGTTCGCCGGTGTCGAAGGCGTGCAGATCCTGGCCTGCGGCACCAGTTACTACGCCGGCCTGACCGCGCGTTACTGGATCGAAGCCATCGCCGGCCTGCCGTGCCAGGTCGAGATCGCGAGCGAATACCGTTACCGCGCCGCGGTGGCGAATCCGAAGCAGCTGATCGTGACGATTTCGCAGTCGGGCGAAACCCTGGACACGATGGAAGCGCTGAAGTACGCCAAGTCGCTGGGCCACGACAAGACCTTGTCGATCTGCAACGTGCCCGAGAGCGCGATCCCGCGCGCGAGCAAGCTGGTGTACTACACCCGCGCCGGCGCCGAGATCGGCGTGGCGTCGACCAAGGCGTTCACCACGCAGCTGGTCGCGTTGTTCACGCTGACTGCGACCTTGGCCAAGCTCGGTGGCAAGTTGAGCGTGGAACAGGAAGCCGAATTCGTCGATGCGCTGCGTCACTTGCCCGGCAGCGTGCAGCACGCGCTGAACCTGGAACCGCAGATCATCGGCTGGGCCGAYCGYTTCGCRCCCAAGCAGCACGCGCTGTTCCTGGGCCGCGGCGTGCATTACCCGATCGCGCTGGAAGGCGCGCTCAAGCTCAAGGAAATCTCCTACATCCACGCCGAGGCGTATCCGGCGGGCGAGCTGAAGCACGGCCCGCTGGCGTTGGTGGACGCGGACATGCCGGTGGTGGTGATCGCGCCGAAGGACAGCCTGCTGGAGAAGGTGAAATCCAATATCCAGGAAGTGCGCGCGCGCGGCGGCGAGATGTTCGTGTTCGCCGACCTGGACAGCCACTTCGGCGAATCCGAAGCGGTGCACGTGATCCGCACGCCGCGCCACGTCGGCGTGCTGTCGCCGGTGGTGCATGCGATTCCGGTGCAGCTGCTGGCGTATCACGCGGCGCTGGCGCGCGGGACCGATGTCGATAAGCCGCGCAATCTGGCCAAGGCGGTCACGGTCGAGTAAGCGCGGTGCGGTCGGTTTCGCGAATCGCCTTCGGCGTTCGCGAGACCTTCGATAAGAAAACGGCGCCTTTCGGGGCGCCGTTTTCGTTACAGCTGCTTTCGTCCGGCAGCACGGCGGCTTAGATCACCATCGCCACCAACAGCCCCGCGTACTCGCGCAGCCCGCGCGCGCTGTAGCGCAAGGCGCGCATCGACGGTTGCCAGGGCGTAGCCGCGCTCAACAGCGGCGGCGCTTCGGCCGGCGCCAGCGGCAACGCCGGCAGTCGTTGATGATTGAACCAGCGCAGCGCGCGCGGCATATGCATCGCCGAGGTCACCAGGATCACCCGCTGCCAGCCGCGTTCGCGCGCGATGCGGGCGGCGTGTTCGGCGTTCTGGCGGGTGTCGCTGCTGCTGTCGTCCTGGATCATCGCCGTCTCGGGCACGCCGAGTTTGGTCAATGCCTCGGCCATGATCCGCGCCTCGCTGATGCCGCGGCTGGTGCCGTTGGGGCCGCCGCTGAGCAGGATCGTCGGCGCGCGCTGGGCATGCCATGCGCGCGCGGCGGCGGCGACGCGGTTGTCGGCCAACTCCGGCGACTGCGCGTCGCCGCTGTCGAAACGGTCGAGGCGGCCGATATCGCCGCCGAGCACGACGATGGCGTCGGCCGCCGGCATGCCTTCGGCGGACTGGCCCAGGTAAGCGCGTTGCAGCGAATCGCGCAGCGCGTCGGCGGCGGCCGGCATCGACCACAGCAGCGACCACACCGCGCCGGCCAGGAACAACGAGACGCCGCTGCGGCGCCAGCGCGCCAGCCAGGCCACCACCGCGAGCCCCGCCGCCAGCAGCGACAGATGCAAGGGTTCGATCAACCAGCCCAGCGCGGCGGCGACGGCGTCCATCGTTACGAGCCTTTCGAAGTCGGCAACATGCCGCGGGTGTCGTCGTCGAGCAGGCGCAGCAGCGCGTCGCTCATCAATCCGGCCTGGCGATCGCGCGAATACGCCGGCGCGGCGGCGACGCTGGCCGCGCGCAGGCGCTGCAGGTATTCGGGATCGCCGGCCAACTGGGCGATCGCATCGGCCATGGCCTGTGCATTTTCCGGCGCGACGCACAGCCCGCAGCCGGTGCTTTCGACGATGCGCGTGGCTTCGCCGCGCGGCAGCGACATCAACGCCGGAATGCCCATGCCCATGCCTTCGAACAGCTTGGACGGAATCACGCTGCCGAACACCGGGTTGTCGCGCAGCGGAATCAGCGAGATGTCGCACAGCCCCCACAGCTTGGGCATCATCTCCTTGGGCTGGCGCGGAATCATGCGCACGTTCGCCAATTGCCGCTCGGCCACCAGTTGTTCGACCCGCGCGCGTTCGGCGCCGCTGCCGGCGAAGAAGAACACGATGCGCGGATCGTGGCGGAGTTTCTCCGCGGCATCGACCACCGTTTCCAGCCCGTGCGCCATGCCGTGGGTGCCCAGGTAGCCGACCACGAAACGGCCGTCCAGATCGTACTGCTGCGCCATCGCCGCATCGCGGGCGCACGGCACGTAGCGCTGCAGGTCCACGCCGTTGAGCACGACATGGATCTTGCCGGCGTCGATGCCGCGATGGATCAGCTCCTCGCGGAACGACTGCGTGACCGGGATGATGGCATCCGCGCTGCGGTACAGGAACATCTCCAGCCGCTCCAGCACGCGGATCGCCAGGCTGCGCTTCATCGCCCCGACCGCGGTGATCGAGGCCGGCCACAGGTCGCGCAGTTCGAACACGAACGGCCGGCGCTTGAGCCGCGCCAGCATCCAGCCGCCGAGTGCGCAGAAGAACTGCGGCGAGGTGGCCACCACTACGTCGTGGCGGCGCTCGAACAGGCCGGCGACGGTGGAGGCGGCCATGAAGCTCAGATAGTCCAGGGTGCGCTTGATGAAGCCTTCGTTGGCGGTGATGTAGGTCTTGACCCGCACCACGCGGATGCCGTCGATGGTTTCCACGCTGCGCCAATCGTTGCGGTAACCGTCGAACAACTTGCCCTCGGGGAAGTTCGGCGCGCAGGTGATCACGGTCACCTCGTGGCCGGCGCGCACCCAGCGCACCGCGTGCTCATAGGTGCGCGTGGCCGGTGCGTTGCCCTCGGGCGGGAAATTGTCCGAAAGAAAAAGAATGCGCATGAGAGCTCAACAATCCCAGAGGAACAAGGCGACCGCGTTGCCGACGGCCGGGTCCAGCGTCGCCTCGATGACCCGGCAGGCGCGGCTGAGGCCGAATTCGGGGTGATAGGTGCTGGCCGCGGTGCGTTCGGTCGCAGGCTCGATGCGCCAGCGCAGGCCGAAGTCCGCGTCCAGGTGCAGGGCGTGATCTTCGATGCGGATGTCCGGATGCACGCGGTAGCGCGCGACAGCGCGATCGAAGGCGCCGTCGATGCGATCCTCGATGCGCAGCGCGCCGGGTTGCAGCACCCAGCGGCGATGGTGCACCGGCCGGCCCTTCAAGCGCCGGTAACCGTCGTGCGACGCGGCCAGCCAGGCGCCTTCGCCGAAGTGGCCGTGCTCGACCGCCGATGCGCGGGCGCGGCGGGCGACGCGGAAACTGCTCCACACCTCGGAGGAATTCTGGCCGTCGATCTCGATGGTGTTGTGCGCGGACGTGCCGCGTTGCCACAGCCGCTCGGCGCCGATGTCGTAGCGCGAGGTGCCGGCGTTGACCAGCACCCGGCGTCCGCGCAGCGACAGTTCGAAGCTCAGGGTGTCGGCATGGGCGTGGCCGGGCAGATAGTCCGGGCCGATGTCGCCGACGTCGGCGATCACCACCGCGTCGCCGCATTGCAGACGCGCGTAACCCGAATCCGGCAACAGCTGCAAGGCTTCGTCGGACGGCGCCGGCGCTTCGATGCCGAGCGCGAGCGCGTAGGCGGACAGCTCGGCGAAGTTGGGCGCGATGCCGAGCGCGGCGTCGTTGAAGAAGGCGATGCCGCCGTCGGGATGGGTCATCACGCTGAGCCAGCGCAGCATCGCGCCGGCCTTGTCGCGCCACAGCGCCACGTCGGTGTGCGGCACCGCTTCGGGGAACAGGCGCGCCAGCTGGACCATGTCGAGCAGGTCTTCGAGCAGGATCGCGTGATACATCGGGCTGCGTTCGAAGTGGCCGCCGTCGGCGAGGATCTGCTCGTCGATCTCGCGGCGCAGCCCGTTCAAACCTTCGCTGCGCCAGCGTTCGGCTTCGGCGCCCTGGAAGAACGCGCCGGCGAACAGCAGCGCCTTGTAGTTGGCCCACAGATGATTGCCGAGCAGATGGCGTTCGAGCCGGCGGCGCAGGAAACGCACCTGGGTCGCCAGACTGTTCAGCGCCGAGCGCTCGCGGGCGGCGTCGCCGAAGGCCTGCCCGGCGCAGCGCCATTTGATCCAGTTGACGATGCGCAGCGACAGGCAGTACGGCTCCCAGCCGTTGCCACCGGCCGGCGGATTGTCGGCGATCCAGCGCGCGATCAGTTCGCGGTGCCAATGGCTGCGCGAAGGCGCGCCGTCGGCGTTGAGGTCGTCGAAGTAGTGCAGGTTGTACAGCCACAGCTTGGGCAGCTGGGTGCTGTTCCAGTCGTTGCCGGCCAGCTCGCGTTCGTCGTTCAAGAAACGGAAGCGGTTCGCGCCCAGCATCGAGGGCTTGCGCGCGCAGGCGGTCCAGCGCGTGTCGGTGGCGGCCGGCGCGGGCGCCGGCGCGTGCTCGATGCGCGGCCGATGCAGCCGGTGCCAGGCGCGGCCGTAGATCTGCACCGGGCGCAGATAACGCACGGTATGCCACATGCGCGGCAATCGCGAGGCGATGCTCATGCGGCGCACCTGCAAGCGGGCGTGAAGGCGTTCATGCGCGTCAGACCGAGGCGTCCAGTTCGATGGTGACCCGCGCCACTTCGAAGATTTCTTCCGGCGAGATCGGCGGAGGCGACTTGCCTTGCACGGCCTGCATGAAGGCGGCGGCGCAGGCGGCCTGGCCCTTGTCCTGGCTCCACAGATTCATTTTGCTGAAACCCGGCCAGCCGTAACCGCGCAGCTTGCGGAAGTTGTCCAGCGCCAGCACGCGGCCGGCTGTGAACACTTCCAGGCGTTCCTTCGGGAAGCTCTTATGGCCGTTGGCGAGGTAATGCACGG
Source organism: Lysobacter sp. TAB13 (assembly GCF_052113885.1). NCBI lineage: Bacteria > Pseudomonadati > Pseudomonadota > Gammaproteobacteria > Lysobacterales > Lysobacteraceae > Lysobacter > Lysobacter sp. TAB13. The sequence continues at coordinate 74,765 of NZ_JBFRDR010000020.1, read as the reverse complement.
TGCCGAAGGAACCGTCGGCGAAGCTCAGGGTGAAGCTGATCCGGTCGCTGCGGATGCCGCTGGCGTCGCCGACCGCGGTGAGCTGATGGCCGACGATCGGCGAACCGGCGAGGAAGCGCAGCAGATCGACGAAGTGGCAGGCCTCGCCGATCAGGCGGCCGCCGCCGAGTTGCGGGTCCTGGGTCCAGTGATCGGCCGGAATCGCGCCGGCGTTGACCGTCATCACGAACGACTTGGGTTCGCGCACGCCGGCCAGCAGCTGGTGCATCTTCTTCACCTGCGGGGCGAAGCGGCGGTTGAAGCCGACCATCAGCACTGGCGGAGTGCCGTAGACCGATTGCTCGCCGTGCGCCTTCTCGATGGTCTGCAGTTCTTCCAAGGTCAGGCACAGCGGCTTTTCGACGAACACGTGCTTGCCGCGGCGCAGGGACTTGAAGGTCAGCTCGGCGTGGCTGCCGTGCTGGGTCGCGATCACCACCGAGCCGACGCTGGCATCGCGCAGCAGCGCGTCGGTGTCGGTGCTGGCGTTGCGGAAGCCGTACTTCTTGCCGAAGTGGACGCTGTTGACGCCGTTGTTGGTCACCACCGTGTGCAGCTTGGCGCCGGATTTGACGAAGGCCGGAATCAGCACGCGGCCGGCGTAGTTGCCGGCGCCGATGAAGGCCACGCCGGCGCCGTCGACATCGCCGGCGACTTCGCGCACCGCCGGCTTGGCCGGCAGCGGCACCTTGCGCCGGATCAGGTCGTCGGGCATTTCTTCGCCGCGGCGATAGTCGAGCATGATGCCCAGCGAGGGTTCGCCGCCGCCGAGCACGCTGTAAGCCTGTTCGGCATCGGCGATGCCGTAGCGATGGCTGACCAATGCGCTGGCATCGACCGCGCGGCTGGCCATCATGTCCAACACCGCTTCGAAGTTGCGTTGCTCGGTCCAGCGCACGAACGCGACCGGATAATCGTTGCCGCGTTCTTCGTAAGAGGCGTCGTAACGGCCCGGGCCGTACGAGCACGAAACCTGGAACGACAGTTCTTTCTCGTAGAAATCCGCGCGCGACAGTTCCAGGCCGGTGACGCCGACCAGGACGATGCGGCCGCGCTTGCGGCACATGTGCGCGGCCTGCGAGACCGGTTCGTTGCTCTTGGTCGAAGCGGTGATCAACACCGCATCGACGCCGCGGCCGCGCGAGAAGGTCTGCGCGGCGGCCAGCGGATCTTCGCCCTTGGACAGGTCCACGGTCTGCGCGCCGTAGCTGCGCGCCAGCGCGAGCTTGGCCGGATCGAAATCGATGCCGAGCACGCGGCAGCCGTGCGCGCGCAGTAACTGCACGGTGATCAGGCCGATCAGGCCCAGGCCGGTGACCACCACGGTTTCGCCGAGGGTGGGCTGGACCAGACGGATGCCTTGCAGCGCGATCGCACTGAGCACGGTGAACGCGGCGGACTCGTCGTCCACTTCGTCCGGAATCTTCGCGCACAGGTTGACCGGCACCGCGACCACTTCGGCGTGCTTGCCGTTGGAAGCGACGCGGTCGCCGAGTTCGAACCCGGTCACGCCCGGGCCGATGCCGATCACCGTGCCGACGTTGCAATAGCCCAGCGCCAGCGGTTGATCGAGCTTGCTGCGCACCGCGTCGAGCGTCGGCGCCAGGCCGTCGGTGCGGATCTTCTCCAGCACCATGCGCACCTTGTCCGGTTGCTGCCGCGCCTTCTGCAGCATGTTGGCCTTGCCGAACTCGACCAGCATGCGCTCGGTGCCGGCCGAAACCAGGGTGACGTGGCTGCGAATCAGCAGATGCCCGCGGCGCAGCGCGGGAGCGGGGACGTCGGCGACTTCAGTGCTGCCGTCGCGCAGGTTTTGCAGGACTTGTTGCATGGCGGTTCCGATGCGTTGAATGCGGGGGAGGGGAGCTCAGGCACGGAGCGCGGAGCGTGTTGCGATGGAATTGACAAGGTTCATGGCGGCAGCTGCGCGCATTCGGCGACCACGCGGGCCATCGCCGTGTCCCAGGCCTCGTAGCGCAGTTGCCGCAGGCCTTCGCGGCGCTGATCCAGCAGCGAGCGGTCGGCGTCGATGCGCAGCAGGTCTTGCGCCAGCCGCGCGCCGTCGCCGTACTCGACCAGGAAACAGGCCTGGGCCTGTTCGAACGGGGCGGAGGTGGACAGGCCGGGATTGGTGAAGAACGGGATTTCCAGCGCGGCGCAGTCGAACCATTTGTTCGGCTCGGCCAGGCGGTTGATCTCCAGCGCCGGATCGTAGAAGGCCAGCACCACGTCGGCGCTGAGCAGCATCGCCAGCGCGTCTTCGTTGCTGACGATGCCGCGGTAGTTCGCGCCCATCTGCTGGGCCAGGCTTTGCGCGTCCTCGCCGAGCAGGCGCCCGGCGCCGACGAACTCGATGCGGCCGGCGGTGGCCTCCATCGCTTCGCGCATCATCCGCGCGCCGCGCTCGGGCGAGATCAGGCCGCTGACGAGCACCCGCAGGCGGCCGTCGCGGTAAGGCCGCGCCGCCGCCATCTGCCGCGCGCGGGTGATCACGTCGCTGTGCGGGGTGTTGCGCACGATCCGCACGTTGTCGCCGTCGTTGCCGTCGGCGCGCGAGGCGCCCGGGACCACGTGCAGCGAGGCCTTGCGGCCGATGAAGCGTTCGATGGCTTCGATCGCGCGCTTGACCGGCGCCGGCCAGGCGTAGCTCTTCGACAGCTTGTCGCGATCCAGGAACACGAACCGGCAGCGCCGCAGCGAGGCGACGATGGCGCACGGCAGCGCCGCGTCCAGGCGTGAGCAGAAATACACGCCGGCGCGCGGCTGGAAGAACACGCGCACGGTCAGCCACGCCATCCACAGCGCGTAGCCCAGCGCGTTGACCGCGCCGCCGCCCCACGAGCCGAAGCTCAGCAGCACCTTGACCTTGGGCAGGTCGGCGTTTTGTTTGTCGCGGCTCCAGATCCAGAATTCGTACGGGATGCGCGCACTGTCGAGCACTTTCGACAACTTGCTCAGGTACGGATTCTTCAGATAGGGATTGCCTTGTCCCAGGATGATCGCGTTCATGCCATGGCTCCGCGCATGCGGATGGGGCGGTTGCCGACCCAGGTGACGGCGTACAGCAACAGCAGGGTGATGAAATAACGGCTCCAGCCGCCGAGCAGTTCCATGTAGAGAAATCCGGAAGAGAACATGAAGATCGAGAAGCTGTAGATCACCACGCCGACCGGCGTGACCACGCGCCGGCGCGCATAGACCTTGCGGATGCCGGCCAGGCAGGCGCCGTTGATCGCGCCGAACGCGATCAGTCCCAACAGACCGAAGTTCATGTAGCCCTCGGTCGGCAGGCCAGTGGTGTAGGAGGTGAGTTTTTCGCCTTCCAGGGTGTAGCTGCCCGGATAGATCATGTTGCGCAGCGCCGGACCGCCGCCGAAGGGCTTGTCCGGCCACAGCGCGCGCGGGATCGGATTGACCGCGGCGGCGAACACGGTCTCGCCGTAGACGAAGTCCCAGCGCGAGTCGTTCTGCGCAAGCCAGGTCAGGTTTTCGGCGTTGCCGAAGGCGCCGTTGAGGCCGTACACCAGCAACTGCACCGGGCCTTCGCTGGTGACGCTGGAACTGTCGGCGCTGTCGAGCGTGGTGCGCACCTTGGCCCAGGCCGACAGGCCCAGGGCGATGATCAGCAGCAGCGGCAGCAGCATCAGTGCGCGGCCGATTTCGCCGCGGTAGATAGACAGCGAAGCCAGCAGCAGGATCGCGATCAGGATGAAGACGAAGTTGCGGTTGCCCATCGCCACGAACGCCACCGCCACCACCAGCACCACGCCGCCGATCGGCAGCAAGCGCCAGCGCGCCAGCGGCGGGCCGTCGGTGCGGCGCGAGGCGAGGTAGTTGGTGACCAGGATCGCGCAGTAGCAGATCGCCGCGAACGCCAGCACCACCGCCGGGCCCATGCCGCGGCGGATCATGATGCGGTCCTTCATGTAGTCGGCCAGGTCGTAGCTGGCCACCGTGCGCGCCAGGTAGATCACCGCGCACATCGCCGGAATCCCGACCAGCACCAGCACGCGGCGGCGCTCGCGCCGGGTCAGGCTGCGCACCTGCGGCAGCACCGGCCGGCTCAGGCCGCCGTTGAAGGCGTAGCCGCCGATGCCGGACAGGCAGAACACCAGCGAGAACATCAGCGCCGCCAGTTTGGCGTCGAAGGAGTAGTAGAACGGGTAGGTCTGGACCTGATGCAGATCCTTCAGCCACGGGATGAAGCCGTAGATGAAGGCGACGGTGAGGATGAAGACCAGGATCGGGTTGACGAACAAACGGTCCAGCCGGCCGCCGATGCGCGTGAACGCCAGCATCACCAGGCCGATGAAGAACACGAAGTAGAGGATCGCCATGCCGTCGTCCTCCTAGCCCGCGCCGTCGATGTCGCGACGGAAGATCTCGCGCGCCGGATTGCCGGCGTACACGGCGAAATCCGGCACGTCCTCGGCCAGCACCGCGCCGGCGCCGACGATGGCGCCGCGGCCGATGCGCTTGACCCGCGGCAGCACGATCGCGCCGGCGCCGACCCAGGCGAAGTCCTCGATCCGCAGCGGCGAGAACTCGATCGGATTGCGATGCCAGTCGGCATGGCCGCGGCGCACGACGTGGTTGTGCGTGAAGATTTTCGCGCTTTCGGAAATGGCGACGTGATCGCCGACCTGCACCCCGCCGGAGTAATCGATGTAGGCATCGGCGCCCAGCTCGACTCCGCGACCGAAGGCGATCGCGGCGTGCTCGCTGCGGTGCGCGGCGACCACCATCACCCGGTCCGACACGCTCATGCGTTCAGCGCGGAAATGCCAGCGGTACACGCGCGTGCGCAGCCCGCGCAGGCCGGGCAGGCCGAACGCGGACAAAGTGCGCGCGAACACGTAGCAGGTCTTGGACAGGGCGGACATGCCGGCGCCTCAGCCTTCGCGCAGCCGGTCGGGATACAGCTTGCCGACGTAGTCGCTGACCGAGCCGACCACCTGACCGGGGCTGCCGACGACGATGCTCAGCGGCGGAATCGTGCCGCGCACGACGCTGCCGGCGCCGATGATGCAACCCGCGCCGATGTCGGCGCCGGGCATGATGATCGAACCGGTGCCGACGAAGCTGTAGCGGCCGATCGATATCGCCTTGACGCGGATTTCCGGCGGATCGAAAAACAGCCCGAGTTCCTTCGCGACGGTGTTGATCGCCGCGTCGTGGGTCAGGATGCGCACGTTGCTGGAAATCGTGCAGCCCTCGCCGAGGGTGATCAGCGAGTAGTCGGTGCCGTCGAACCAGATCTTGGCCGACAGGTAATTGGGCAGGCCGTCGATGCGCGCGCCCTCCGACTTCAAATACCAGGTGTACAGACGCGTGACCAGGCCCGGCTTGATCAGCCAGCCGATGCGGATCGCACCCAGGACCACGGTTTTCTTCAACAGACGGGCGACGCTCATGAATTGCTCCGGGCCAGCGCCTTCCAGCGCAGCTCGTTTCGGTTGAACAGGGCGAAAGTCAGCAGCTGCAGCAGCGAGGCGAGGAAGTACGCGAACGCAAGCCCGGTCGCGCCGCCGTGCATGTGCAGGGCGACCGCGGCGGTGGCGAGCAGGACCACGCAGAACACCGCGTTGCCGTACAGCAGGATCGACGGGCGGCCGTCGGCGGTGGCCTTGCGCATCAGGATCGTGGTCGGCGCGGTCGCCACCACCGAGGCCAGCAGCCACTGCAGCGGCTCCACCGAGCCGGCGTAGGCCGGGGCCAGCGCGCGGATCAGCGGCGGCGCCGCCAGCGCGGCCAGCAGGGCGATGCTGCCGGTGATCGCCAGCAGCAGCGCCATCGAATGGCGCAGCACCGTCGAGGCGCCATGGCGATCGCCCTGGGCCAGGGCCGAGGACAGCATCGGCAGCGCCGCGTTGGCGACCACGCCGATGCCGAACAGCAGGATCGAACGGGCCTGATTGCCGAGAGCGAAATGACCCAGGTCGGTGGCGCCGTCGGCGGTGTGCGAGAGCATCACCATCACCAGCCACATCGCGGGCACGGTCAGCAGTCCCGCCAGCGACGAGGGCAGGCCGAGCCGCCACAGCACCGACCAGTCCGCGCGCGTGGTCGCGCGCAGCGACAACTTCAGGCCGTGTTCGCGGCGGTAGCGGCGCAGGCTGCGTTCCTGGCCGACGGCGATCACCATCTGCGAGGCGATGTAGCCGTACATCGCCCAATGCAGATCGCGCTGAGACGCCGCCAGCACCATGATCGCGAAGGCGATAGGCGCGCTGAGCAGATTGGCCCAGGCCTGTTCCTTGACCCGGCCCACGGCCAGGGCGACGCCGTTCTGGATCGCGGTGAGAAATCCCGCCAACACCAGCAGGCTGGAGCTGGCGTACACCGGTGTGAGCGTGGGGTCGTGTCCGACGTAGCGCGCCACCAGCGGCGACAGCGCCACGATCGCCACCGCGAACACCAGCGAGATCAAAAACGCCGAGCCGTACGACACCGACCACGCCACCGCCATGCGCTCGCGCGAACCCTGCAGGGCTTCGGCGACGATCTTGGTCGCCATCTGCCCCAGGCTGAGCGCGCAGAACGTGGTGAACAACAGCGCCGTGGTCTGGATCAGGGTGAACTGGCCGAACGCCTGCGGCCCCAGCAAACCGGCGACCAGCAGCACACCGGCGAAGATCGCCCCGCGCGAGGCCATGGCGCTCACGGCCGAGAGACTGGCGGTGGTGATCAGTCGTCGGATCATGGCGCCGGCGTTCCGTCCGAGCCCAAGCGGCTCAGACCCAGATGCCCTTGGTATCGACCAGGCGCAGGTGCGTGGGCGCGGCCTGTTCCCGGAACGGCTTGTGATCGACCAGCAACAGGCCGATGTCGGCTTGCGCGCTGGCGGTGGGGAAGTCCACCAGGATCAGGTTCGGCGATTTGAGCTTCTCCGGCAGGGCGTCGATGTGCGGCTCGACCGCGAGCACCTTGCCCGGGTGGCGCGCGGCCAGTTCGATGGCGATGTCGAGCGCGGGGCTTTCGCGCAGGTCGTCGATGTCGGGCTTGAACGACAGGCCGAACACGGCGATGGTCAGGTCCTTGTCCTGCTTGCCGTCGGCCTTGGCTTCGGCGATGGCGGCATCGACCTTGTCCATCACCCAGCGCGGCTTGCTGTTGTTGACTTCGCGCGCGGTGCGGATCAGTCGCGCTTCTTCCGGCGCGCTGTCGACGATGAACCACGGGTCCACCGCGATGCAGTGGCCGCCGACGCCGGGGCCGGGCTGCAGGATGTTGACGCGCGGATGGCGGTTGGCCAGCTGTACCAGATCCCACACGTTGATGCCGAGCTTGTCGCAGATGATCGACAGCTCGTTGGCGAAGGCGATGTTGACGTCGCGGAACGCGTTCTCGGTCAGCTTGCACATCTCGGCGGTGCGCGCGTTGGTGACGATGCACTCGCCGCGCACGAAGCTCTTGTACAGCTCGCAGGCGCGCGCCGAGCAGCGCGGGGTCATGCCGCCGATGACGCGGTCGTTCTCGATCAGCTCGCGCATCACATGGCCCGGCAGCACGCGCTCGGGGCAGTGGGCGACGTTGACGTCGGCGTCTTCGCCGGCGTCCTGCGGGAAACTCAGGTCCGAACGCGCTTCGGCCAGCCACTGCGCCAGCTGCTCGGTCGCGCCGACCGGCGAGGTGGATTCAAGCACCACCAGATCGCCCTTGCGCAGCACCGGCGCCAGCGCCTTGGCGGCGGCTTCGATGTAGCGCAGGTCCGGCTCGTGGTCGTTCTTGAACGGCGTGGGCACCGCGATCAGATAGGCGTCGGCCGATTCGGGCTGGATCGAGGCGCGCAGGTAACCGCCCGAGACCGCCGCGCGCACCGCCACGTCGAGATCGGGCTCGACGATGTGGATCTCGCCGCGGTTGATCGTATCGACGATATTCCGGTTCACGTCGATGCCGATGACCTGCTTGCGCACGGCGGCGAAAGCGGCGGCGGTGGGGAGGCCGATGTAACCCAGGCCGATGACCGAGACGGTGTCGAAACTCATAAAGACTCCAGTGATCCTCCGTGCGGGGAGGGTGTTGCGCTCAAGGGTGTGGGGTGAACGCGCTACGCCCGCACCCAAGGGCGCGGGCGTGGCGGCGACGCGAAAACTCAGGCAGCGAGCAGCGAATCTTCGCGGTTGAAACTGGCCAGGGCCTCGACGATGCGCTGACAGGCCAGACCGTCGCCGTAAGGGTTGTGGGCGAAACTCATCGCCTCATAAGCCTTGCGATCGGTCAGCAGTTCGGTGATGCCGTCGGCGATCAGCTGGCGATCGGTGCCGACCAGCTTCACAGTGCCGGCGGCGACCGCTTCGGGCCGCTCGGTGGTGTCGCGCATCACCAGCACCGGCTTGCCCAGCGAAGGCGCTTCTTCCTGGATGCCGCCCGAATCGGTGAGGATGATGTAGGCCTTGTTCATCAGGTAGACGAAGGGCAGGTAATCCAGCGGCTCGATCAGATGGACGTTGGTGATGCCGGTGAGCAGGCGGTTGACCGGCTCGCGCACCTGCGGGTTGAGGTGCATCGGATAGACGATATCGACGTCCGGATGGCGCAGCGCGGCGTCGCGCAACGCGTGGCAGATGCGCTCGAAACCGCCGCCGAAGCTTTCGCGGCGATGGCCGGTGACCAGCACGATGCGCCGCTGCGGATCGAGGAAGCTGAATTGCGAGGCGACTTCGTTGCGCAGCGCCGGCGTGCGGTCGATGCGCACCAGCACTTCCTTGAGCGCGTCGATCACGGTGTTGCCGGTGACGGCGATGCGCTCGGTCGGAATGCCTTCGTCGAGCAGGTTCTGGCTCGACAGCGTGGTCGGCGCGAAATGCATCGCCGCCAGCGCGCCGGTGAGCTTGCGGTTGGCTTCTTCCGGCCACGGCGAATACAGGTTGCCGGTACGCAGGCCGGCTTCGACGTGCGCCACCGGAATCTGCTGGTAGTACGCGGCCAGCGTGGTCGCCATGGTGGTCGAGGTATCGCCGTGCACCAGCACCACGTCGGGCTTGAGCTCGGACAGCACCTGCTTCATGCCGGTCAGGATCGCGGTGGTGACGTCGGTGAGGTCCTGCTTGGGCTTCATGATGTTGAGATCGAAGTCCGGCTGCAGGTCGAACAGGTTTAGAACCTGGTCCAGCATCTGCCGGTGCTGGCCGGTCACGCACACGCGCGCGTCGAAGCGAGGGTCTTGCGCCAGCATCTTCGCCAGCGGCGCCATCTTGATCGCCTCCGGACGGGTGCCGAACACGCACAGGGTCTTGATCGCGCGCGAGGGCTGCGACATCGCCACGTTGGCCGGCGTGGATAGCGGATGCGAGGCGAATTCGCCGGCGAGGTTGTTGCGCGCATAAGCGGTGGCCGGCGCCGGCGTGGTCTTCAGCGGCACCGAGCCTTCCGGCGCGAACGCCAGTTCCGGCGTGTCCGATCCGCCCGACATGCCGCGCAGGCGCTTGAGCTTGTCGCCGTGTGCCAGCGCCAGCGAGTAGACGGCCATGGCGAAGAAGAACGCGAGCAGGCCGACCACGACCGGCAGATCGCGCAGCGCGTAACCCACCGCGGTGAGCGCGCAGGCGATGCCGACGATGGTCATCAGCGCGGCCTTGGGCGAGCGCTGGTGATCGAGCAGGATGTAGTGCAGATGCTGGCGGTCGGGCTTGAACGGCGACAGACCCTTGCTGACCCGGCGGTACATGACGGTGAGCGTCTCGAACACCGGCAGGGCGATGCACCACAGCGCTTCGGCCGCGTCGATGCGCGTCGCGCCGCGCTGGCTCAGGTAGATCAGGCTCCACGCGGTGAGGTAACCGATCAGCATGCTGCCGGCGTCGCCCATGAAGATCTTGCGCTCGTTCATCCCGCCCAGGTTGACGAACAGGTACGGAACCAGCGCGACGAACAGCAGCAGCATCAAGGGCAGCGCACCCTTGGACAGCACGCCGCCGTTGTCGAACAGGAAGATCGCGCCGATGCCGACCATCGCCATGCTGCCGGCGAGGCCGTCGATGCCGTCGAGCATGTTGAAGGCGTTGATCAGGCCGACCACCGCGATCACCGTGACCGGAACGCCGATCCAGCCCAGGTGGATCGCACCGGTGCCGAACAGATTGCCCAGGTCGTTGAGGTAGACGCCGCTGCCGGAAATCATCACGCCGACCGCGATGGTCTGGATCAGCAGCCGCGCGCGCACGCTGAGGTCTTTCGCGTCGTCGATCGCGCCGGTGACCACGATCAGGCTGGAGGTGGCGATCAGGCAGACCGCGAAGCGATCGGCCAGGCCCAGGTAGAGGGCGCCGGCGAGCAGGCCGAGAAAGAAGCTGATCCCGCCGATGACGGGAATGTGGCCCTTATGCTGTTTGCGCGCGTTCGGCCGGTCGATCAGACCTAGCTGCCCGGCGACCGGGTACATCGCGTACATCGCGATGCTGGTGACCACGAACGTCAGGGCGCACGCGATGACGAACTGTTCTTTCATCATGACCGTTGTATCCAAGGAAAGTCTTCGGTAGACCCATCCGACGACCGCCCCCTTCGGTCAATCCTGTTTTCTTGCTTCGCGATTCTTGCGCGCCGTTGTTGCGATGTATCGGCGGCGCGCGATCACGTTGAATCGATAGATCTGCTTCGGTGTCGATGCACGATTCGTTGTTCGCCCGCGCCGGCCTGGAAGCGTTTGCGTCCGGGCCAGCAGCGGGCGGAATCGTGCCACTGTTCAGTTGCTAAATACTGTGCGCTAGTAGTTCGTTTGTTTGTGCTCGTTACGGAAGCGTGCTGCTCGTTCACATGCGACACATATAAGAATTTCTTACGTCAAAATGATCATTGCGGTACATCGCATCGTAATGGCGACGGGCAGCTCGGTTGCTTCAGGAATCACCATTTCTCACTGCATTTTCCCGCGTTCCGCGGAATTTCGCGTTCGGGAACATGAGCGAAAACAAAACAGCGGGCAGGGCGTGCAATAGTTGCGATTGAAATCGTAATAATTTCCCGCGCCATCACTTCTCCGGCGTCGCCCGGTATTCATAACCGTATGCGTAGTTAGTGTCGTGACGGCGTTCGACAGCGTTGAATACCGCGCCCTTGAGGTCGATGCCGTTTTGTTCGAAACGCTGAATCGCCATCGACAGTTCCTTGGGCGGATTCAGGCCGAAGCGCACCACCATGATGCTGGTGGCGGCGTGGCGGCCGATGATCGCCGCATCGGTCACCGCGAGGATCGGCGGCGTATCGATGATGACCAGGTCGTATTGCTGCGAGGCCATCTTCAGCAGCACGCCCAGGTTCGGGCGCATCAGCAGTTCGGACGGATTGGGCGGCGCTTCGCCGCGCGGAATGAAGTCCAGGCCGGGAATGGCGGTGGCGCGGGTGGCGGTCTTCACGTCGATGCGGCCGATCAGCAAATCCGACAGACCGTTGTGCGGGTCCTGGCCCAGCACCTTGTGCAATGTGCTGCGGCGCAGGTCGCCGTCGATCAGCAGCACGCGCTGTCCGCCCTGCGCGATCACCGCGGCCAGGTTGGTGGACACGAAGGTCTTGCCGGCGCCGGGGCTGGCGCCGCACACCATCAGGATGTTGTTGTTCGCTTCCATGCGGGCGAAGTGCAGCGCGGTACGCAGGCTGCGCATGGCTTCGATCGCCAGATCGTTGGGCGCGTCGAGCGCGAGCAGATGCGGCTTGTCCAGGCGCGTGCCGTTGCTCTGCAGCTTGCGGCCCAGCTTCTGGTGACCGCGCTGGAAGTCGCTCATCGGAATCGAAGCGTAGATCGGCAGGCCGAGCTGCTCGATTTCCTTCACGTCCTCGACGCCGCGGCTGAGCATCTGGCGCAGGAACACCCAGGCCACCGCCAGGAAACCGGCGACGAAGGTGCCGATCATCACGATCAGCAGGCGCTTGGGCTTGACCGGCTGGCTGATGTCCACCACCGACTTATCGACGATGCGGGCGTTGCCGACCGTGCCGGCGCGGGCGATATCCAGCTGCTGCGCCTGATTGAGCAGATTGGTGTAGGTGAGCGTGCTGACCTGCACTTCGCGGGTCAGGCCCAGCAATTCCTGCTGGGTCTGCGGCAGCACGCTGATGCGGTCGTTGATCTGCTGCTTGCGCGATTCCAGTTCGCCCAGCTGCGACATCAGGGCCTTGTAGGCCGGATGCTGCGGTGTGAAGCGGCGGCTGACTTCGGCCTGCTGCATCTTCAACTGCGAGATGCTGGTGTCCAGCGCCACGATCTGGTCGAGCAGCGATTGCGCGTCCAGGGTGATATCGACCGTGTGCGCCTGCTCCTGGTACTTGGCCAGCGCGTGCTCGGCCTTTTCCAGATCGCGCCGCGTCTTGGGCAACTGCCCGTTGACGAACTTCAGGCTGTTGGCGGCTTCGGCGGAATTGCGTTCGACGTTTTGCTTGGTGTACTGGCGGGTGATCGCATCGAGCGTCTGCGCGGCCAGGTCCGGATCGCCGAGCTGGTAGCTCAGCTGCAGGATGCCGGAGTCCTTCGCTTTTTCCGTGGCGATCAGGTTGTTCTGCAGCGCGGTGATGATCGCCAGGCGCGAGAGCTGAGTGATCTCGAAGCGCATGCCCGGATTGGCGGCGATGTCCTTGACCTGCAGGCTGACGCCGCCGCCGGTGGCGGTTTCGCCGACCTTGCCGCTGAGCAACTGGGTGTCGTCTTCGTCGTACAGGCGGTAGGTGCCGGCCTCGCCGACGACCAGGGTCAGCGGCTTGGCGACCAGTTCGTCGGTGACCGTTAGCTGCGCCACGTGCAGGCTTTCGCCGCCCCAGCCGTAGCTGTTGAGGCCCAGCCACGGCGAAGCCACGTCGCCCGGGCGGGTCGGCTGATAGCGGCGCGCCATCAGACCGCCGATCAGCACGAAGCGGACCGGTTCGATCTGCACGTCCAGCTTGAGGTCCTGCACCGCCTTGCCGACCACCGAGCGCGAAGTCAGCAGCGCGATTTCGGTCACCGCCTGCGGCGCCGAATCGGTCAGCGCCTGGGTGACCGCGGTCAGGCCGGGCAGGGTCGGCGCGTTGGACTCCACCTGCACCATCGCATTGGCCTGGTACACCGGCGAGGCGAGCAGCGCATAAGCGACGGCGAGCACGAAACCGATCGAAGTGACGGCGACGATCAACCATTTGTGATCGAGCAACGTACCCAGCAGCGCGGCCAGGTCTATCTCATCGTTGCTTCTGTCCTGGTACGGACCGGGCGTCGTGGGGGCTGCCGACATGGAGGAGAGAACCTGAAAAAAAGGGAACGGGCCGCATCACAGATAGGCCCTCCAGCTGCTCACCCCCGAGCTGATCAGCTGATAGGCCTGTTCGAACGCGTTGCGCGATTGCCGGTATGGATCCGGAATGCTGGTGTTGTCCAGCCATTTGCCTAGTAGATAGGTCTTGCCTCGCGCATGTGGGGAAATGCGGAGCACGGCATCGATCTGCCATGGCTCCATCGTCAGTATCAGATCGGCCGCATCGATCATCGCGCGGTCGATCTGTCTCGCGACATGGGATTGCCCACTCAATCCATGTCCTTCCAGCACAGCCTGTGCTGTAGCGTCGATCGGATGACCCGCCAATGCGCCAAGACCGGCGGATTCTACGGTGACATCCCGACCTTGCAACTCATGGCGCAGCAACATTTCCGCGGTCGGACTGCGGCAGATGTTGCCTACGCATACCATCAAAACTCGTTTGAACACACGCTCGATGCCTCAGATTTTAAGCGACCGCGCATCATGAGACGCACGAAGCGTGGCTCGAACGCAACGGCCGCGAATGTAAGAGCTGCACATTACAGGGTCAACATGAATAGAGAACGCATCCCTCAACCCGTGACGTGCATCACTCGTTGACGCATTGCACATTGCGAACGCGACTGGACTTATTCGTTAAAGATATGTTGCCCGACGCATGCGGTTACCTAACGTGAGCTGTATCCAGAATGCATCGGATGCCGAAAAACGTGATGCGGTTCCATGTGTATGAACAAGAACGCGTCCGCGCTGGCTATACTTTTTGCACGGGGGCAGCACCAGTAACGACGTAATCTACTGAGGATTCATGCGCCAACCGTATCTTGTTCGTCCGGCGTCAGCGGTCGGCACTCATCCTTATTCAGCGGCGCGCAATGGCGAAGTCGTGCCGTGTCCGCATGCGTCCGGCATCGGCCCGCACAGGCGCCCGGCCTCATCCGCGTTCGCGATTTAGAGACGACACCATGAGCAAGTTTTCGCGCGCGCTGGCCGTCGCCGCCATCGTCGGACTCCCGGGCTGCATGTTGGCGCCGGGCCAATACATTTCGCCGAGTCAGTTCGTGCGCAGCGGCGTCGCCGACGACGGCCATATCAAGATGGTCTCGATCACGCCGGAATTTCTGTCTACCGAGCATCGCAGCCAGATCGCGTTGCCGGCCGAGCTGATGGCGTATCAGCCCGACTCCTACCGCATCGGCCGCGGCGACACGCTGTACATCACCATCTGGGATCACCCGGAGCTGACTTCGCCGGCCGGCACGCAGCAGCAGGCGGCCGCGAACGGGCGCATGGTGCGGCCCGACGGCACGCTGTTCTATCCGTATGTCGGCGTGGTGCGCGCGGAAGGCTTGACCATCGAAGAATTGCGCACGCTGCTCACCGACAAGATTTCGCGCTTCGTCGAAAGCCCGCAGGTCGATCTGAGCATCATCGATTACGGCAGCCAGCGCGTGACCTTGCAGGGCGCGTTCGTCAAGACCGACCGCCAGTCGATCACCGCGACGCCGTTGACCCTGGCGCAGGCGATCGGCGCGGCGACGGTGGACCCGATCCGCGCGGACCTGTCCGGATTCGTGCTGACCCGCGGCGACAAGCAGTACCACCTGGATCTGGACGGGCTCAATCGCGGCGAATCGGTGGCGAAGGATATTTACCTGAAGGCCGGCGATCATCTGTACATGCCGTACAACGATCGCAAGGAAGTCTATGTGGTCGGCGAAGTCATGCGCCCGCAGGCGCTGACCTTCAAGACCACTGACATGACCCTGACCCAGGCGCTGGGCCGCGCCGGCGGACTCAATCCGCTGACCGCCAAGGGCGAAGCGGTCTACGTGATCCGCGGCGTGGAAGACATGCGCAAGGAGCCGGCGATGATCTATCACCTCAACGCCAAGTCGCCGGCGTCGTATGCGCTGGCCAGCCAGTTCCCGGTGCGCGCCGGCGATGTGGTGTTCGTCGGGCCGGCCGGCGTGACCCGCTGGAATCGCTTCGTCAATCAGCTGCTGCCGTTCTCCAACATCATCAACAACGCGGCCAATACCGACAATCTGCTCGACAAGTGATGTCGCTGCGTGAGCGTCGCCGCGCCGCGGCGGCGCCGGCTTACGCGGCCGGCGTCGCCGTTTTCACCATCATCCCGGCGATTTCCTTCAGCAGCTTGGCGGCCACGGTCGCGGTCAGCTCGGACACGTCGCGGCGCGGGTTGTACTCGACGATATCGGCCGCGACGATCGGCTGATCGATGCGTTGGATCAGATCGATCACCTGCCGCACCGACAAGCCGCCCGGCTCGCGATGCGACACGCCCGGCGCATAGGCCGGGTCCAGCGCGTCGATGTCCACCGACAGATACACCGGCGTGTCGATCTTGAGCTTGAGGCTGTCGGCATAGCGCCCGGCTTCTATCACTTCCACGCCGAAGCGTTGGAACTGCTCGCGATGGTGATCGTTGATCGTGCGCAGCCCGACCTGGATCAGCCGGTCGGCCAGTTGTTCTTCCATGATCCGCGCGAACGGCGAAGTGTGCGAACGCGGATTGCCCTGGTAGGCGTGGTAGATGTCCGGGTGCGCGTCGATATGCAGGATCGTCAGGCGCCGATGGCGGCGGCGCACCGCGCGCATGATCGGATGGGTGATGGCGTGATCGCCGCCCAGGCTGATCAAGGGATGGCCCGCGTCCAGCGCCTGCGCCACGTGCTGTTCGATCAACTCCCAGGCATCGGCGGCGCCGTCGAAGCGGATATCGCCGTGATCCACGAGCAGCCCCTGCGCGCCGATATCCACACCGGTCTCGCTCCAGCTGCTATAGGCGTCGCTGTGCAATTCGCGCCGGATCAGCGCCGGCGCTTCGGCCGGGCCGCGGGTGAAGGACGAGTTGTCGTCGTTCGGAATACCCAGCAATGAAATGTGGACCATGATTCGTGCTCCCTGATGGCGAGGGATCGCTGTTCTATCACGCAAGTGTCATGCCGCGGGTCATGGCGGCGCGGTGCGGCTTCCCGTGTTTGCGCTGCGTTGCCGGATCGAGAAAGACGAAGCGTCCCACGCGCGAAGTCGGCGCAGCCATCGCACCGATGCCGGGCTGGGTGAGTTTCGCGCAATGCGACGACGCGAACGTCATCGCGTCGGTCGAACAGGCATCGTCGCCGGACGCGCGGTGGCTCCGGACCGGGACGGTCTCACCGGAGCGCACGCAGGCATCGACGTGAAGCCTCGTGCCGGCCGAAGTGCTTGTCGGTGTTGGGCTGGCGTCGCGCGACCGCCGCCGCAGCCTCACGCGAATGGCGCGCGTGGCGTCGCCGAAATGTCCACAGGACAAGCCTTTGCCTCGGTAAAGGGCCTGTTGTTGCTGCACTGCGATGTCTGTTAGCGTTTTTTGGCCAACGGTGTCATTTTGCGTTCAGGGGCCACCCTGCGGCGATTAAAGCCATAAGAATCAGTCTATTAGCCGTCGGATAGCGGCCATGCGCCCTCAGGAGGGGAAGCCATGCAGACGCGCAGTACGCAAAAAAAGACACCGGTGTCCATTTTGGCGCTGGCGATCGGGTGGGCCCTGCAATGCAGCGCCCTGGCGGTGTCCGCGCAGGAGCCGGCGTCGGTGCCGGCGCCGGAGAAGGACGCCACCAGCCTGGAGGCGGTGCAGGTGGTCGGCATCCGTCCGTCGCTGCAGAAAGCGGCCGAGTTGAAGAAAGACGCCTCGCAGGTGCTGGACATCATCACCGCCGAAGACGTGGGCAAGCTGCCGGACGACAACGTCGCCGAGGCGCTGCAGCGCGTGACCGGCGTGCAGATCACGCGCGTGTTCGGCGAAGGCCAGTCGGTGTCGATCCGCGGCCTGCCGCAGGTGCGGGTGGAAGTGGACGGGCGCACGCTGCTGGGCTGGTCGGCCAAGTTGTCGCCGCCGGAAAACGAGCAACTGGGCCGCAACTCCGGCCTGGATACCGTGCCTTCGGGCTTGTTCGGCCGGCTGGAGGTGCGCAAATCGCCCACCGCCATGCAGGTCGAGGGCGGCCTGGGCGGTTCGGTCAATCTGGTCACGCCCGATCCGCTGGACTACAAGGAGCCGGTGTTTCTCGCCCGCGCGAAGCAAACCTATTCCGAAGGCTCGGACAAGATCGAACCGGCGCTGTCGGGCTTGTTCGCGCGCCAGTTTCTCGATCGCCGCCTGGGCTTTCTGCTCGGCGTGGATTACGTCGAACACACCTCGACCATCCAGGCCTTCGAGCGCAACGACTTCTTCAACACCGCCTTCGACCTCAACCGCGACGGCGTGCGCGATGTCAGCGGCGACCGCATCCACTACGAGCAGTTCTCCACCGACCGCACCCGCGGCGGGGTGACGTTCGAGGCCGAGTTCAAGGCGACCGACCAGCTGACCTTGAAGTCGGAATTCATGTACTCGGAAATGAAGACCGACCGCCGGCAGAACTTCATCGCCTGGCGCTACGCCGGCAAGCCGGTGTCCAATGCGGTGTTCCAGGACAACGTGATCGTGGCCGGCGATTCCACCGGCACCTTGCAGCAGGCCGGCCTGCATCGCAAAGAGCCCACCGACAGTTTCATCGGCGCCTTGTCGGCCAACTGGCGCGGCGAGCGCGTGACCTTCGATGCCGATCTGAGCTACAGCGAAGGCAATCTGGATCAGACCATCGAACAGATCACCCTGGACAGCATCAACCGCAATATCCCGGGGCGTTTCGACTATCGCGCCGGCAAGGTGCCGAGCCTGGACCTGGGCACGTTCGATCCGGCCAACCCGGCCAACTACCGCGCGGTGCAAGTGCGCGCCAATCGCTTGAAGGGCAAGCTCGACGAAACCGTGGGCAAGTTCGATGTGCGCTTCATCGCCGACTGGGGCGATCTGCGCAATCTGTATTTCGGCGTGCGCGCGCGCGAACTGGGCGCGACCTCGGTCGCCACACGCACCCAGCTGGCGCCGGACCCGGCCGAGATCCTGCCGTTCCTGACCACTACCGGCAACGGCTTCCTGTCCGACATCGACGGCAGTTTTCCGCGCAATTTCCTTGCCACGGTGGCCGACAGCGGCTGGATCCTGCAACGAGTCGGCGGCTACCCGCTGCAGCCCAATTCGGCGCGCGACTACGATCTCACGGAGAAATCCACCGCCGCCTATGTGATGGCCGAGTTCGAAGGCGAGGCCGGGACCTGGCCGTACCGCGCCAATGCCGGCGTGCGCGTGATCGATACCAGGCTGGACGTGGATACCTTCCTGCAGGTGTCGAGCCAGGCCGCGCTGATTCCGGTCAACGACAAGAACAGTTATCGCAACGTGCTGCCGAGCGCGAACATCGTGTTCTATCCCAGCCAGGACCTGCTGCTGCGCTTCGCCCTGAGCAAGACCATGCAGCAGGCCGGTATCGCCGAGCTGGCGCCGTCGATCTTCGTCAACCAGACCAATCGCTCGGCCACCGGCGGCAACGCCTCGCTGGAGCCGACCGTGGCGATGCAGGCCGACGTGAGCATGGAGTATTACTTCAGCAGCGAAGGCCTGTTGTCGTTCGCGATGTTCTACAAGGACGTCAAGGACCTGATCGCGCAGCAGACCGTGCTGCAGGCGTTCCCTGGCTTCGAGGATCTCGGCCCGATTCCCTACACCCGCCCGGCCAACATCGGCGACGGCAAGGTCAAGGGATTCGAAGCCGGTTTACAGACGTTTTTCGACAAGCTGCCGGCGCCGTTCGACGGCTTGGGCCTGATCGCCAACTACACCTATTCCGACGCCAAGGACAACCTCGGCCAGCCGATGGTCGGCGTGTCCAAGAACAGCTTCAACCTGATCGGCTTGTACGAGAAAGGCCGGTTCTCCGCGCGACTGGCTTACAACAAGCGCGACAAAGCGGCATTCTCCTTCACCGAGGGCCGGCCGAATTTCGTCGCCGGCATCTCGCAACTGGATCTGCAACTGGGATGGAAGCTCAGCGACCGCTTCAGCGTGCAGTTCATCGGTTCCAATCTGATGCCCAAGGATTCGGCGACGGTGGAATACAGCGGTATCGGCCCGATCGCGCTGAACAGCTATGCGCTGTCGGAGCGTCGTTTCTCGATCGGCGTGAGCGCCAAGTTCTGAGCGGAGTTCGACCCATGCGAAACCGACTTCGTTGCCTGCCCTTGTTGCTCGCCTTGGCCGCCGCATCCGCGGCGGCCGGCGATCGCGCGCCGAAGATCCTGTTCGATCCGGCGGTGGCGCGGGCCACGCTGCTGCCGGACTTCTCCTATGCCGGCTACGGCTTCGGCGCGCTGCCGTTGCCGACCCGCATGGGCAAGACGATCGATGTCGGCGACTACGGCGCCAGGCCCGACGATGAGATCGACGACAGCAAGGCAGTGCTCAAGGCGCTGGACGCCGCGCATCAGGTCAAAGGGCCGGTGACGCTGCGCTTCGGCGCGGGCCGTTACGTGCTCAGCGAAGTGCTGATGATCCGCCGCAGCCATATCGCCATCGAAGGCGCGGGGCAGGGCGCCGGCGGCACGCAGCTGTATTTCACCCGGCCGCTGCGGATGGTGGACAAATCCGATCGGCTCGACGGCCTGCGCGAATACCTGCGGGCGAACAACAAACGCCAGATCGATCGCGACGAGAACATTGACGAGCGCTTCTCCGAATACAGCTGGAGCGGCGGCTTCATCTGGACCGAGGCGCCCGGCGCGAGTTCCAGGCTGGAGCCGGACGAAAACTCGGCGGCGCCGGATGCGGTGGCGGCGATTTCGGGCCAGGCCGGCGAACAGGACGTGGCGATCGCGTCCGGCGCCAAACTGGCGCCGGGCGACGTGATCAGCCTGCGCTGGTACTCCAGGCAAGGTAAGGCCAGCGCGTTGCTGCACGAGTTGTATGGCGCCGATATCAGCAAAGTCGGCTCGCGCCATTTCGAAGACCCGAACCGCGCTGTAGTGGTGCAGACCACGCAAGTGTTGTCCGCGCGCGACGGCGGCATCCGCATCGCCGATCCGCTGATGCATCCCATCGGCGCCGACCTGCCGGCCGATATCGCGCCCTGGCACGGCCTGCAGGAAATCGGCGTGCGCGATCTGGCGATCGTGTTTCCCGAGGGCCAGAGTTTCGGCCATCACCTGGAAGAAGGCTGGAACGGCATCTTCCTGCACGATGTGTTCAACGGCTGGGTCGATTCAGTGCGCGTGGCCAACGCCGACAGCGGCATCATCACCTACGACAGCGCCAACCTGACCCTGCGCAACATCCGCACCGACGGCAACCGCATCGCCCATTACGGCGTGCAGCTGGGCAGCGTGCACAACGTGCTGGCAACGCAATTGCAAGTACTCAACCACGTGCGACATTCGCTGAGCTTCAACACCCAGTGCACACGCTCGGTGTTCCAGCGCGCGACGGTCTGGGATCACCCGGTGCTGGACCAGCATGCCGGCGCGAACCATCAGAATCTGTTCGACGATGTGACGCTGTACATCGTGCCGCGCAAGATCGACGGCGTGCTGAGCTATCCGCTGTGGGACGGCAGCGGCGCGCCGTATTGGCAGCCGGGCCACGGCCGTTACAACACCGATTGGAATATCCGCGTGCTGGTGCAGTCCGGCGCCGCGCCCGGCGAGCGCGTGCTGTTGACCGGTCTGGACGAAGGGCCGGATGCGCGCGTGGTCGGGGTGTCGGGCAATCGCGAGTACGACATCGATTACCGGCCCAGGCCGTATGCCGAAATGATCAACGCGCCGGTGCTGGAGGTGCCGTCGTTGTACGACTGGCAGTTGGCGCGGCGCTTGGGACGCGGCAGCGATCAGGGCGTGAAAGATCCGCGCTGATGGCGGATCGTATTCGGGCCGATGATTGCTGCGTCCCGACTCAACGCGCCAGCCACCCCCCATCCACCGGCAACACCACGCCGTTGACGTAATCCGACGCGCGGCTGGAAAGAAACACCGCCGCCCCGCCCAGGTCCGAAGGCTCGCCCCAGCGCCCGGCCGGAATGCGCGCCAGGATGTCGCGGTTGCGCGTTTCGTCCGCGCGCAGTTGCGCGGTGTTGTCCGTGCTCATGTAGCCCGGCGCGATCGCGTTGACGTTCACGCCCTTGCCGGCCCATTCGTTGGCCAGCAAGCGGGTGATGCCGGCCAGGCCGGATTTGCTCGCGGTGTAGGACGGCACCCGGATGCCGCCCTGGAACGACAGCATCGATGCGATGTTGACGATCTTGCCACGTCCCTGCGCGAGCATGCGCCGGCCCGCGGCCTGGGCGAGGAAGAACGCGCTCTTGAGGTTGACGTTCATCACCGCGTCCCAATCGTCCTCGCTGAAGTCGATCGCGTCCGCGCGCCGGATCAGGCCGGCATTGTTGACCAGGATGTCGATCGCGCCCAAGGCCTCGACCGTGTCGCCGACGATGCGCTCGATCGGCTCCAGACTGGACAGATCGGCCTGGATCGCATGCGCGCGCCGGCCCAGGCCGCGCAACTGCTGCACGGTGTCGTGCGAAGACCCGCTGGCGAGGCAGGCGACGTCCGCTCCCGCGCGCGCCAGCGCCAGCGCGATGCCCAGGCCCAGGCCTCGATTGGCGCCGGTGACCAGGGCGACTTTGCCGCTGAGGCTGAAAGGATCGTCGTGACTCACGTGCGTCTCCTCACTTGAGCTGGCAGATATCGATCTGCTGCATGTCGGTGTAGTCGAGGTTCTCGCCGCCCATCGCCCAGATGAAGCAATAGTTCTTCGTGCCCGAGCCCATGTGGATCGACCAGGGCGGCGACACCACGGCCTCGTCGTTGCGGATCACCAGATGGCGCATGTCGGCCGGCTCGCCCATGAAATGCATGACCTGCTGATCGCCCAGGTCGAAGTAGAAATACACCTCCGAGCGGCGGTCGTGCAGATGCGGCGGCATGGTGTTCCACACGCTGCCGGGCTTGAGCACGGTCAGGCCCAGCAGCAGCTGACACGAGCGGCAGGTGGCCGGCACGATGTACTGGTAGATCGTGCGTTCGTTGGAAGTTTCCAGCGCGCCGCGCAGCAGCGGAACGGCTTGGTCGATAGAGATGTGCACGGCCTCGTAGCGCGCATGCGCCGGCGTCGAGGCCAGATAGAACTTGGCCGGCTGCGCGGCGTCGTCGGAGGCGAATACGACCTCAACGCTGCCCATCGGTACGTACAGGCCGTCCTTGGGTTGCAGCGAATAGCTCTGGCCGTCGACCACCACCGTGCCGGCGCCGGCGCCGACATTGACGATGCCCAGTTCGCGCCGCTCCAGGAACGGCTTGCCCGCGGCCGAGGCCGGTTCGGTCTGCGCCGGAAGACTGACCGGCGCGGCGGTCGGCGCGGCGCCGCCGATGACGAAGCGCTCGTTGTGCGAATAGTTCAGGCGCACTTCGCCGTCGGCGAACAGATCCGCGATCAGGTAGCGGTCGCGCAATTGCTGGTTGCTGGCGCCGGCCATCATGTCCGGATGGGTCGCGTGATAGGTCTTTTGGAACATCGAAGAACTCCCGGGGGTGGCGCTCGCACATGGCGTGGGCGAGGGGGCTTTGGGCGATTCTAGTCCCGAAAGGTAACCGGTGTCATTAGGGGCAGCGCCATCGCGGGACGGTCAGGGGCGGGGGATTCGGCGGCTGAGCGGCGCAAGAACGCGACGGCCGCGCAGGGAGCATCGCGCCCCGGCAATCGAGGCACGCGCGGCGGCTCAAACAGCGAATTTCAGCGAGGCGTCAGTACGCCGGCGGCTGGCAGGAATCGCGCACGACCAGATGCGGCCGCACGCTGGCCGAGGCCACCGAGGCGGCGCCGGGCTCGGACTGCAGCAGCATCGATGCGGCGATCCGGCCTATGTCGCGCACCGGCAACCGCACTGAGCTGAGCGCCGGCCACAAGCGCGACGCCAGCGGACTGTCGTCGAAACCGATCACCGACAGCTGCTGCGGAATGTTGATGCCAGCGCGCAGCGCGACCTTGTACACGCCCGCGGCCATTTCGTCGTTGCCGGCGAAGATCGCGCTGGGCCGATTGTTGCCGGAGAGCAGCAGCTCCGCCGCGGCCACGCCCGATTCGAAGGTGTAACCGGCTTCGACGATGCGCGCCGCCGGCAGTTCGATCCCGCGCTTGCTCAGCGCCTCGACGAAACCGGCGGTGCGTTCGTGCGCCGAACGGTAGCTGGACGGGCCGGTGATCAGCGCAATGTCGCGATGGCCCAGCGATTGCAGATAATCGGCCGCTTCCGCGGCGCCGTCGCGGTCGTGGGTGATGACCATGCGCGAGGCTTCGTCCAGCGACACCGAGGCGATACGCGAATAGCGGCAGCCGATATCGGCGAGCATGTCGGCCAGCGCCTGATCTTCCGACACGCGCGGCACCAGCATCACCCCGTGCAGCTTCTGCTGCTGGACGAAGCGGTGCACGCCGTCGATATAGCCCGGACTACGGCTGTCGCAGGGGTGCACTACCAACTCGAAGCCCGAATCGCGGATCGCGTCGAGCGCGCCGTACTGCATGTTGACGATGTACTGCGCGGTCGGGTTGTCGTAGACCATGCCGATCAGGAACGAACGCCGGAACGCCAGCCCGCGCGCGAACGGATCGGGCGTGTAGTTGAACTGGCGCATCACCGCTTCGACCCGTTCGCGGGTTTCCTGGTGCACCAGCGGCGAATGGTTGATGACCCGCGATACCGTCTTCTTGGACACTTCGGCCAGGCGCGCGATGTCGTTGATCGTCTTCGCCTTGTCCGGCGCCTGGCGTTCCGGCGCCGCAGCCTTGGCCGGCACCGGCGCCGGATGTTCAGTTTTCTTGCGCGGCATGGGCAGACAGGCCAGAAGAGCGTTGCGCTGATTCTAGCCCGCCGGCTCGGCCACTTGCGCGATCGCGGCCGCGCAAGCCGCGCCGGACGCCGGATCGCGCACGAACCGGCGCCTGCGCCGGCGTCAGTGCTTGAGCAGCGACGGCAACCACAGCGACAGTTGTGGAACGAACGTCACCACCAGCAGCACGCCCAGGGCCGACAGCCAGAACGGCCAGATCGTGCGCAGCGCCTCGCCGATGCTGATCTTGCCGATCGCGGTGCCGACGAACAGCACCGAGCCCAGCGGCGGCGAGATCAGGCTGATGCCGCCCTTCAGGATCAGGATGATGCCGAAATGCACCGGGTCCACGCCGATGGCCTTGGCCAGCGGCAGGAAGATCGGCGTGCAGATGATGATCATCGGCGCCAGATCCATGAACGTGCCCAGCACCAGCAGGATCAGGATCATCAGCAGCAACAGCAGATTCTTGTCGGTGGTGATGCTGGTCAGCGCGTCCACCGCCGCGGTCGGCACCTGCAGATAAGCCAGCAGCCAGCCGAACGAGGCGGCCGAGGCGATCACGAACAAGATCATGCCGGTGGTGCGCGCTGCGCCGGTCACGGTTTCGAGGAAATCGCGCCAGCGCAGGTTGCGATAAACCAGCGCGGTGACCAGCAGCGCGTACACCACCGCGATCGCCGCGCTTTCCACCGCGGTGAAGATGCCGGCGCGGATGCCGACGAAAATAAGCGCCACCAGCATCAACCCCGGCAACGCGGCGACGAAGCGGCGCGCGACGATGCCCAGGCCCGGGAACGGCTCGACCACGTAGCCGCGGCGGCGAGCGATGATCCAGGTTGTGGTCATCAGCGTGACCGTCATCAGCAGCGCCGGCACGATGCCGGCGGCGAACAGGTCCGAGATCGAAATGCTGCCGCCGGCCGAGGCCGAGTACAGAATCAGATTGTGCGAAGGCGGCACCAGCAGGGCGACCATGGCCGCGGTCATGGTGACGTTGACGGCGAAATCGCGGTCGAAGCCGCGCTTGACCATCTGCGGGATCATCGCCCCGCCGATCGCCGATACGTCGGCGATGGCCGAGCCGGACACGCCGCCGAAGAACAGCGACGACAGCACGCTGACCTGACCCAGGCCGCCGCGCAGATGCCCGACCAGCGACGAAGCCAGGCCGATCAAGCGCTCGGAAATCCCGCCGCGCAGCATGATTTCGCCGGCGAAAATAAACAACGGAATCGCGATGAGCGAAGCCGAGCCGGCGCCCGCGGCGATCTGCTGCACCACCACGATCGGCGGCAACCCGATCCACAGCAAGGTCGCCAGCGCCGCCGAGCTGAGCGAGTACGCCACCGGCACGCCGATCATCAGCAAGAGCGCGAACACGCCGAACAAAATCGCGACTTCCATCATTGACTCCGGGCTGAGGCGGGGTAAACCACTACGGCGAACAGCCGCTTGAGCGCGAACAAGGCCATCAGCGCACCGCCCATCGCCATCGGCGCGTACACCGCGCTTTGCGGCAACGGCGCGCCGGCCATGGGGATGTCGATTCCGTCCAGCAGCAACTCGCCACCCCACCACGCCAGCGCCGCGCCGATCAGCGCGATCACGCTGTTGGACAGCGCCAGCATCGCGCGCCGCAGCAACGGCGGCGCGCAGTGCACCAGTACGAAGAAGCCGAAGTGCGCGCCGTGATGCACGCCGGCGGCGGCGCCGAAGCTCATCGCGGTATTGAGCAGGATCAGCGCGACCGGCTCGGTCCAGCCCGGCGAATCGTTGAGCACGTAACGCGCGAACACCTGCAGCGCCTGCACCGCGACCATGCCGACCAGGGCCAGCCCGGCGATGGCGATGGCGGCGCCGGCGATACGGTCGAGCACGCCGGGTGCTGCGTCGTTGCGTAGATGAGCCTGCGAATCCAGAGCGTCTTGCACGGTCGGCACCTCAGGCCAGGGAGCGGACATCGCGGTACAGCGCTTCCAGCGCCGGCACGCGGTGATAGTCGGACAACAGCGGCGCGACCGCGGCGCGGAAGGCGGGCAGGTCGCAGTCGTTCATGCGCACCCCGGCCGCGTTCAAGGCGGCGCGCGCGGCGGTTTCCGATTCGTCCCAGCGCTGGCGCATCACCGCCACCGATCTGCGCGCGAGGTCGAGCAGCAACTCGCGGTCGTCCGCGCGCAGCGAATCGAAACTGCGCTTGGACATCAGCAGCACATCCGGCGCGTAGGAGTGCTCGCTTTGCGACCAGTAGTGCGCGGCTTCGAACTGGCGGCTGGAGTGGAAGCTGCGCAGATTGTTCTCGGCGCCGTCGATCAGGTGCGTCTGCAGCGCGGAAAACACTTCGCCATAGGCCAGCGGCGTGGGATTGCCGCCGAGCAGACGGATCATGCGCATGAAGATGTCCGAGGACGGCACGCGGAACTTCAATCCGTGCATGTCGGCCGGGGTGTGGATCGGCTTGCGCGTGTTGTAGAAACAGCGCGCGCCGCAGTCGTAGATCGCCAGCCCGACCAGTTCGCGCGAAGCGAAGCCGCGCAGCACCTGAGCGCCGACCGTGCCGTCCAGCGCGCGGCGCAGATGCGCCACCGAATCGAACACGTACGGCAGCGACAGCACCTGGGTCAGCGGAAACGCGTTGTTGAGCGCGCCGCTGTAGACGCGGGTGATGTCGATGGCGCCGAAGCGCGCCATGTCGATGGCTTCCGACTCGCGCCCCAGTTGCCCGGAGTGATACATGCGCAAGCCTAGGCGGCCGCCGGTGGCCTGATGCAACTGCTGGCCGATCCATTCGATCGCCGCGACCGTCGGATAATCCTTGACGTGGACATCGGTGGCGGTGAGCAGGCGGCCGCCGTCGCCGGCCCACAGCGCCGACGGCGCGGCGGCGGCGATGCCGGCGGCGCCCAGGCCGCCGAGGAATTCGCGGCGTGTGCTCATGCGATCGTCCCCGCGATGCCGCGAGCCGGCACCGTTTCGCAATGCAGACTGCCCCAACGCCCGAAGGAAATGCGCGAACGCTGTCCAACAAGGATGTCGTGGATGCCGGTCGCCGCGCCCGTGGTCACGTACATGCCGGCCTTGAGCGGATGACCGCGCCGCGCGCAACGCGTCAGCGCGAACGCCAGCGCCGCGAGCAGGCCGCCGGGAATCGAGGCCGCGCCGCCGCGGCCGACGCTGCGTTCGTCGATGAAGGTCTCGCAGGTCAGTTCGTGATCGGCCAGCGCCTGCCAGGCGGGGATGCGCGGGCCGACGATCAGGCCGGCGTTGTTGCCGAAATCCGACACCACCACCGGCGGGCCCAGCGCGTTGATCATCGGCATCGGACTGCCGGCCAATTCGATCCCGATCGACAACGCGGCCACCAGCGCGGCGGCTTGGGCGTGGCTGAAATCCAGTTGCCCGAGCGGGGCGTCGCGGCCCAGTTCGAACACGAATTCGGCCTCGACCGCGGCGAAGCCGCGCTGGATCACCGCGAAGCGGCCGGCCTGTCCGTCGGCGACGTGCTGCACCGCCTCGGCGAAGATCGGCCCGACCAGACGGTCTTCGCCCAGGCGCTGCTCCCAACTGTCCGGAATGCGCCCGACTTTCCAGCCGGCCACCTCGCTGCCCCATTGCGCGATCGCCCGGTCCTGGGCGCGATAGCCCTCGTCCAGGCTGCGCGGCAGCGGCCCGGGATAGACCGGCAACGCTTCGGCCGTCCGCCGCGCCAGGACCAGACGCGCCGCCACGGCCGCGGGGTCGAAAGAGTCGTCGAGCGGGTGTTTGTCCATGCCGGGGCGGTCCTTCGGAACGCGATTTCTGTTGGAACAGGTTGTATAGGAAACCGGTGTCATTGACAATCAACCGAAGAGGAAGAATTCGATCGGCCAACGGAAGGGGTTCGAGGCGACAATCTTAAGTAATTGATCTTTATGTTATTTTGTCGGCTCGGCCAGGACGCCTTCGCTCCAGCCCGCACCGGCCAACTTGGCCTCAACCCGCTCCCAGCCCCAAGCCCCACCTGATACCGTGTCCCCCAGGACATGACACCGAGAGTCACGCAGCCCCGACCCGCCCGCGCCGCAACCGGCGCGCGGCGCCCACCCAGCCCGAGAAAACCGCATGACAGAACGAATCCTGTGTTTCGGCGAATTGCTGGTCAGGCTGGCCGCGCCCGGCCGCGAGCGCCTGCTGCAATCGCCGCGGCTGGAGGTGTGCATCGGCGGGGCGGAAGCCAACGTCGCGGTGTCGCTGGCCCATTTCGGCCATGAGGCGGCGATGCTCAGCGTGGTCGCCGACAACGCGCTCGGCCACGCGGCGATCGGCGAATTGCGCCGGCACGGTGTCGACACCCGATTGGTCGATGTGGCGCCGGGCCGCATGGGTTTGTATTTCCTCGAAACCGGCGCGGTGCAGCGGCCCAGCGCCGTGCTCTACGATCGCGCCGATTCGGCGTTCGCGCGCGCCGGCGCCGACCGCTACGACTGGCCGAAGGCGTTGGCCGGCGCGAGTTGGCTGCATCTTTCCGGCGTGACGCCGGCCCTGGGCGAGGCCGGCGCGCAAGCCGCGCTGGCCGCGGCGACGGCGGCGCGCGCGGCCGGTGTGCGCGTGTGCTTCGACGGAAACTTCCGCGCCAAGCTGTGGCAGCAATGGGGCGGCGATCCGGGTGCGATCCTGCGCGAGTTGATGGCGCAGACGGATCTGATCTTCGCCGATCACCGCGACATCGCGGTGGCGCTGGGCGGCGAGATCTTTGCTGAGCCGTTCCACGCCAGCCTGAGTCAGGCGGCGACGCGGGCCTTCGACGCTTTCCCGCATCTGCAACGGCTGGTGTGCACCCAGCGCGAACAGCGCGATGTCGATCGTCACGTCCTGTCGGCGTGGTCGTTCCATCGCGACGGCGCGCGCGGCCACGCCGAGCCGCGCGAGTTGGCCGGCATCGTCGATCGCATCGGTGCGGGCGATGCGTTCGCGGCCGGATTCCTGCACGGCCTGTGCAGCGGCATGGACGATGCGCGCAGTCTCGACTTCGCCCTGGCCGCGGCCTGTCTGAAGCATTCGATACCCGGCGACTTCAATCCGGTGTCGGTCGAAGAGGTCGAAGCGTTGCTCGCTGGCGACGGATTTCACGTGCGCCGGTAAGCGTCGCGCGCTGGCCGGCGCGATCGGGCGCGACCGCGCCGCCTCGATCGCGCACCGTCGCGTGGAGGATCAATCGTCCGGATGCTCGACCACGCGGCGTCCGATCCGGGCGACGAATTCATCCAGATCGACCGCGTCGGTATTGGCCAGGATCACCACCGTGACGCCGGCCTCGACGATGCGATAAAGCTGCCCCTGCGCGCCCATGATCCGCCCCGGGCGCTTCACCGCTTGATAGCTGCGTCCGCCGATGCGGATCGGGTATGACCACACTCCGTAGCCGTAGTCGTCCAGGCCCGGCCGGATCATCGCCGCCAGCGAATCGGCGCCGATCAGGCGGCCGTCGAACCATGCCTCGGCGAACGCGGCCAGATCGCGCGGCGTGGAATACATCGCGCCGGCGGCGTACCAGTTCTCGGCATACGCGGGCAGGTCCGGTGTGAGCGGCTTGCCGTCGTCGCGGCTGAAATAAGTGTCGGCCAGGCCCGGAACGATGTCGCGCTGATGCAGCATGCCGGTGTCCTTGAGCCGCAATGGGTCGAGGATGCGCTGCTGGACTACCTGCTCGTAACTGCGCCCATACAGGCCCTCGATAATCAGGCCCAGCGCGATGTAATCGCAGTTGTTGTAGTCGAAGACCGCGCCCGGTTCGTGCGCCGGCTCGCCGCTGCAATAGCGGTCCAGCAACTGCCTTGGCGTATGCGGCAATTGATAGTTGGGCAGGCCGTCGCGAATCGCCTGCGCCGCATCGGTGACTTTGTCGAAATTGACCATGCCCGAGGTGTGGTTGAGCAACTGCCGAACGCGGATGCGGTCGCCGCCGTTGCCGCGGTAGTC
This sequence comes from Lysobacter sp. TAB13, assembly GCF_052113885.1. Classification (NCBI taxonomy): domain Bacteria; kingdom Pseudomonadati; phylum Pseudomonadota; class Gammaproteobacteria; order Lysobacterales; family Lysobacteraceae; genus Lysobacter; species Lysobacter sp. TAB13. Next base: position 44,772 of record NZ_JBFRDR010000020.1, on the reverse strand, counting down.
GGGCAGGTAGGTGCGGATCGGCGCATCCAGATCCAGGCGGCCCTGCTCGTGCAACTGCAGGATCAAAATCGCGGTGAAAGCCTTGGTGATCGAGGCGATCTTGTACTTGCTCGACGCGCTGTTGGGAATGTCGAAGGTTCGATTGGCCAGGCCGTAGCTGCGGTTCAGCACGATCTTGCCGTGACGGGAAATCAGGATGGAACCGCTGAAATCGTGCTGCCGGGCGTAGTCGTCGAGATACGAGGCGGCGACCGGTTCGGGCTGGGATTCGGGTGCGGCGGCGGTTGCCGGGACAGTCATCGAAAGCAGCAACGCGGCGAGCAGTGGCAGGCATTTCATGATGGGATCGTCCTGTAAGTGGAAGCGATGCGGGCTGCCGCGTATTCGCTCGGGCGCAGTCCGGCGCCGGGCCCTTGAGCGGGCTCGGATCGGGGTGCTTGCGACAGGCGATACGTGAAGCGACGCCGCGGTTGCGGCGAGGGGCGGTGGCGGCCTAGCTCGCCGGCGCCGATTCGCAATGCCGCTTCAACGCGGCCAAGGCGATTTCCCAGTAGTAATTGATGTGTCCGTACACCGCGTAGCTGCCCAGATTGCTCAGCGTCAGCCGCAGATCGGTGCCCGCACCTGAGGCCTGCAGTTCGAAGCGGATGACGACGTGGTTATGCGCAAGATCGGGCAGGACCCGCCGCGACAGCGAGCTCCAGTGGCTGTACTGAAGAACGCGTTCGGGTTCGAAGGCTTCGACGCGGCCGCTGTTTTCGAAGCGCAGCCGTCCGTGCAGGATGCCGCGAATCAGGATCGGCGCGCCGACGATCCAGTCGGTGATCAACTCCAGCGGCTCGTCCGACATCCATGCCACCGCTTCGCTCGGCACGGTCAGCGCGCGCCATACCTTCGACGGCGGTGCGTCGATCCGGATGTGCTTGATCACCTGATCGGGATACTGGCCTTGCGGGTCGAAGTCCATCGCGGTGCAGGCGGCTGAGGCCTTGAGTTGCCGGATCGATATCCTGCCTCAACGCGCGGCGCGCGGCGCCGCCGATTCGTGTCGATTTGTAGTTCGTCCCGCCACCGCGCCGCCGCCTCAGCGGTGGAGTTTCATCAAGCGCCCGCTCAGCGCGGTGCGGCCTTCGACCGAGAATCGGCTTTCGGTGGAGGTGAATCCCTTCGCCAGCATCGCGCCGGTCCAGGCGCCGCAGTTGCCGCGGCCGGGATCGGCGATGAGGATTTCCGCGCCGGCGCCGGCATAGAGCTGGATGACGTTGGACAGCAAGGTCGCGTGCGTGCGTTCGTACAGAACGTCGCTGCCGACGATGAGGTCGAACTTGCCCAGAGTGAGGTCGATGTCGTCGCGCCAATCCAGATGGCAATAGGCGACCTCGCTCACGTGATTGAGGCCGCAGTTGTGATGCAGAAAGCGTTCGGCCAGCGGGTGTTGATCGGTGGCGGTGACGTCGGCGCCGCCGCGTCGCAACACCAGGCTGCTCAGCGCCAGGCCGCAACCGATTTCCAGAATGCGCAAGCCGCGCACGTCGCGCTTGGCGATCTCTTGCGCCAGGTGCACTCCGGCCGGCCACAACTGGCCGAAGATGCTCCACATCGCGGGCGGAACGCCGGCGCGTTCGGCTTCTTCGTCGGGATCGAAAAACTGCTGCCGATCCTTGAGTGCGCGGATGCGATAGTCGAACTCACCGATCCGAAGATCGATGACACGGGTGTGATATCGCAAAGAGCCTCGGGTGACGTGAGCCGTCGTGCAGGCAGCGACGCTGTTGCAGCGTCTTATGAATCGCGAGAAGCCGGGTCGCCTTTCCACCCTACGCCCTTTATGTGGATTAAGCGAGACATTTCGTCGGCGCGGCCCCGTTCAACTTCCGCGGGCTTATAAGCGCATACTGGCCCGACTGTAGTGTGGGAACCAAAATGGATAATCACGTTGAGTGGTTCCAGTTCACGCTGTCCAACGGACAAACGGTAGGGCCCGCGCCGCTACGACTGATCTGGATGGAAGCTTGCGGAACGACGAACGTCACGGTGCAGCGGATGCACCGATACTTGCTGGGAAAACGTACCGCGGTTTATTCGCTACGCGCTTCGCCGAGGCTTGGAAACATACCGGTCATCGAGGCGCGACTTCGCAGCCTGTTGCTCACCGCCCGACTCGACAGCGTGCTCACTTATGTCTCGCACTGAGGTCGTGATGCAGACCATGTTTGATATCGCGGTGGGTCGATGCGAATCGATCGAAAATAAAACGGTGACGATCAAGCTCGACAGCGCGATCGTCAGCCGTCTGGTGCCCGGCCATCCCTGGCGCACCTCCGGCACCAGCCGGCTGAAACTCGACATCGAGTTATGCAGCCTGCGCAGTCCGCCGGTGGTGGGCGCGGAGACGTTCCTGCAACGCGAGGCGCTGCTGCGCAATCCGGCCGCCAGTCTGGATTTGCTCGGCGACGGCAACTACACCTCGGTGCGGTTGAAATCGCTGGGCGCCAATACCGAGCCGGAAATGCTCAGCTCGTCGTCGAAGACGATCCTGGGCGATCGCCCGCGTTCGCGCTGGAGCAAGAACAGCTAAAGCGTGGGTTTCCGCGTCGCGCTTGCCGGCGTAGGCCGACAAGCGCGAGTGCGTGCTATCGGGTTTTCTTGCGCGCCGCGGTTTTGCGCACAGTCGCGGCCGCCGGTTTGAGCGAGTCGCGGAATGCCGGCGCATGTTCCAGAAGGTAATCCCATAAGCGATTGGCCACCGGCCCCTGCGCGCGATCGCGGCGGCGCGCGACGACCAGTTGTTCGCGGCGTCCGGGCAGATAGCGCCCGACGATCGATTGCAGGCGCCCGTCGCGCAACTCGTCCTCGATCATGAATCCCGGCATGTGGCCCCAGCCCATGCCATGCGCAATGATGTCCTTCTTCATCGCCTGATCGGCCACCGTGCACTGGTGCGCGCCTTCGACGGTAAAGTAATCCTGCGGCGGCGAATGCCGCGCGCTGTCGCGCATGATGCATTGGGTGAGTCCGCGCATCTGCTCGGGGCGGATCGCGCGGGTGATCGGAAACGGCAGGAATCCGGGCGCGACTACCGGCACCATCGCCACTTCGCACAGGTCGATCCATTCCAGGCGCGCGTCGCTCTTGTCGATGCGGTGCACGATCAGATCGGCCTCATCGTCGAACAAGCGCTCCCACGGCCCGCTCACCGCCTCGAAATGCAGATGCAGCCGCGTGCCCGGGCATCGGCCGAAGAAGCGGCCGAGCAGGGCCAGCGCCTGGGTGCGCGGACACAGGTCGCCGATCACCACATGCAGCTCGCTTTCCTCGCCCATCGCCAACTGCTCGGCATGCGTGCGCAGTTCCTGCAGTTCGCGCAGGAGCGATTGCGCGCGGCGATGCAGCGACAAGCCGGCCGCGGTCGGTTGCACCCGGTAGCCGCTGCGATCGAGCAGGCTCAGGCCGAGCTGGCGTTCGAGCTTGGCGACCGCGGCGAACACTGCCGGATGCGAGCGATGCAGGGCGGCGGCCGCGGCCTGGAAGCCGCCGGCGCGGACCACGGCGTCGAAGCATTGCAGGTCGTGCAGGGTGAAAGCGCTCATGCGGCGGGCCTGTCGGGTTTGATTACAAAGACTGTGCGATCTTTGTAATATCAAGCCGGGTCGGCCGCAACTAGCCTTGTTTCCACGGCGCAGGCCGTCGCGGCACTCCGCCGGGCAGCGCGATCGACGCGCCGCCGCGGGGTCGCGAACGATTGCAAGGAAACAAGCCCCATGAACACCTTGTCTTACTTCCACACCGGCGACGGCGTGCGCGTGGCTTACCGCTTCGACGGCGACGCCGGCCGGCCGGTGCTGGTGCTGTCGAATTCCATCGGCACCGACCTGAGCATGTGGGATGCGCAGATCCCGGCGCTGACCCGGCACTTTCGCGTATTGCGCTACGACACCCGCGGCCACGGCGGCAGCGACGTGCCGGCGGGCGCGTATTCGCTGGATCGCCTGGGCGGCGACGTGATCGAGATGCTCGACGCCCTGCGGATCGAACGCGCGCATTTTCTCGGTTTGTCGCTCGGCGGCATGATCGGCCAGTGGCTGGGCGTGCACGCGCCCGAGCGCATCGACCGGCTGATCCTGAGCAACACCTCGGCCTATCTCGGCCCGGCCGGGCAGTGGAGCGAGCGCATCGCCTCGGTGCTGCAGGCGCCGGACATGGTCGATACCGCGCAGATGTTCCTGGACAACTGGTTCCCCGCGCACATGCTCCAGCCCGAGGCGCCGGTGGTGGAGAGCTTCCGCGCGATGCTGCTGGCGACGCCGCCGCAAGGCCTGGCCGGCAACTACGCCGCGGTGCGCGACATGGACATGCGCCGCACCAATGCCTTGATCCTCGCGCCGACCCTGGTGATCGCCGGCGAACACGACACGGTGACCGCCGCCAGCCACAGCGAAGCCATCGCCGCCACCATCGCCGGCGCGAAGTTGCTGACATGGCCGGCGGTGCATCTGACCAATATCGAATTCGGCGAGGCCTTCGACCGCGCCGTGGTCGATTTCCTGCTGGCGCGATAAGCGCAGGCCGCGGCGCGGCATGGCGGCAGTCGCCGCCAAGCGTGGCCTGCATCACGAACCCGGCGCCGCGCACGGCCCTGCGCGCGTGCCGCCGCCTTGCATCGGCGCCGCGCTGGGGTATTGTCGGAATCCGTTTTCGCACAGCGCACGGGTGCCGACGCCATGACCGACCGCGAACGCCGTCAACCGGCCGAACTGGTGAGCCCGGTCGGCCTGCGCGCCGGCCTGACCCGGCAGCAGCTCGATGCGCTGGCGACGCTGGAGCAGTTCGGCTGGACCTTGAAGTTCGTGCGCCGGCCGTTGTTCCAGGACCCCATCGCGGTGGTGTTCCGCGCCGATGGCGGAAAGTTCGTGGTGCTGCGTACCGACGGCTCGCTCGACGAGCACCCGGACTTCAAGATCCGCGATTGAGCGCCGCGCCGCGGCATCGAAACGCCCGCCGCGGCGGGATTCCGGTCGCGCGTATGGCGGTGGTAGCCTGCGCTTGTTCGGCGCCCGGGGAGCGCCCCGGCCCGCGCACACAAGGGTGACCCGCATCAAAGTTCTCATTCTCGGCAGCGGGGTCATCGGAACCACCGCTGCGTATTACCTCGCCCGGGCCGGCTTCGAGGTGGAAGTGATCGATCGCCAGCCCGCGCCGGCGATGGAGACCAGTTACGCCAATGCCGGCGAAGTCTCGCCGGGTTATTCCGCGCCGTGGGCGGGGCCGGGTGTGCCGCTGAAGGCGATCAAGTGGCTGTTGATGCGGCACCGGCCGCTGGTGATCCGGCCCGCGCTCGATCCGGCCCTGCTGCGCTGGTGCGCGGCGATGCTGCGCAACTGCACGCATGCGCGTTACCGCATCAACAAGGCGCGCATGGTGCGGCTGGCCGAATACAGCCGCGATTGCCTGCGCGAATTGCGCGAAGACACCGGCATCGCCTACGACGCGCGCCAGCAGGGCACCTTGCAGTTGTTCCGCACGCAGCGCCAGCTCGACGACACCGGCAAGGACATCGAAATCCTGCGCGAATCCGGCGTGGCCTTCGAGTTGCTCGATCGCCACGGCTATTTGCGCTACGAGCCGGCGCTGGAACTGGTCAAGGACAAGTTCGTCGGCGCCTTGCGCCTGCCCGGCGATGAGACCGGCGATTGCTTCAAGTTCACGCAGAACCTGGCCGCGATGGCGCAGTCGCTCGGCGCGAAGTTCCGTTTCGGCGTGGATATCCAGCGACTGGAAAGCGAAGGCGGCGAACTGCGCGGCGTGCACACCGATGCCGGCCCGTGCCGGGCCGATGCCTACGTGCTCGCGCTCGGCAGCTATTCGCCGCTGCTGCTGGCGCCGGTGGGCATCCGCATTCCGGTGTATCCGGTGAAAGGCTATTCGCTGACCTTGCCGATCAGCGAGGAACGCTACGCGCCGCAGTCCACGATCATGGACGAGACTCACAAGGTCGCGGTGACCCGCCTGGGCGATCGCATCCGCGTCGGCGGCACCGCCGAGTTGGCCGGTTACGACCGGCGCTTGCATCAATCTCGCCGGCGCACTTTGAATCACGTGGTCGGCGATCTGTTTCCGCGCGGCGGCGATGCCGCGCAGGCCGAATTCTGGACCGGGCTGCGGCCGATGACGCCCGACGGCACCCCGGTGATCGGCGCCACGCCGCTGCGCCGGCTGTTCCTCGCCACCGGCCACGGCACGCTGGGCTGGACCATGGCCGCCGGCACCGGCCGGGTGATCGCCGATCTGATCGCCGGCCGCGCGCCCGATATCAGCCTGGACGGCCTGGGCGTGGAGCGTTACCGCGACTGAGCCGGAGCCTGCGCGCGGGCCGGCGCAAGGGCCACGGCGGCGGATTCATCTCGCGCAACGGAATCGAGTTCCCAATCCTGTGCGGAACTGCGCCCTAACTGTAAGATCACGCGGCCCGCCGCTGGGCTATGCTCGCGCTGGCTTCATCGAGTTGCTGAGGAAATGGATCGGTCCTGGCGTCTTATCTGGCAGACCCTGCTGACCCTGCTGGGTCTGACGGTGACGGCGCTCGCCTGCGCGCAGCCCTTTACCCTGGCGCAGCTGCAGCCGGCGACCGACCCGGCGCCCGCGCGCCTGCTCGCCGGCGACTACGCGCAGCGCTTCGTGCCGATACGCGGCGACCAGATCCAGGTGATCGATCGACAGGCGCATTGGTGGCGCCTCACCGCCAATCAGGACGTCGCCGCCAACAACGCGCCGCAACTGGTGATGAGCCAGCCGTTCCGCAAGGCGGTCAGCATCTGGCGCCCGGGCGATGTCGAGCCGGTGCGCCGCTCGGTGCACGGCAAGGCCGCATCGTTCCAGCATTCTTCGCGCTTCCTGGTGTTTCCGCTCGACGGCGGCATGCGCAAGGGCGAAGTGCTGTACCTGCGCGTGCTGGGCAGCGGGATGACCACTTCGACGCTGCAGATCGAACCCCTGGACACCGTGCATCGCCAGGACATGAGCCATGTCGCCCTGCGCAGCGTGGTGCTGACCGCGCTGGGCGTGATCTCGGTGCTGGCGTTCGCGTTCTGGATCGGCCTGCGCGAACGCGGCTACGCCTTCTTGTGCCTGACCTTGCTGATGCAGACCTTCAATCTGGCGGTGGAGGGCGGCGAAGTGCGGATGATTTCCTGGTTCAGCGATCTGATGCCCGATCGCCGCACCAACGTCGTGCTCAACACCGCGGCGGTGTTGGCCAGCGTGCGCTTTCTGATGTTCTTCCTGGATCTGCGCGTGACCCAGCCGCGGATCGCGCGCATGCTCAACGTGTGCAGCTGGCTGCTGGGCATCCTGCTGGCGATCTCGATCTTCCGCACCTGGCGCATCAGCGCGAGCTTCGGCAACGTGGTGTTGCTGGTGGTGATCGGCGCGACCGTCTACGCCAGCGCGGTGGCGATCTCGCGACGCCAGCGCGAAGCGTATTTCCTGATGCTGGCGTGGACGCCGCTGATGGCGGTGTTGATCGTGCTGGTCGGCAGTTATCAGCGCTGGTGGCCGATCTACGCCTGGCTGGAATACGCCTATCCCATCGGCCTGGTGCTGGGCGGGCTGGGCCTGCTGATGGGATTGGCGGCGAAGCTGCAGCAACTGCGCCGCGATCACGACAACGCCAAGCACCGCGCCACCTACGACCGCCTGACCAGCGTGATGAACCGCGCCGCGATCGAGGAAGGCCTGCGCCAGGCGATCAGCGACGCGCATCTCAACAAGCGCCCGCTGACCGTGGTGTTTTTCGATATCGACCACTTCAAGCGCATCAACGACGAGCACGGCCACAGCGCCGGCGACGAAGCCTTGCGCACGGTCGCCGAGCGCACCCGCAACCGTCTGCGCGCGACCGATCTGTGCGGCCGCTACGGCGGCGACGAAATCCTGGTCGGCCTGCCCGGCGCGCGCCTGGAGCAAGGGTTGGTGGTCGCCGAGCATCTGCGCCGCACGATCAGCTCCAATCCGCCGACCGTGCACGGCCGCATGCTGCCCTTGAGCCTCAGCGTCGGCGTCGCCGAGCTGCGACCGGGCGAGAGCTTCGATCAACTGCTCGAACGCGCCGACGCGGCGTTGTACGCGAGCAAGGCCGGCGGCCGCGACCGGGTGACGGTGCAGCGCGCGGCGGTGGGCGATGTGGTGATCTGAGCGCGCGGGCGGCTTAAGCCGCTGCGTTCAAGCGAGCAAGTTCAAGCGAACAAGTTCAAGCGAGCGCGGCAAGAATCGCGCCGCGCACGATCGTCAGCCCCGCATGGCTCTGCGCGCGGGTGGCGCCGGCGAAGCCGAACACCAGTCCGCGTTCGCCGGCTCCGTATTTGGACAGCGGATGCACGGCGATGCCTTCGCGCGCGCAGGCCTCGGCGACCGCGCGATCGTCCACCGTCGCCGCCAGCGCCGGCTTGAACCGCGCGGCCACGTGCATGCCGGCGATGGCCGGGCCGAAATCCAATAGATCGGCCAGGGCCTGCGCCTCGTGCAGGAAGGCGAGGCGGCGTTCGTCGTAGATCGCGCGGGTGGTGCGCAGGTGCCGGCCCAGATGGCCCTCGTGGATGAAGGCCGCCAGCGCGCCCTGCATCAGCAAGGCGGTGTGGCCGTCGGCGGCGTGCTTGGCATCGACGAAGGCGGCGACCAGCGGCTCGGGCACGATCGCGTAGGCGATGCGCAGGCCCGGAAACAGGATCTTGTTGAAGCTGCCGATGTAGATCACCCGGCCGTGATCGTCCATGCCTTGCAGCGACGCGATCGGTCGGCCTTCGTAGCGGTAGTCGCCGTCGTAGTCGTCTTCCAGCACGTAGCCGTCGTGTTGCGTTGCCCATGCGAGCAGCGCCTTGCGGCGTTGGATCGACATCTCCACGCCCAGCGGATACTGATGCGCGGGCGTGACGTAGGCCACGCGCGCATCGCCGGCGAGAGCGAGCCCGGCGTCGACGTCGAGGCCGTCGGCGTCCACCGGCACCGCGATCACTTCCAGGCCGGCCGCGCGCAGACAGTGCTGCACCGGTTGATAGCCGGGCGTTTCGTACCAGGCCTTGGCGCCCGGATCGGCCAGCACCTTGCCGGCCAGTTCCACCGCCTGCTGAGTGCTGGTGACCACGATCACCTGCTCGGGCGAGCAACGCACCGCGCGCATCGCCGAGGCGTGCGCGGCGATCGCGCCGCGCAGCGCCGGCAGGCCGTTGCTGGCGCCATATTCCCAGTAATCGCTGCCGGCCTTGCTGGCTTCGCGCTGCAGCAGGCGGTTCCAGACTTCGCGCGGGAACAGGTCGATGGGCGGCAGCGACGGCGTGAACGGAATCGCCGAAGCGGCGAGGTAATGGCCTGGATAACTGCGCAACGCATCAGCGCGTTGCGACAGGCGTCGTGGCTCGGTTTCCGCGCGCGGTTTGGCCGCGCGCTTGGGCGCCAGCGGCGGCGCGTCGCGCTCGGGCAACTGCGCGGCGACGAAACTGCCGGCGCCGCGGCGGCGCACGATGTAGCCGTCGGCGACCAGTTGATCCAGCGCCCAGTCCACCGTATTGCGCGCCACGCCCAGGTCTTTCGCCAGGGTGCGGCCCGACGGCAGACGCGCGTTCGGCGCCAGCGCGCCGCTGGCGATCGCGCTGCGGATGCGCTCGCAGATGCGCGCATACGCCGGCTGGCCGGCCTGCGCGTCCAGCCCGGTCACATCCACGGAGAACACCGATCCGGCATGTTTGGCCATGCCGCCATGCTACTAGGCCTTCACGCGGGTGTGCTCCATCCGCCAGTTGGTTTCCCAGTCCTTGCCGTCGAGCGAAAACGCCTGCTCCCAGCGCGCGTGATCGGCGTCCACCCGGGTCCAGCGGAAGCGGATCTTCACCGGCCGGCCGTCGTCGTGGTCGTCGCCGAAGAACTCGCCGCGATCGCCGTCGAAGCCGCCGGCCACCGGCGGAAACAATTCGCCGGTGGTGTTGTTGATCCAGTACAGATACCAGCGCCGTTCCTTGAGGTTGAACACGCGCACGGTCATGCCCTGCCAGCCCTTGGTCGGGAACACGCCCTCGTCGATGTTGACCATCCCGCCCATGCGGCTTTCGCAGCTCAGCGAGGCCGGGAACTCGTCCCATTCATCGCTGCCGACCCAGCGCCGCTTCAGGCGCCGGTTGCTGAAGGTCCAGCGGCCGACGAAGAAATCGAAATCGTGCACGTCGCCGGTCGGCAGCACGATGTCGGTGCCGGACAGTTTCTTGACCCGGCCCGGGCCGGGCGCGGCGGCGGCCAGGGGCGACAGGCCCAGCGCGGCGGCGCCGGCGACGGCATCGAACAGGAGGCGGCGGCGTGCGGTCGAGACGGGACGGGACATGAGAGCGGCTCGATAGGGACCTGCGGCCACGATGCGCGGGCGGCCGGTGGGACCGGAAGAGCCATTAAATCGAGGGGGATAAGGCCAGCGTTCACCGTGGCGATTCTCCTGGCTGTTTTGCCCCGTTCACATGACAGCCGTACCGGGTTCAACCTCCCGGCCGCCGATGCCGGTCGCGCTGCATCTGCCGGTGATGCGATTCGGCGCAGGCCGGGCCGCAGTAGAGGCGGGCGGGTTCGCCGTCGAACGGCTCCAGGCAGTGCTGGTTGAGGCAGTAGCCGGCCGCCGCCGGCCGCGCGGTCGCCTCGGCCATCAGCTTGCGGGCCTGCAGGGACTGGGCGAGGTTGATTTCCTCGAAGTGCTGGGCTTGGTCGATCAGATCGCTCATGGCGCGGGCCGCATCCTGGGTGGTGGCATCGGTGAAAGGGGCGCCACGCCGCCGCGTCGCGCCTGCGGTGAAGCAGGGCGACAGCGTTCCATCGCTTCGTCGCACAGGACGAAACTGATCGGCAGCACAACGCAAATCGCACCGGCGCTGAATCGCCTGCGCGATGCCGTCGTGCGTCGCAGGATCTGATCTGCGACTTGGTTACGCTGCACGTGTCGATCCTTGCTGGAGCGACTGGAGGCCACGATGAGCTCGGACACCACTTCCACCCAGAACGCGCAGCTGCGCCGCGCGATGCAGGCCTTGCACGCCGCGACCTGGTTCGCGCTGTGCGAAGGCGATCGCTACACCGCGCAGGGCCGCAAGGCCGTCGCCAATTCGTTCTACAACCTGCTGCCGATGCTGGCCGACGTGCGCAAGGCGATCACCGCTGAACCCGAGGCCGAGGCCGCGGAAGAAGCGGCGCAACCGTCGGCGGCGAATCCGCGCGCGGCCGGGGTGTTGCATCTGGTGACGGCGCCGGCGGGCGAGACGCCGGCGCCGGAATAAGCCAGCGCCAACGCCGGTGATGCAGCGCATGCGCGTCGGCGTGTCGCGCGACATGTGTTCGCGTGTCGCGCATGCAAGTGCGGATGGGTTCGTGCGTGCGTGAGTGCTACGCCCGATGCCTTGTCGATTTACTCCGCTGAGCGCGGTCTCGAATTGAATGCGCAGCGCATGCGCGTGGCCCGATGCGGGAGACGCTCCCGCGTCAATGCGCGTCCGGCTTCGTCTTGCTCGCGGGAGTTTCGAAAATCGGGTCCGCTACGCCACTCAGCTCGCGCGAAGCCGGGCCGCCCTCGGCGTCCAGCACCACCACCTCATTACTCCCGCGCCGCAACCACGGCGCCGGCACGAACAGCGTCTGCTGCGGCCCGATCTTCCAATAGCGGCCCAGGTGGTGGCCGTTAACCCAGACGTGGCCCTTGCCCCAGCCGCGGGTGTCGAGGAAGGTGTTGCCGCTGCGGTCGAGAGTGAATTCGCCGCGCCAGAACGCCGGGCCGGAGCGCGGCTGCGATTGCTTCGCGTAGCGCAGGCGGCTCAGGTCCGACAGCGGCAGCGGGTAGTGGGTCCAGTCCAGCAGTTCGGTGTCACCGATCCGGACCGAGCGGGTGATGCCTTTGCGCTCTTCGTCCAGGCGCGTGCCGAAGTTGATCCGGCCCATGTTTTCGACCAACAGATCCAGTCGCATGCCGGGTTTCAAGCCGGCGTCCAGTTCGCGCTCGCCGAAGCGGCGATCCAGCGTGCCCAGCGGCTTGCCGTCGCACAGCACCGTGGCGTAATCGCGCACCTCATCGACGACGAGTTTGCCGCTGGCCTTGGCCGGCACGGTGTTGCGATAGAGCACGAAGCCGTAGTTCTGGTCCAGGGCTTCCATGTTGCGCGGCAGCTGCGCGCGCACCGGTTGGCTGAGCATCGGCAGGGCGTCGAGCAGCGCGACCGACTGGTTGAGTTCGAAACGCGGAATCGCGATCGTCGGCGCCGCCGATTCGACCACGGCCGGCAATGTTTCGCCGGCCTCAAGATGCTGCGCGATCACCTCGCGCAAGGCGCGGTACTTCGGCGTGATCCGTCCGGCTTCATCGACCGGCGCGTCGTAGTCGTAACTGGTGGTGTCGGGCTGGTACGGCATCTCGCGGCTGTAGTTCGCGCCGGGCAACCAGCCGAAGCTGGTGCCGCCATGGAACATGTACAGGTTGAACGAGACTTTGTTCTGCAAGAACCACTCGACGGTCGAAGCCGCGCGCTGCGGCGGCGTGGTGTGGTGCTGCTCGCCCCAGTGGTCGAACCAGCCGGCCCAGTATTCGCCGACCATGCGCGGCCCATGCGGGCGGAACTTGCGCAGTTCTTCCAGCGAGGCCTGCGCGTCGGCGACTTCGCCGTCGAAGTTGATCACCGCCGTCACGTCCGGCAGCGGGCCGCCTTCGAAGTAATGCGGGCCGGGGCCGTCGGAGGTGAACAGCGGCACGTCGAAGCCGGCCTCGATCATCTGCCGCTGGGCGGTGAGCATGTAGTCGCGATCGCGGCCGTAGGAGCCGTACTCGTTTTCGATCTGCATCATCAGGATCGGGCCGCCGCGCGTGCTCAACAGCGGCGCCAGTTCCTGGTGCACGCGGCGCAGGTAGCGCTCGCCGGCGGCGAGGTAGCGCGGGTCCATGCTGCGCACGCGCAGCCCCGGCGTGCGCAGCAGCCAGGCCGGGAAGCCGCCGAAGTCGAGTTCGGTGCAGATGTACGGGCCGGGCCGCACGATCACGTCCAGGCCTTCTTCGCGCGCGGTGCGGATGAAGGCGGCGATGTCGAGATTGCCGCTGAAATCGAAGCGGCCCGGCTCGGGTTCGTGCAGGTTCCAGAACACGTAGGTGGTGACGGTGTTCAGGCCCATCGCCCGCGCCTGGCGCAGGCGTTCGCGCCAGAACTCGCGCGGGATGCGCGGGTAGTGCATCTCGCCGGAGCGGATGAGATGCGGCTTGCCGTCGAGCAGGAACTGGTCGCCCTCGATCGCGAAACGCGGCGCCGCCGTCGCCGGCGCAGCCAACATCGCCAACGATAAAGCGGCGGCAAGCGCGCAGGCGGCGGCGCGGCGACGAAATCCGGTCATGGCTGATCCCAGGCTGCGTTGAAGGCGCGCGCGGTCTGCGCGACTTGTTCCGGCGTATGGCCGGGTTTGTACAAAGTGCCGCCGATGCCGAAGCCGTTCGCGCCGGCCTTGCGCCACGGTGCGAGATTGTCGCTGTGGATGCCGCCGACCGGCAGCACCGCGACCTCCGCCGGCAACACCGCGCGCAAGGCGCCGAGCATGACCGGGCCCAGAGCGTCGGCCGGAAACAGCTTCAAGGCATCGGCGCCGGCGGCGAGTGCTTCCAGGCATTCGCTCGGCGTGGCCACGCCTGGCAGGGCGAGCAGCCCGGCGCGTTTGGCCTCGGCGATCAACGCCGGATCGGTGTGCGGACAGACCATGAGCCGCGCGCCGATGCGGGCGAGCTCGGCCACTTCCTCCGCGCGCCGCACGGTGCCGGCGCCGAGCAGGATCGAATCGCCGAAGCGCTGTTGCAGGCGGGCGATGCTGTCGAACGCGTCGGGCGAATTCAGCGGCACCTCGATGATGCGCCAGCCCGCGCTCCACAGCGCTTCGCCGACCGGCACCGCCTCATCGGGGGTGATGCCGCGCAGAATGGCGACGAAGGGGGAACGCGCGAGCCATGCCTGCAGCACGGCGGGAGTAAGAGGAATCGTCATACGTATCCGGCTGCTTGAGCGATGCGCCACAGACCGCGGCAGAACGCGGTGTCGCCTTCGATGATGTAGTGGTCGATGCCGTAGCGGCGCAGTGCCAGGGCATAGGTCGCGGCGAGCTGGGCGCCGCCGATGATCGCCACTTCGCCGCCGCCGTCGTCGGCCGCGGCGTTGGCGCCGATCACTTCATAACCAACCAGCAGACCGGAAAGAAAAGCAGGCAGCTCCTCCACCGGAGCGGCATCGCGCACATTGCGCGCCCGCACCCCGAACAACTGATGCAGCCAGTCCGGCCGCTCGCGCGCGGTGTCCAGTCCTTGCAGAAAACCGCGCTCGGACCAGGCGCCCGCGGGCAAGCCGCGGCCGATCAGACTGCGTTCCAGCAACAGGGAATAAAGCTCGCCGGTCGGATAGGTGGAAAACCCGACCACGGCGCCGCCGTCCAGGCGCAGCCACTTGCTGTGCGTGCCCGGCGCGACCGCGCGCCGCGTGCCCGGCGGAACGCCCAGCACCTGTGTCTCTTCGCCGCGCATCACATCATTGAAGCCGTCGCTGGGGCCGCTGACGCCGGGCACGATAGTGGCGCGCCGGTCCTTGAAGCGCAGCGGCTGCAGCGACGCGGCGAGGGTCGCCGCGTCCGCCGGCAGCGGCGCGTAGGGCGCTTCCTGCCAGCCGCTGCGCGCGCCGACCATGCCGGCGAGCAAGATCGGCGCATCGCCGTCGTCGAGATCGACGCTGAGCAATTCGTCCAGCGCCGCGGCGAATTCCTCCGGCGCCGCCAGCGTGGCCATGCCGCGCGCGCTCTGGCGTGTGGCGATGATGCCGCCGAGGGTGTCGAAGGCATGCACGCGCAGATGCGTGGAGCCCCAGTCCACGCCGATCAGCGCGATCTTGCCGGCGCTGTGCGGGGTGGTGGCGTCAGTGGCCATGGCGTTCTTCTTCGCGGCGCAGCGCGCGGCCGCGGCGTTCGCCGGTGGCTTGCGCGTCGCGCAGCGCGCAGGCGCCGGCGACCCAGACCGCGCGGATGCCGGCGGCGGCCTGCTTGGGTTCGGCGAAGCTGGCGCGGTCGGCGATGGTGGCCGGGTCGAACAACACCAGATCGGCGGCCAGCCCCACCGCGATGCGGCCGCGCCGCTTCAAGCCGAAGGTATCGGCCGACAGCGAGGTCATGCGCCGGATCGCTTCGGCCAGATGGAACAGGCCTTCGTCGCGGCAGTAGTGGCCCAGCACGCGCGGGAACGCGCCCCACAGTCGCGGATGCGGATGCGCGTCGTGCGGCAGGCCATCGGAGCCGATCATGGTGCGGTCGTGACTGAGCACGCGGCGCACGTCGTCCTCGCGCATCTGGAAATACACCGCGCCGGCCGGATGCAGGCGGCGCGCGGCTTCTTTCTGATCGACGTTCCAGTCGGCGGCGATGTCGCTCAGATCGCGCCCGGCGTGTTCCGGATGCGGCTGCGACCAACTCACCATGATCCGGATGACGCCATCGACGTAATCCGGATCGAGCACGGTGGAACCGGCGGTGTAGGGATACGCGTCGAGCCCGACCCAATGCCGGCGCCGGCGCTCGTCGATGCGCGCCAGCGTTTCGACCGTGCGGCCCCAGTTGGCCGGCCCGGCGCATTTGTGGTGCGACAGGATCACCGGCGTGCGCGCGGCGACGCCGGCATCGATGGCTTCGTCCAGCGCGTCGAGCACGCCGTCGTATTCGTTGCGGATGTGCGAGGCGTAGACGCCGCCATGGGCGCCGCTTTCGGCCGCCAGCGCGATCACCTCGCTGTTGGGCGCGGCCTGGCTGGGCTTGTAGAACAGGCCGCTGGAAAAACCGATCGCGCCGGCGCGCATGGCTTCGCGCAGGTGCGCGCGCATGCGCTCGATCTCGGCCTCGTCGGCGCCGCGTTCCAGATCGGTGACCTCGGCGATGCGTAAGGTCGAATGGCCGACCATCGCCGCGACGTTGACCGCCGGCCGCGCCGCATCGACTGCGTCGAGGTAATCGGCGAAGCGTTCGAAACGGAAATCCTGCCGGCGGCCGATCAACGACAAGGGCGCGGGCGGATCGCGATCGGCGCGCCACGGCGCCAGGCTGATGCCGCAGTTGCCGGCGATCACCGTGGTCACGCCCTGGCTGAGTTTGTTGAACACGCCCGGGTCGTCGAGCACGGCGCGGTCGTCGTGGGTGTGCACGTCGATGAAACCCGGCGCCAGCGCCAGGCCTTGCGCGTCTTCGACCGCGCGGCCGCGCAGCGTGTGCGGCGGGCCGACAGCGGCGATGCGCTCGCTGTCGATCGCCACATCGGCGCGATAGGCTGGGCCGCCGCTGCCGTCGAAGACCTGCGCGTCGGCGATGACCAGATCGTATGGGGTGGTGTCGCCGGCGCTCATGCGCGCCTCGGCGATTGCATGCGTTCCAGCTCGGCTTTAGCGCGCCGGGCTTTTTCCAGCACTTCCGGTTCCTGCCGCAGCGCCACCGCGATCGCCAGCATGTCGATCACCGTCAGCTGCATCAGCCGCGACACGCCCGGCGAATACGGCGTGGCCGCGCTCGACGGCGGCAACAGCAGCGGCACGTCCGCGTCCCAGCCCAAAGGGGTGCCCATGTGGGTCAGCGCGATCACCCGCGCGCCGCGTTCCTTGGCGATGCGCACGCTGTCGTTGATCTCCGGGCTGCGTCCGGACAGCGAGATCGCCAGCAGCACGTCGCGGGTGTCGAGCATGCCCGCGGCCAGCCGCTGCAGGTGGCCGTCGCTGTGCGCGCTGGCGGCGATGTCCAGGCGCAGGAAGCGCAGGAACGCGTCCTGCGCGACCACGCCGGAGCCCGAGCCCACGCCGATGCAGCAGACCCGGCGCGCGCCGGCGATCAAGGCCGCGGCGGCGTCGAGCGCGGCCGGGTCGATGCGTTCGCGCACGTCCTGCAAGGCCACGCTGATGCTGTCGCAAACCTTGTGCACCAAGGTCGCCGCGTCGTCGTCCTTGTCGATGGTGACGGCCTGGTACGGTACGCCCGCGGCCAGGCTGTGCGCCAGTTGCACCTTGAACTGGCGCAGGCTTTCGCAGCCCACCGCGCGGCAGAAGCGGGTCACGCTGGGCTCGGACACGCCGGCGCGCGCGGCCAGTTCGCTGATGCTGGCGTGGATGGAGAAATCCAGGTCGGCCAGCACCACTTCGCCGACCTTGCGCTCGGCCGGGCGCAACTGTTCTAGCGCGCCGCGGATCACCGGAATCAGGTTGTCGGACACGTCGTACCTCAGAAGAAAGTGTTGATCGCGCCGGTGACGCGGTAGTGGTCGTCGGTCAGCAGCATCAGCGGCCACTTGTCGAACGTGGTGCACGGATGCGAGATGCCGGTGGCGACCAGATCGCCGACCTGCAGCGGATGCTCGGGCGGCAGTTCCAGGTAGGCGTGTTGATCGTTCATCTTGACGATGCGGGTGTCGCGCATCGGCCGCGGCGCGGTTTCGCCCGGGCGGTGCCAGCTCAGCGGCCGCGGCAGGTCGATGTCGTAGGACGCATCGCGCTTACCCAGCGTCAGCAGCGCCAGCCCCGGTTCCGGACGCGACTGCACCATCGCCCACACTTCCAGCGCCGGCTGCAGGCCGTGGCGGAACGAGGCGTCGTGGCGCGTGCGCATCTCCTGTTGCAGGCCGTGATAGAAGCCGTGGTCGGAGGTCAGATAGCAACCCGAGCGCAGCACCCGGCGCAGCGGCCGCGAGGTGTCGCCCAGGCCGGCGAAGGCGCGGGCGACGAAATCGAAATAGGCCGAGCCGCCGGCGCTGAGCAGGATTTCCTCGCCGTCGAACAGGCCTTGCGCGTCGCAGCGCCGGGTCAGTTCGACCATCTGCGCCAGCAAGTCCTCCACGCGGCGCAGATCGTCGGCGCGATCGGCGCCGACCCACAGGCCTTCGTAGCCTTCGATGCCGGCCAGCGACAGATGCGAGGCGGCATGGATTTCGCGCGCCAGTTCCAGCGCGGCATCGGCGCCGCGCACCCCGCTGCGGCCGCCTTGCGCGCCCAGTTCGACCAACACCGGCAATCGCCGTTGCGGCGCCACCTGTTGCATGACCTGATTCAATCGCGCCGCGCCGCCGCTGGAATCGACCAGCACCCAGGCCTGGAAATCCGCCTCGTCGCGCAACAGCGCGGCCAGGCTTTCGATGTCGGCCATCGCCACCGGCTGATTGGCCAGCAGCACCCGCTTCACGCCGAAGCGGTGCGCCACGCGCAATTGCGGAATCGTCGCCAGGGTGATCGCCCAGGCGCCGGCGTCGAGCTGGGCCTGGAACAGTTGTGGGCTCATCGTGGTCTTGCCGTGCGGCGCCAGCAACGCATCGGCGCGCTCGACGAACTCGCGCATCCAGGCGATGTTGTGATCCAGGGTGGATTGGCGCAGCACCGCGACCGGATACGACAAGCGTCCGTCGAGCACGTTGAGGCCGAGCGCGGCGATGTCGTCCTGGCGCAGCGGCTGCTGCAGCGCCAGGCCTTTGGTGCCGGGGTGGATCAGCTGTCGCTCAAGCCCGCGCAGCGCGTCGTTCATCAAAACTGCTCCAAGGTCAATTCCGCCGCCATCACCCGGTTGCCGGCCATCAGGCCGCCGTCCACCGGCAGCACCGCGCCGCTGATCATGCGCGCCTGATCCGATGCGAGGAACCACGCCGCGTCGGCGATGTCCTGCGGGGTGGCGAAATCGCCCAGCGGATACCACTTCTTCAAGTCTTCGAACACTTGCGGGTTCTTGTCCGCGCGCGCCTGCCAGGCCTGGGTCTTCACCGTGCCCGGGCAGATCACGTTGGCGCGCAGGCCCAGCCGGCCGTATTCGATGGCAATGGCCTTGGCGTAGCTGATCAACGCCGCCTTGGCCGCGCTGTAGGCCGGATGGCCGAGCGCGGCCAGGCCGTTGACCGAACCGATGAAGACGACGTTGCCGCGGGTGGCCTTGAGGCCGTCCAGCGCGGCCTCGACCGTGCAGTAACCGGCGTGCAGGTTGACGTCGATGTCGCGTTGCCACGCGCCCGGCGCGGTGCCGGCCAGGCTCAGGCTCTCGGCGCTGCCGGCGTTGGCGATGACCGCGCCGATCGGCCCGTGCGCGGCGATGGCCGGCGCCAGCGCCGCGCGCAAGGCCTCCAGGTCCGACAGTTCGCTGACCGCGGTCAGCACCTGCCCGGGTTCGAACTGCGCGGCCAGCGCCTGCAGCGCCTGCGCGTCGCGGTCGTGGGCGAGCACGCGATCGCCGCCGGCGATGAAGCGCGCCAGCAGCCCGCGGCCGATTCCGCCCGCGGCGCCGGTAATCAGGGTCAATCGGCTTTGGCTCATATCAGGTCATTCCTTCATCGGTCCGACTGCAGGGTGCGTGCGAGCGCTTGCAGGCGGTCGTTACGCAGCAGTCCGTAGTTGTAGAACGAAATATCGCCGATGCCGGCGGCTTTGACAGCGGCCAGCGCGGCGCCGAGTTCGGCGCCGTCGCCCAGATCGGGCGGGCCCGGACGCAGGATCGCACGCAGCCGCGTCGCATCGCCGACGCGTTGCGCGGTATCGAACACATCCGCCGCCACGCGCGCGGCGTTGGGCTCGTAGAACGGCACTTCGATGCCGTCGCAGGCGTGCGCCAGCGCGGCCAGATGACTGCCTTCGAGCCAGGTGTTGGCGGTCGGCCGCTGCACGGTCGGGATCACCCAGACCTCGCGATCGCGCGGCACGGTGTCGCGGATCGCCGCCACCAGATCGGCGACGCGTTTCTGCCGCAGCTTCAGATACGCGGCCAACTGCGGCATTTCCAGCACATCCGCCAGCAACCACGCCGCGGCCTGATCCGGCGCCGCGTCGACCGGCGCGGCCAGATAGGCATCGACGCGCGCGCGCACTTGCGCGGCCAGCGCATCGGCGTCGAGATCGGCCTGCGCGGCCAGATGCCGGCAATGCGAGCAGAAGCACAGGCCCAGCAGGGTTTCCAGCCACAGGTTGCCGCGCACCTGGGCGAACTCGTGGTGATAGCCGTGCGCGTACGGCAGCCAGTTCGGCGTTTCCAGCACCAGCCCGCGCACCGGCTGGCGGGCCATGTCGGCGCACAGCGCCTGCGCATAGGCGAACACCGCCGGCGACGACGGGCACAGGCTATAGAGGTAGGCATCGCCCCAAGCGTTGCGCGCGACGTGCAGCGGATGGCGCTCGCCCAGGCGGCTGTTGTGCAGCAGCACGGTCCAGGCGCGCACCTGCAGGCGGCCGTCTTCGGCCAGATCGGCGGCGACGTGGCGCAAGGCCGGATCGCTGTGCGCGCTAGGCGCGATCTCGCCATAGCCGCGCAGGTCGGGTTCGAAATAGGCCACGCCGTCTTCCGGAAACACCACGCGCTGGCCGCGATGGTGCGGGCTGATGAATTTGCCCGCGTGGTAGGCCAGGGCCAGGGTCACCGAGTTCAGGCCCAGCTCGACCGCCTGGGCGGCGAACTCGCGCGCGCCGCGCGAAGCCACGTCCCAGGGGTAGGCGTAGATCGAGCGCACGGGGGCGGAACGGCCTGCGGTCATCCGAAATCCTTGTAATTTTCAAACACGTCGGGGCGGGCCCGGCGCTAAAGCTAACAAATGCCCTTATAAACCGCCATTGTGCACTGCAAAATGCATCGGGCGGCCATGTAAGATAATTTCACGGCGCTGGCGGTCTGTCACCTCCGGCGCTCCGGGGGGCGGAGCCGGGCCAATGGGGCCCGCCTGCGACCCGGCCGATCCGGCCCGGCGGCAAGCGCCGCGGGGATCGGGCGTAATGGCGACCGGCCCTTCACTTACGAGAACCTCAATGAGCGATCACGACACCATCATTCGATACGGCCTGGAACCCAGCGGCGCCGGCGGCCAGCAACTGCCGTTCTCGCCGGCGGTGCGCGCCGGCGACTTCGTGTACATCTCCGGCCAGGTGGCGATGAACGAGCGCGGCGAGATCGAACAAGGCGGCATCGAAGCGCAGACCCGGCGCACGATGGAGAACGTCAAGAAAGTGCTGGGCCTGGCCGGCTGCGGCCTGAGCGACGTGGTCAAGATCACCGTCTGGCTCGACGACACGCGCGACTTCTGGACCTTCAACCGCGTCTATCGCGAGTACTTCGGCGACCAGCCGCCGGCGCGTTCGTGCGTGCGCTCGCAGATGATGGTCGATTGCAAGATCGAGATCGAAGCCACCGCATACAAACCCCTGCCGCGCTGAGCGCCGCCGCGCCCGCCGCGCCGCGCGCGGGCTAGCCCCCAATTCACGCATCCGATCGAGGCACCTGCATGAACCGACGCGATTTTCTCGCCACCTCCGCCACCGCGAGCACGCTGCTGGCCAGCAGCGCGTTCACTCCGGCGTTCGCGCGCAAACGCGGTTCCAAGCTGCGCCTGGGCCTGATCGGCGTGGGCATGCGCGGGCAGGTGCACCTGACCGAACTGCTGCGCCGCGACGACGTGGAAGTGACCGCGCTGTGCGATGTCGAGCCGATCATGCTCGACCGCTCGCTGGCGCTGATCGCCAAGGCCGGAAAATCCAAGCCGGCGGTCTACGGCGCCGACCGCGACAACCAGGCCTATCGCAAGATGCTGGCCAAGGGCGGACTGGACGCGGTGATCATCGCCACGCCGTGGGAATTCCACGCCGAGCAGGCGATCGCGGCGATGCAGGCGCGCATCGCGGTCGGCTGCGAAGTGGTCGCCGGCCTGAGCCTTGAGGATCACTGGCAGGTGCTGCGCGCCCAGCAAAGCACCGGCACGCCGTACATGCTGCTGGAGAACGTGTGCTATCGCCGCGACGTGCTGGCCGCGCTCAACATGGTGCGCCAGGGCCTGTTCGGCGAGATCGTGCACCTGCAGGGCGGTTATCAGCACGATCTGCGCGGAGTGAAATTCAACAGCGGCAATCCCGACCAGCCCTACGGCAGCGGTGTGGAATTCGGCCCGAAGGCGTGGTCGGAAGCGCGCTGGCGCACCGAGCATTCGATCAAGCGCGACGCCGACCTGTATCCCAGCCACGGCATCGGCCCGTGCGCGATGGCGATCGACATCCATCGCGGCAACCGCTTCACCCATCTGAGTGCGTTCGCCAGCAAGCCGCGCGGCCTGCACGACTACATCGTCAAGAAGGCCGGGCCGGATCATCCCAACGCCAAGGTGAAGTTCAAGCTAGGCGATCTGGTCACCACCCAGATCCTGTGCGAGAACGGCGAAACCATCGTGCTGCAGCACGACACCTCGCTGCCGCGCCCGTACTCGCTGGGCTTCCGCGTGCAGGGCACCGACGGGTTGTGGATGGATGTCAACGATTCGATCCACATCGAAGGCAAGAGCCAGCCGCACAAGTGGGACAAGGCCGACGACTGGTTCGCCAAGTACGACCATCCGCTGTGGAAGCGCTTCGCCGCCGCCGCCGCCGATGCCGGTCACGGCGGCATGGATTTCTTCGTCATCAATGCTTTCGTCGAAGCGCTCAAGGCCGACGCGCCGATGCCGATCGACATCTTCGACGCGATCGCCTGGAGCGCGATCACGCCACTGTCGGAGCAGTCCATCGCCGAGCACAAGACCCTGGAATTCCCGGATTTCACCGGCGGCAAGTGGAAAGACCGCAAGCCGATCTTCGCCTTGAACGACCGCTACTGATCCAGCGCCGCCTTTGGGGAGGGCGGCGGTTGTGGGAAGCGCGGTTTCTGTGGAAGCAGCGGCTGTAGTGGGAGAGGCGGTTGTTGTGGAAGGGCCGGCTTTTGTGGGAGGGGCTTCAGCCCCGACGCTTTCCGTTCCGCCGCCGCGAACCAACCCAAGAGCGCCAGCCCAGAAAGCTCAAAACTCAAGCAAGCCGCAGTTTGTTTCGAAATGCCCGCCCAGCGGGCCCGGGGGTAAGGTGGAATTGAGCATGCGTCGTCCGCGACTGTCGATCGCGATCCTGGCTGCCCTGTTGGCGTCGGCGTTGCCGGCGTCGGCCGAGCCGGTCGGCAACCTGCGCGCGGTCCGCGCCGATGCCGGCGCGCCTTCCAGTTGGGAGCTGAGCACTGATACCGGCAGTGTGCTGCGCATCGACGTGCTTGCCGACGACATCGTGCGCGTGCAGGCCGGACGCCGCGGCAAGCTCACGCCCGCCGGCGACAAGGCCGCGCCGATCGTGTTGCCGCAGCCGGCGAGCAAGGTCGCCGCCACCCTGGAAGAAGACGAGGCCGAAGTGCGCGTGCGCACCGCCGCGCTCGTGCTGCATGTGCAACGGCAACCGCTGAAACTGCGCTTGGAGCGGATCGACGGCGAACGCCGCACGCCGCTGTGGCAGGAGCTGCAACCGCTGGACCTGGACGCCGCACAAAGCGTGCAAGTGCTGTCCTCGCAGGCAGATGAGGCGTTCTACGGCGGCGGCCAGCAGAACGGCCGCTATCAGTTCAAGGGCCGCGAGCTGGAGGTGTCCTACTCCGGCGGCTGGGAAGAGGGCGACCGTCCCAGCCCGGCGCCGATGCTGCTGAGCTCGCGCGGCTGGGGCATGTTGCGCAACACCTGGAGCGACGGCAGTTATGATTTGCGCCAGCCCGATCAATCCACGCTGCTGCATCGCGAAGACCGCTTCGACGCGTATTACTTCGTCGGCGAACTGCCGCGCCTGCTCGAGCGCTACACGCAACTGACCGGCCGCCCCGGCCTGTTGCCGCGCTGGGCGCTGTCCTACGGCGACGCGGATTGCTACAACGACGGCGACAACGGCAAGAAGCCCGGCACCGTGCCCGAAGGCTGGCACGACGGCCCCACCGGCACCACGCCGGATGTGGTCGACAGCGTGGCGCGGCAGTACCGCGAACACGATATGCCCGGTGGCTGGATCCTGCCCAACGACGGCTACGGCTGCGGCTACAAACAATTGCCCGAGACGGTGAAAGGGCTGGCGAAATACGGCTTCCGCACCGGCCTGTGGACCGAGAACGGCGTCGACAAGATCGCGTGGGAAGTCGGCACCGCCGGCAGCCGGGTGCAGAAGCTCGACGTGGCCTGGACCGGCAAGGGCTATCAGTTCGCGATGGACGCCAATCAATCCGCGTTCAACGGCATCCTGCACAACTCCGATTCGCGCCCGTTCCTGTGGACGGTGATGGGCTGGGCCGGCATCCAGCGTTATGCCGTGGCCTGGACCGGCGACCAGAGCGCGAGCTGGGATTACATCCGCTGGCACGTGCCGACGTTGATCGGCTCGGGCCTGTCCGGCATGGCCTACGCCACCGGCGATGTCGATGCGATCTTCGGCGGCAGCGCCGAAACCTACACCCGCGATCTGCAGTGGAAAGCCTTCACCCCGGTGCTGATGGGCATGTCGGGCTGGTCGTCGAATGCGCGCAAGCATCCGTGGTGGTTCGACGAGCCCTACCGCAGCATCAATCGCGACTATCTGAAATTGAAGATGCGGCTGACGCCGTACATGTACGGCTTAACTCACGAGGCAGCGCAAACCGGCGCGCCGCCGGTGCGCGGGCTGATGTGGGATTACCTGCAAGACCCGCATGCGCAGGACGAGGCCTACAAGTACCAGTTCCTGCTCGGCCGCGACCTGCTGGTGGCGCCGGTGTATCGCAGCCAGGCCGCGAGCCGCGGCTGGCGGCGCGGCATCCATCTGCCAGCCGGACGCTGGATCGATTACTGGGACGGCCGCAGCGTGCAGGCCGGTGCCGCCGGCCGCGAGCTCGACCGCCAGGTCGATCTGGCCACGCTGCCGCTGTTCGTGCGCGCCGGCGCGATCGTGCCGATGCATCCGTCGATGCTGTTCGACGGCGAAAAGCTGCTGGACGAAATCACCTTCGACCTCTACCCGCAGGGCGATTCGCAGTACACGCTGTACGAAGACGACGGCAACACGCGCCGTTACGAGCAGGGCGAGTCGAGCACCCAACAGGTGCGAATGAGCGCGCCGGGGCAGGGCAGTGGCCCGGTGTCGGTGCAGATCGATGCCGTGCAGGGCCAATACCAGGGCCAGTTGCCGCAGCGGCGCTACGCCTTGCGCGTGCTCAGCCGGCAGGCGCCGCGCGCGGTTTCGCTGGACGGCCGCGCACTACCGAAGCTGGCCGATGCCGCCGCGCTGCAAACCGCGAGCGAGGGCTGGTATTTCGATCCGGCGCAACGCAAGGGCAGCGTGCATGTGCGCACCGCCGCCATCGATATCCGCAAGCCGCTGCAACTGGCGCTGGACATCGCCGTCGCCGCGGCCGCCGCCGACGATGCGTTCCCGGCCGCGCCCGCGCTGGGCCGCGCGCTGCCGGCCGACAGCCTGCTGGTGGTCAACCGTCCGGCCGAAGAGCCCGGTCATGTCTTGGAAAGAGCGTTCGACGACGACGCGAACACGTGGTTCCGCAGCGTGCGCAATCAAGCTGTGCGTACCGGTGCGCACGAATGGACGATCGGCTTCGGCGAGCGCAAGTTGATCGACGGCATCGAGCTGGCGCCGCGCAACGACAAGAACTGGAAGCACGGCCAGATCCGCGATTACGAGGTCTACCTGGGCGACAGCAACGGCGAATGGGGCGAGCCGATCGCGCGCGGCCAGTTGCAGCTCAAACAGGAGATGCAGCGCATCGACTTCCCCGCGCACGCCGGCCGATTGCTGCGCTTCCGCGTGCTCAGCGTGCAGAACCCGGAAGGCGACGGCGCATCGGCCACCGATCCGATGGTCACCGCCGCGCAAGCCGGCGCGGCGCGCGCGGTCGATGCGCTGCAACCGCGCGACGTCGGACCGATTGCGCTGTCGAGCTTCCATATCCTCGAACACCAGGAACCGGAGCGGCCGGCACAGCAACGCTATCTCTCCGAGCTGCCGTTGCCGGCCGCGCTGGCCGCTCAGGTGCGCGCCGATCGCGCCTTCCGCGGTGAACAAGCGCTGCGCATGAACGGCCTGGTGTTCCGTCGCGGCCTCGGCGTCGGCGCGACCAGCCGCATCGATCTGCGCCTGCAAGGCCAGTGGCGATTGCTGCGCGCCGACCTGGGCATCGACGACGCCTGCCGCGCCGCCGGCGGCCTGCAATTCCAGGTCTGGAGCGGAAGCCGCCTGCTTTACGACAGCGGTCTGGTGAAGGCGCCCGGCGTGGTCAAGCCGGAGCTGGACATCCGCGGTCTGTCGTCCCTGAGCCTGCGCACGCTGGGCGCGCAGGGCAGTCAACCCGCCCAGGTCTGCGCGAACTGGGCCAACGCCGTACTGATCGGCCAGGAGGGCGATACCGCCAGCATCCTCGCGCCATGACCCCACTCAACCCGTAACACCGCTCCTCCCCCCGCCCACACCGACTGCGGCCTTCCGGCCGCGGCCCGGGATCGCTGTTGCCTTTCGTCCGCCATCCGCGCTGCAGTCCTGCCAGGAGAGTTCCGATGTTGCCCGCAAGCCGCCGTCCGCGCCGTCACCGCGCAAACCGCATTCCCGTCACCCCGCTGTCGTTGGCCCTGGCGGCCGCGCTGCTGGGCCATGTTTCCATCGCGGCCGCACAGGATGGCGCCGAAAGCACCGACAGCAAGGAAAAAACCACCGAGCTGTCCCGCATCGAAGTCACCGGTTCCAACATCCGCCGCACCGATGTGGAAACCGCTTCGCCGGTGCAGGTCATCAGCAAGCAGGACATCGAGAACATGGGCGCGCGCACCTTGTTGCAGGTGCTCGACAACCTGCCGGCCGCGCGTCCGGCGCAGCAGGATTCGCGCTCGCTGTTCACCGGTTCCGACGGCGCTTCGCAGGCCAATCTGCGCGGCCTCGGTGCGCAGGGCACGCTGGTGCTGTTGAACGGGCGCCGCCTGTCGTACTACGGCGCGCCGGCCGGGTTCCAGACCCAGTTCGTCAACATCGACGCCATTCCCGCCGCGGCGATCGAACGCATGGAAGTGCTGACCGACGGCGCCTCGGCCGTGTACGGCACCGACGCGGTGGCCGGCGTGATCAACGTCATCACCAAGCGCAATTACCAGGGCGCGGAAGTCAGCATCACCACCGACAAGTCCTCGCGCATCGATTCCTACGGCGAGCACCAGGCCAGCATCACCGCCGGCTTCGGCGATCTCGACAAGGACCGCTACAACGTCTACGCCTCGGTCAACCTGTATCGCCGCGACGCGATCCCGCTGAGCGATTTCTACGACAAGCGTCCGAAGCAGTACTACGTCAACAACCCGAACTACCTCAAGAACCTGCGCCTGGGCACCGGCAGCAAGCCGGGCGTGTTCAATCCCGGCAGCTACTTCGCCTTCGATCCGGCCACCGGCGCGCGCCGGCAGGAAGCCGCTCCGGGCTGCGACAACGTGCTCACCGGCGAAGCCGCCGGCCCGCGTTGCATCTGGCAGACCTGGATGAACAACGAGATCGACGCCGGCGCGCAGACCGAGCGCATGACCGGTTACGTCAACGCGCATTTCCTGATCGGCGAGAACACCGAAGCCTTCGCCGAGCTGACCTATACCGACATCGACCTGCGCGCCAACGGCGGCACGCCGCGCGCGTTCGGCAGCACCACCGGCAACCCGACCAGCTGGTTCTCGCGCAACACCGGCACCACCGTCAACCAGTTCCGCTATCCGTTCCTGGGCCCGAATAACGAGTACAACCACGCCAGTCCCGAGCTCAAGGCGATGATGGGCGGCGTGGTCGGCCTGAATTATCTGATGCAGGACGCCGGCGACGACTACTTCGGCCAGCGCAACACCGACCAGAGCTATCGCGCGCTGGGCGGCCTGCGCGGCAGCATCGGCGACTGGAACTGGGAAACCGCGTTCGCCACCGCCGGCACGCACTCGGTCACCTATCAGACCATCAACGTCAACCTGGAAGGTTTCCGCAAGGCCTTCGGCCCGTTCACCATCGATCCCGGCACCGGCCGGGTGATCATCTCCGATCATCCGGCGTACAAGTTCGGCGAGATCAGCGAGGCCAACGGCGCCTTGTTGCGCGCGGCCTATCCGACCTTCGACATCCAGTCCTGGACCCGCCTGCACACCCTGGACGGCAAGATCGAAGGCCCGTTGTTCAACCTGCCGGCCGGCGAAGTGCGCGCCGCGTTCGGCTTCAACATCAGCCGCGAAACCTTCTACACCCCGGGCAACGAAGACGCCGCTAACGGCCTGATCACCCAGCAGGGCGGCTCGTGGTTCGACGGCAAGCGCAACACCTACGCCTTGTTCTCCGAAGCGGTCGCGCCGCTGACCGACAAGCTGGAACTCGACGCCGCGCTGCGCGTGGACAAGTATCCGAACTTCAGCGCTAACGTCGCGCCGAAGATCGGCCTGAAGTACCAAGTGTTGCCGCAGTTGCTGTTGCGCGGTACGTATTCGGAAGGCTTCCGCGCCCCCAGTCTGGCCGAGGCCGGCACCGGCGGCGTGTTCGCCCAGCTCGGCGGCTATCGCGACGAAGTCCGCTGCGACGAGACCAACGCCATCGCCAACCTGCTGCGGCAATCGCGCCGCAGCGGCGACGTGGACCTGGGCAACTCGCTGCTCAATGCCGACTGTAGCCGCACCGTGGCGCGCATGACCCAGCCCAACCAGGGCCTCAAGCCGGAGAAGGCGAAGATCGCCACCCTGGGCTTCGTGTTCGAGCCGCTGGACTGGTTGTCGGTGTCGGCCGACTACTGGTTCATCTATCGCCGCAACGAAATCGCCGCGCCGGATTTCAGCAAGCAAGAAGACATCCAGTCCTCGACCCGCTCGCCGATCACCGATTCCGACCGCGCCGCGCTCGCCGCGCTGGCGGCGATGTGCGCCGATCCGGCCAGCGGCGTGGCCTGCCCGGGCACGCTGCCGGGCTACAGCGTCGGCAACGTGGCCAGCGTCGTCGGCCGGTACAAGAACAAGGGTCGCACCCTGGTCGATGGTTTCGACATCGATGCGCGCAGCCGCTTCTCGCTGGGCGAGTGGGGCAGCCTGAATGTCGGGCTGGCCGCCACCATCGCGCGCCGCAACCAGGCTTATCTGGACGACGAGAACGGCTGGTACTACGGCAACACCGTGGGTTACTACGGCAACCCGCGCCTGCGCGCCACGATCAACGCCGACTGGAACTACCGTCAGGTGACCTCCAGCTTCTTCGTCAACTACGTCGGCAAAACCAAGTGGGCGTACGAGCGCATCGACGCGGAGGACAACAACCCGGAGACCTGCACCGCCGGTTTCCTGGCGCTGCCCAAGGCCCAGTGCGACGGCGTGCCGTCGTGGTGGACGGCCAACCTCAGCGTGACCTGGCGTCCGACCGACAAGCTCAACGTCGGTATCACCGTCAAGAACCTGTTCGACCGGATGCCGTTCTACGATCCCAACAGCTTCCTCGGCGATTCCAGCGATTACGCCAGCATCTTCGGGCGCAGTTACAGCTTCACGGTCGGCTACAAGTTCTGAGGGTTCGATCGCGCCGGCACAGTTGCCGGCGCGATCTCATTGGTTTCTGACGGGATGAGCATGTCCGCTCGTTCCTGCCCGCCAGCGCTTTGCCGATGGCGCAGCGTTTGCCGGCCTGCGCATCGCAGGCCGATGTAGGCGCTTCACGGCTGGTTCGCGTGCGACTTCGGTTGGAATTCGATCACGTCGTTATCCAAGGGCATCTGACCCTCGTGCATCTGCGATCCGGGCGCGAGCGCCGAGTCCGGCGCCAGGGCGCGATCGATCATCCAGGTTCCGTCGAAACCGAAATGGTCGAATACGAACGGCAATCCTTCCGAGCCTTCGAAGTTCGGTGAATTCGATACGTGCAGGTGCAGATGCGGGCCGCCGGAGCTGCCGGACTGGCCCAGCGCGCCGAGCAGTTGGCCCTTGCGCACGCGCTCGCCGGTCTTGACCGCGACGCTGCCCGGGCGCAGATGCGCGTAGTGCACGTACACGGACGGCGCGATCTTCAGAATCACGTAGTTGCCGTATAAGGCATCGGCGCTGAGCGAGACCGGCTCGGTCTGCGGCGCCAGCGGTGCATGTTCGCCTTCGCCATCGCGCGCGGCCTGGACTTCGCCGTCGGCCACGGCCACGACCGGCGCGGCGTAGCCGATCCAATCGCTGTGCCGGCTCTTGCGCAGGTCGGCGACGCCCTTGCGCACGGCATGGCCGCGCGCATCGAGCCCGATCAGATCCATCGCGTAACGCTGCGGAATGGTGACCTGTCCATCTACCGCGACCACGCTGCCCCAATGATGCGATTGCGAATTCGACGGGCCTTCGTACGCGAACCAGCGGCCCTCGCGCAGCGGCGCGCCGAGCACCACCGGCGAGTCGGTGTTAATCGCGACGCGGGCGCCGTCGACGAACTGGCTCGCGCCCTTGTCGTCGCGGAATTCGATCCGATGGCGCAGGCTGCGTGGCGCGTTCTGGCCTTTGCCCAGATCCAGCCAGACGAAGGCGGTCGCGCGCTGCCCGCCGGCAATCGCCAGCGCCTTGGTCGCATCGTCCCCCGCGCCTTCCGGTCCGAGCAGGCGCAGCAACCGTTCGCCTTCGAAACTGGCCAGCGGCGCGGCGGCATCGTCCGCGTACACCTCGATGCGGTGCAGGCGCAGCGTCGCGCCGGAGCGATAGAAGTTGGTGATGTGCAGCTCATAGGCCAGATGCGCGAGGCCGTCGCGGCCGGGCACCGCGGCCGGCGGCCACGGCGTGCGCACTTCGACCGGCGCCTGCGCGCTGTCGGCCGCGGCCGGGAACGCGCAGGCCAAGGCCAGCAGGCTCGACGACAGGACGGTGCGGGCGAGGGCGGCGCAACGCCGGCCGATCCGGCGCGGGTTGCGGCGAAGCTGAGGGTCGATCATCGGTGAATCCGCTGGAGGTCGGGTACGAGCACCGGCCCGTTGTGCCCGCCCGGCGCGTATGCCGGCCGATCCTACTGGAATCGCGGACGACGCGGCGAGGCCCGTCCGTCGGTAACCGGCAAACCTAGGTTGACAGGTTTGCGCGCCGTCAATAACCTTTAATTTATATTTAGAGGGTTAAGCCGATGCGGCCTTGGTCCCTGCGGATGCTGCTGATCGCCTGGCTGCTGCCGGCCTTGGGCGCGTGCGCGCAAGCGCCGGGCCCTAACCCAGGAGCCGCGATGTCCCGTTCCGCTTCGTCGTTGTCCCCGGGCCGCGCCGCCATTGCGGTCATCGATGCGCCCAGCAATCTGGGCCTGCGTCCGCCCAGGCCGGGCGCGGAGCCGGGCGTGCGCCGCATGCCCGACGCGTTGCGCGCGACCGGGCTGGTGCAGCGTTTGCGCGCGCGCGACGCGGGCCGCGTCGAAGCGCCGGCGTACTCGCCCGAACCCGATCGCATCATCGGCTTCCGTAACGGCGCGGCCTTGCGCGATTACAGTCAGTCGCTGGCCGATCGGCTGTCGCCCTTGCTCGACGGCGGCGAGTTCGTGCTGATGATCGGCGGCGATTGCAGCGTGCTGCTCGGCAGCGGACTGGCGCTCAAGCAGCGCGGCCGCTACGGGCTGGCCTTCGTCGATGCGCACGACGACTTTTCCTATGCCCGCGATCGCAAACGCTACCAAGGCTATTTCACCGCCGCCGGGCTCGATCTGGGCTTGGCGACCGGGCACGGCCCGTCGGCGTTGACGGATCTGCGCGGCCAATCGCCGTATTTCCAGGCGCGCGATGTGGTGCATCTGGGGCTGGTGCTGGAAGAGGGCGATAAGAGCGACTACGAGTTCGAATCGTTCGAGCGCTCGGGCATCCACAGCATCGACGCCGACGCGATCCGCCGCGACGGCGCCGCTGTCGCTGGCCGCGCCGCGCGCTCGCGCCTGGAAGCGATGCCGACGCAGGGGTTCTGGATTCACGTCGATGCCGACGTACTGGCCGAGCGGGTGATGCCGGCGGTGGATTCGCCGAATCCCGGCGGCCTGGATTTAGAACAATTGCGCGCCTTGCTCGCGCAGTTGCTGGCCAGCCCGAAGGCGGCGGGCATGGAGTTGACGATCTTCGATCCCGACCTGGACCCGGATGGGCGTTTGGCGAAGAAATTGGCCGGGACGGTGGCGGGTGCGTTCGAAGACAGCGGGCGCTGGCCGTCGTCCGCCGCGGCATCGGCGCGCTGAGGCCGGTATGCAGCGACGCGATTTCCTTGCAGGCGGTACCGCGGCGGTGTTGCTGGTGGCGGGGCGTGCGACGGGTGCCGCCGAACTTGCGCCGGTAGAGTCTGAAGTGGCGATCGCGCATCCGATCAACGCCGGCTCGCGTTTGTTGTTCATCAGCGGGCAGGTGCCGACCGATGCCGAGGGCAACACGCCTGCGCGTTTTTCCGAGCAATGCCGGTTGGCGTGGCGGAATCTCGAAGCGCAGTTGGCCGCTGCCGATATGCAATTGCGGCATTTGGTGAAGGTCACGGTGTTTCTTGCTCGATCCGGGGATCGTCGGCGTGAACGCGAACTGCGGCGCGAACGTCTGGCCGGCGTGGCGCGGCCATCGGTCAGTGTGGTGGTGACCGGGATTTACGATGAGGCTTGGCGGATTGAAATTGAGGCTATTGCGTTGGCTGGGTGAAGCAAATCCCCCCTACCCCCCTTTTTCAAAGGGGGGAACAGCAACGGCAACAGCAACGTCGGTAACGACGACCACAAGTGAACGAAGGCGCTGAAACTTCGCCCCCTTTGAAAAAGGGGGCTGGCGCCTGCGTAGCCCGCTTCAGACGGATGCAACTGCGCCGGGGGATTTGCTCTACCCCAATCATCAGCGCACCCTCAATCGCCAGCGCCAAAATCCCGATGCGAAGCCCGATAGTCGCGCGGCGCCATCCCCACCGTCGCCTTGAACTGCCGCGCGAACGCGCTCTGATCCGAAAACCCGCAAGCCAAGCCGACCTGCGCGATGCTGGCCTCGCCGCGCAACTCGCGCATCGCCGCTTCGATCCGCATCTTGGTTATCGCCTGCTGCGGCGTAAGCTGAAACACCTTCTGGAAATGCCGCTCCAGTTGCGCGACCGACAATTTCGCCACCTGCGCCAGCGCGGTCACCCGCAGCGGCCCGGCATAGTTCTGCTGCATGTGCTCGGTGACGCGGCGCAGCCGTTCATAGGTAGGATCGCGCCCATCGGGCGAGCCCAGGTCGCGCGACAGCCCGACCAATCCGCCGACACCGCCGGCCAGCGGCAACGGCCGCTTGCCGGTCAGGCACCAGCCCGGTTGCCGGTTCGGATACAGATGCACTTCGAGCTGGTTCTCGATGATCTCGCCGGCCAGCACGCGCCGGTCCTGGATCGCGTAACGCCCGCCCAGCCGTGCCGGAAACACTTCGGTCACCGCGCGCCCGATCACGTCCTCGCGGCGCTTTAGCCCCAGGCGCCGCACCAGGGTCAGGTTGGCGTGGGTGTAGCGGCCGGCGCCGTCCTTGACGAAGAACACCACGTCGGGCAGCGCGTCGCACAGCGTCTGCATGAGCTCGGCGTCGATCGCCACCGCGGCGGTGGGCGGGCTGGAAAGGGCAGTGGGCATGGGCGGCTCGCGGCCGGTTCGGAACCGGCGGGACAGGGTCGTACCGATTATGCCGAATTCCGCATCCGATGCCGGCAAGGACCGCTAGACCCGGACGGCCCGGGCCGCGAGCATGTCGGCATGCATAGCCTAGACATCATCGACTCGCACACCGGCGGCGAACCGACCCGCGTGGTGGTCTCCGGATTTCCCGATCTGGGCGCCGGCACCCTGGCCGAACAGCGCGACCGCTTCCGTGCCGAATTCGACCATTGGCGCAGCGCCATCGCCTGCGAGCCGCGCGGCTCGGACACGGTCGTCGGCGCGCTGCTGCTGCCGCCGCGATCGGCCGACGCCTGCGCCGGGGTGATCTTCTTCAACAACGTCGGCTACCTGGGCATGTGCGGC
Source organism: Lysobacter sp. TAB13 (assembly GCF_052113885.1). Taxonomy (NCBI): domain Bacteria; kingdom Pseudomonadati; phylum Pseudomonadota; class Gammaproteobacteria; order Lysobacterales; family Lysobacteraceae; genus Lysobacter; species Lysobacter sp. TAB13. The sequence goes on along the minus strand of NZ_JBFRDR010000020.1, from coordinate 10,969 downwards.
CACGGCACGATCGGTTTGGTGCGGACCTTGCAGCACTTGGGCCGGATCGGTCCCGGCCTGCATCGCATCGACACCCCGGTCGGCACCGTCGGCGCGCATCTGCACGAAGACGGCCGCGTGTCGATCGACAACGTCGAGAGCTGGCGCCACGCCGCGCAGGTGCGCATCCAGGTGCCGGGCTTTGGCGAAGTCAGCGGCGATGTCGCCTGGGGCGGCAACTGGTTCTTCATCGCCAAGACCGATCGCGAAATTTCCCTGGCCCATCAGCGCGAACTGACCGCGCATGCCGAAGCCATCCGCCACGCGCTGGAAGCGGCCGGCATCACCGGCGCCGACGGCGCGCAGATCGATCACATCGAACTGGAAACCGGCGCGACGGCGGCCGACAACCACGGCCGCAACTTCGTGCTGTGTCCGGGGCTGGCCTACGACCGTTCGCCCTGCGGCACCGGCACCAGCGCGAAACTCGCCTGCCTGGCCGCCGACGGCAAACTCGCGCCGGGCGCGCCGTGGCGGCAGGAAAGCGTGCTGGGCAGCGTGTTCGAAGGCTCCTACGTCCACGGCGAGCGCGGCGTGCTGCCCACCATCACCGGCAGCGCGCACATCACCGCGGAGTCACGGCTGTTGATCGACGAACGCGATCCCTTCGCCTGGGGCATCGCGGCGCGCTGAGCGCGCGCGGCGTCGCCATGACCAGCTACGACCTCATCGTCATCGGCGCCGGTATCGTCGGCGCGGCCTGCGCCGAGGGCGCGGTGCGCGAAGGCCTGCGCGTGGCGGTGGTGGAACCCGGCCCGGTCGGCGGCGGCGCGACCGCCGCGGCGATGGGCCATCTGGTGGCGATGGACGACGATCCGGCCGAACTGGCGCTGTCGAATTACTCGCTGCGCTTGTGGCAACGCTTCGCCGATCTGCCGCAGGCCGAATTCAGCCGCTGCGGCACCTTGTGGGTGGCGCGCGAGCCGCGCGAACTCGACGGCGTCGCGGCCAAGGTCGCGCGCCTGGCCGCGGTCGGCGTGCGTGCGCAGCGCATCGAGGCCGAAGAGTTGTATCGCCTGGAACCCGAACTGGTGCCCGGCCTGTGCGGCGGCATGCGGGTGCCGGACGAGGCGGTGGTGTATCCACCGCGAGTCGCCACGCATCTGCTCGACCTGGCGCGCGAAGGCGGCGCTCATTGTTATCTCGGCCGCCGCGTCGTCGCCTTGACCGCGAACGGCGCGCGCCTGGACGACGGCAGCGAACTCAGCGGCCCGGTGCTGCTCGCCACCGGCTGCGCCTTGCCGCAGTTGCTGCCGCAGTTGCCGATGCGCGCGCGTAAAGGCCATCTGGTCATCACCGAACGTTATCCCGGGCGCGTGCGTCATCAACTGCTGGAACTGGGTTATGCCGACAGCGCTCACGGCGACGCCGACAGCAGCGTCGCCTTCAACGTGCAGCCGCGGCCGACCGGGCAGATCCTGATCGGCTCATCGCGCGAGTTCGGCGTGGAAGACCGCGCGGTGTCGATGCCGATGCTGCGGCGCATGCTCGAACGCGCCTTCGCCTTCCTGCCGATGCTGCGCGAGCTGCAAGCCTTGCGAGTGTGGACCGGCTTTCGCCCGACCACCGCCGACGGCCGGCCCTATATCGGCGCGGCGGCCGTGCGCGCCGACACCTGGGTCGCGGCCGGTCACGAAGGCCTGGGCGTGACCACCGCGTTGGCGACGGCGCAGTTGCTGATCGACCAGATCCTGCGGCGCGCGCCGGCGATCGACCCGGCGCCGTTCCTGCCCGAACGGGTGCTGCGATGAAATCCGCGCCGGTGCGCTTGCTGATCGACGGCGTCGCGGTGGAAGTCCCCGCCGGCGCCAACGTCGCCGCGGCGGTGGCGCTGGCGTCGCTGCGCTTCCGGCGTTCGCGCGAAGGCGAGCCGCGCGCGCCGCTGTGCGGCATGGGAGTGTGTTTCGAATGCCGGGTCAGCATCGACGGCGTCGCCCACCAGCGCGCGTGCATGACGCTCGCCCGCGAAGGCATGCAGGTGCACTGCGATGACTGAGGTCTGCGACGTGCTGGTGATCGGCGCCGGCCCGGCCGGACTGGCGGCGGCGCGCGCGGCCGCGACCCACGGCGTGGACGTGGTGCTGGTGGACATGCAGGCGCGCGCCGGCGGCCAGGTCTGGCGGCAGGATGTGCGCAGGCCCGAGGTTTCGCCGGCGCGGAAGAAATTCCAGGCGCTGCAGGCGCGCGCCAACCTGCGTTGGCTCGGTCAGGCGCAAGTGGTCGCCGCATCCCCTGGACAGGTGTTGATCGAAGAAGCCGGGCTGGCGCGCGAGTTGGGCTATCGCGCGCTGGTGCTGGCGACCGGTGCGCGCGAACTGCTGTTGCCGTTTCCCGGCTGGACCTTGCCCGGCGTGACCGGCGCGGGCGGATTGCAGGCGCTGGTCAAGCAAGGCTGGCCGATCGCCGGCCAGCGCGTGTTGGTCGCCGGCAGCGGGCCGTTGTTGTTGGCCGCGGCGGCGACCGCGCGCGTTCACGGCGCGAAAGTGATCGGCATCCACGAGCAGGCGCCGGCCGCCGAATTGGCGCGATTCACGGCGCGGCTGTGGCGCTGGCCGGACAAACTCGCGCAGGCCGCGGCGCTGCGCGCGCGGCTGGCCGGCGTGCCGTATCGCGGCGCCAGCTGGGTTTGCGCCGCGCACGGCGACGATCGCGTGCGCGAAGTCGAACTGGAAACGCCGCGCGGCCGCCGCCGTATCGCCGTCGATCATCTGGCGGTCGGCTACGGCCTGGTGCCCAACACCGAACTGGCCGCGCAGCTGGGCTGCGCGCTCGATACCGACAGCGCGCATGCGCGCGTTCGCGTCGATGACGATCTGGCCACCAGCGTCGCCGGCATCTACGCCGCCGGCGAAGCCTGCGGCATCGGCGGCGTGGACGCGGCGCGGATCGAAGGCGAAATGGCCGGCCACGCGGCGGCGGGCGCGCTCGACGCCGCACGCGCCCTGCGCGCGCGCCGCGAACACGCGCGCGCCTTCGCCGATCTGCTACCGCGCCATTTCGCGCTGCGCGCGCAAGTGCGCCAGGCGGCGACGGCGCAAACCGTGATCTGCCGCTGCGAAGACGTGCGCCTGGGCCAGCTCGACGAATACGCCGACTGGCGCGCGGCCAAACTCGCCACCCGCTGCGGCATGGGCAGTTGCCAGGGCCGCATCTGCGGCGCGGCGCTGACCGAGTTGCGCGGCTTCGCGCCCGGCGCGGCAACGATTGCATCGACCCCGGCAGCGCCCGCGCACGGCGCGCGACCGCCGGTTTTCCCAACCCGGCTGGCCAGTCTGGCCGGGCTTTCTTATCCGGCGCAGGACGCGACGACGCCACGGCGCTGAGCGCGGCCTTCCAACCCGAATCACACAGCTGCAATCCCCATCGCAACGCCCCAACACCGAACCCAAGGATCTGTCCCATGAGCAATGCTTCATTCTGGCGCGGCGTCGTTCCCGCCATCACCACGCCGTTCCACGCCGACGGATCGATCGATCACGATTTCCTGGCCCGCCACGCCAACACCCTGATCGATGCCGGCTGCATCGGCATCGTTCCGCTCGGCTCGCTCGGCGAGGCGGCGACCTTGAGCTTCGAGGACAAGCTGGCGATCCTGCGCACGCTGGTCGCCGCGCTGAAAGGCCGCGCGCCGGTGATTCCGGGCATCGCCGCGTTGTCCACCGCCGAAGCGGTGCGCCTGGCCCAGGAAGCGGAGAAGATCGGCTGCGCCGGCCTGATGGTGCTGCCGCCGTATGTGTATTCCACCGACTGGCGCGAGATGAAGGCGCACGTGAGCGCGGTGATCGCCGCGACTTCGCTGCCGTGCATGCTTTACAACAACCCGGTGGCGTACAAGACCGACTTCGTTCCGGAACAGATCGCCGAACTCGCCGGCGAGCACGCCAATCTGCAGGCGGTCAAGGAATCCTCCGCCGACGTGCGCCGCTTCGCCGCGATCCGCGCGCTGCTCGGCGAGCGTCTGGACCTGCTGGTCGGCATGGACGACGCCATCGTCGAAGGCGTCGCGATGGGCGCCACCGGCTGGATCGCCGGACTGGTCAACGCCTATCCGGTTGAGTCGGTGCGTTTGTTCGAACTCGCCCGCGACGGCGGCGCGCCGGCCGCGGCCGAGCTGTACGCGTGGTTCCTGCCGCTGCTGCGCCTGGACACCGTGCCCAAGTTCGTGCAGCTGATCAAGCTGGTGCAGGCGCAGGTGAACCTGGGCAGCGAGCACGTGCGCGCACCGCGCCTGACCCTGCAGGGCGGCGAGCGCGAAGCGGCGCTGGCGGTGATCGCACGCGCCAACGCGCAGCGTCCGGGCCGCTGACATGGGCGCGCGCGAACCGGTATTGATCGAAGGCCGCTGGCAGGCCTCGCACGACTCGGGCGGCGAATTCCGCGCCTTCGATCCGACCCGCGCGGTCGCGTTCGGCCCGGCGTTTCCGATCAGCGGCGCGCGCGACGTCGAGGCCGCGCTGGCATCGGCCAGCGCGGCCGCCGACCTGCTGGCGGCGTGCGAACCCGAGCGCATCGCGGATTTCCTCGATGCCTACGCGCTGGGCATCGAGCACGACGCGCCGGATCTGGTCGCGCTGGCGCATCTGGAAACCGCGCTGGCGATCGAGCCGCGATTGGCCAAGGTGGAACTGCCGCGCACCACCGGCCAGTTGCGCCAGGCCGCGCGCGCGGTGCGCGAGCGTTCGTGGACGCAGCCGGTGATCGACACCGCCGCCGGCCTGCGTTCGCATCTGGCGCCGTTGCACAAACCGGTGCTGATCTTCGGGCCGAACAATTTCCCGTTCGCCTTCAACGCCGTGGCCGGCAGCGATTTCGCTTCGGCCATCGCCGCGCGCAATCCGGTGATCGCCAAGGTTCATCCCTCGCATCCGGCGACCAGTCAGCGTCTGGCCGAGCTGGCGCATCGCGCGCTGGTCGAGGCCGGCCTGCCGGCGACGGCGTTGCAGGTGCTGTATCACCTCGATCCCGCGCTCGGCCTGAGTCTGGCCGGCGATGCGCGACTGGGCGCGCTGGCGTTCACCGGCAGCCGCAACGCCGGTCTGGCGCTGAAGGCGGCCGCCGATGCCGCGGGCGTGCCGGCGTATCTGGAACTGTCGAGCATCAACCCGGTGTTCATGCTCGACGGCGCCTTGCGCGAGCGCGGCGCGGCGTTGGCGCAGGAGTTCTTCGCCTCGTGCACGATGGGCGCCGGCCAGTTCTGCACCAACCCCGGCGTGGTGGTGGTGCCGCGCAGCGCGCACGGCGATGCCTTCGTCGAAGCGGCGTCGGCCTTGTTCGCGCAGGCGGGAGAGGGCGTGTTGTTCTCGCAAGGCGGGCGCGATCACTATCTCACCGCTTCGGCGCGCTGGCGCGAAGCCGGCGCGACCTTGATCGGCGGCGGCGAAGCGGCCGGCGGCGAAGGCTATCGGGTGCGGCCGGCGCTGTGGTCGGTCGATGCCGAGCCGTTCATCGCCGATGCGCGTTTGCGCGGCGAAGTGTTCGGACCGGCCAGCCTGATCGTGCGCACGCGCGACGACTACCACGACACGATCGCGATCGCGCGCGCGCTGGAAGGCAATCTGACCGCGACGATCTACGCCGCGGCCGACGACGCCTATGTGCAAGGCGCGCTGGCCGCGCAACTGCGGCCGCGGGTCGGCCGGCTGATCGGCAACCGCATGCCGACCGGCGTAGCGGTGAGCGCGGCGATGAACCACGGCGGGCCGTACCCGAGCACCGGCCATCCGGGTTTCACTTCGGTCGGCCTGCCGGCGGCGATCCGCCGCTTCGCCGCGCTGCATTGCTACGATCAGATCGATGAAAGTTTGCTGCCGACGGAATTGCGCGACCGCAATCCCGGCGGGATCGCGCGTTGCATCGACGGGCATTGGACGACGGACGATATCGGAGCGAAACCATGAACTATTCCAACCGACAGATCGGTGGCTTGAGCCTGGAACAGGCGCGCGCGCAGCTGGCGCCGTGGCGCGAGCGCGCCGCGGCGATCGACGCGGCCGAATACCAGCGCCGGATCGAACGCGCGCGCGAATGCATGCGCGCGGCCGGACGCGACGCGCTGCTGATCACCGCCGGCACCTCACTGCGCTATTTCACCGGCGTGCCGTGGGGCGCGAGCGAGCGCCTGGTGGCGATGCTGCTGACCCTGGAGGGCGATCCGGCCCTGATCTGTCCTGCGTTCGAGGCCGGATCGCTGTCGCACGTAGTGAACATTCCCAGCCAAACGCGGCTGTGGGAGGAACACGAAGATCCCTGCGCGCTGGTGATCGACACCTTGCGCGCGCGCGGCGCCAGCCGGCTGGCGCTGGACCCGGGCGCGGCGTTCGCGATCTTCACCGCCCTGCGCGCGGCCGCGCCGGGGCTGGACCTGAGCGATGCCAGTGCGATCGTCGATGGTTGCCGCGCGCGCAAGTCGGCGGCGGAACTGGCGTTGATGAAGCAGGCCACGGCGATGACCTTGCACGTGCATCGTCTCGCCGCCGGGCTGGCCGAGGAGGGCGTCACCACCGGCGTGTTGCGCCGTTTCATCGACGAAGCCCATCGCGCGCTCGGCGCCGACAACGGTTCGACCTTCTGCATCGTCCAGTTCGGCGAAGCCACTGCGTATCCGCACGGCATTCCCGGCGAGCAGTCGCTGCGTGAGGGCGAACTGGTGTTGATCGACACCGGTTGCTCGGTGCAGGGCTATCAGTCCGACATCACCCGCACTTACATCTGCGGCCGTGCCAGCGATGCGCAGACGCGCATCTGGGACCTGGAACTGGCCGCGCAGAAAGCCGCGTTCGACGCGGTGCGTCCTGGTGTCAGCGGCGAAGCGGTCGATAGCGCCGCGCGCGAGGTGCTCGAACGCGGCGGGCTGGGGCCGGACTATCGTCTGCCCGGCTTGCCGCATCGCACCGGTCATGGCTGCGGCATGAGCGTGCACGAAGCGCCGTATCTGGTGCGCGGCAACCGGCTCGGATTGGACAGCGGCAATTGCTGCTCGAACGAGCCGATGATCGTGGTGCCGCAGCAGTTCGGAGTGCGGCTGGAGGATCATTTCTATGTCACCGACGACGGCGCGGCGTGGTTCACGCCGCCGTCGGTGGCGATCGACCGGCCGTTCGCGGATTGAGTGCGATGGGGTTGCGGTACTGATGCAACCTCATAGATAGCGAAAGCGGTGAAGTCTGTTGTGGGAGGGGCTTCAGCCCCGATGCTCTTGTCCCAGATCGCGATGTCGGATCGAAAAGCATCGGGGCTGAAGCTCCCTCCCACACTAGACATCGGGGCTTAAGTCCCCCCCACAACAAACCTCGCGGCATCGGCTGCGATCCGGCGTCGCCTCTAAGCATCAGTTTGTGCATATGCGCGACCGATCAAGGTTTGCGCGGCGCTCTCGTGTCGTTCGGCACGTGCCGGCGCCGTTGCCGCCTTGCCAGCATGACCACTCCGCCGCGCGGCCGGATGCCGCGCGCTCTCAGGAGGTTGGCATGATCGGATTCAGATCGTTACCTCGCCGTTCCGCAGATTTCAACGCAATACCGCTTGCCGCGACGGTCCGCGCAAGAGCGCGGTTGCTCGAGTTCGCCGCGCTGTGCCTGCTGTTGTCGGCCCTGTTCGCCGGCATCGCCTCGGCCGCGCCGCCGAAGTCCTTCACGTTGCCACCGACCACCGGGCCGTATCGCGTCGGTACGGTCGAGCTGCATCTGGTCGATCGCTCGCGCACCGATCCTTTCGTCGGCGGCAAGCGCGAATGGATGGTCACGGTGAGCTACCCGATCGCGCCCAACGCGCATGGCCCACGCGCGCCGTGGATCGAACCGGCGTTGGCGGCGACGATGGACAGCTTCGCCGTGGAGCAGCTCGGATTCGCGCCGGGCGCGGTGGACTGGGCCGGCGCGCGGCGGCCGGCGACGCGCGGCGCGGCGCTCAAGCCGATGCCGGGCGGCTGGCCGGTGGTGCTGTTTTCGCCGGGCCTGCAGTACTTCCGCGAGATCTACAGCAGCAGCGTCGATGATCTGGCCAGCCACGGTTATGTGGTCGCGTCGATGACGCATACACACGAAGCCTTCTTCGCCGCCTTTCCCGGCGGCCGCATCGCGCCGGGCGTGAATCTGGTCGAGACCGTGGAATCGACGCAGCTGTGGCTCGATACCCGCATCGCCGATGCGCGCTTCACCCTCGATGCGTTGAGCCAGATGAACTACGGCCGCAATCCCGATGCCGAGCAGCGGCCGTTGCCGCCGGGCTGGCGCGGCGGCCTGGATTTGTCGCGCGTGGGTTTCTACGGCCATTCCTACGGCGGAACCACCGCGGCGGAGACGATGTTCTTCGATCGCCGTTTCGATGCCGGCATTGATTTCGACGGGCGTCTGGCGACCACCTACGGGCCGCCGCAGGATCTGCCTTACGGTCCGATCAAGGCCGCGCGCTACGGCCTCGACAAGCCGTTCCTGTTGATGGGCGCGGGCCGGCATTCGCATGTGCCGGTGGAAGGCCAGGACCGCTCGTGGATCGAGTTCTGGGGCAACCAGCGCGGCTGGAAGCGCGAGGTGCAGCTGCGGCTCGGCGCGCATTTCAGCTTCAGCGACTACCCGCCGATCCTGTCGCAACTGGGCGATGCGTTGCCGCCGGGTCTGCTGGAAGCGGCCAACGGCACGGTGCCGCCGGCCGAGTCGGTGGCGGGGACGCGCGCGTATGTGCGGGCGTTCTTCGATCTGCACCTCAAGCACCGGCCCACGCGCGCGTTCGAGCGGCCGCATCCGGCCTATCCGAACTTCCAGCCGGTTCCCTGATCCGGCTTGGGCGCCTTTGCTGCGCGGCGGCGCAGCAAAGGCGGTTTGCGGCAAAGAATCGGCCCGCGCGATGCGGGCGGCAGACACTTCAGGCACATGGCCCGGCCCCGGGTTTGCCGCATGATGGCCGGCACCGTCCGCGACCCATCCGAGCCTTGCGATGATTTCGAACCGTTCCTTGTCCGTGCGCGCGCCCCTGGCCGCGCTGACCGCCGCGCTGTCGATTGGCCTGAGCCTGGCGCCGGCGTTCGCCGCCGAACCGGCCGCCGCCGCCGCCGCCAGCGCCGCGACCAACGCGACCGGCGAGCGCTTCAAGGCGCTGTACACCCGCGAATGGAAATGGCGCCAGGCGCAGTTCGCCGGCGGCGACGACGAAGACGTGCAGGGCCAGCCGGCCGCGCATCTGCCGCGGGTCGATCCGGCCAGCCAGGCCGCGCGCGAGCGTTACTGGGCGCAGGTGATGACCGAGCTTGCGGCGATCGACAAATCGCAGCTCAGCGGCGAAGACCCGGTCAACTACGAAGTCTTCCGCCAGCAGATCCAGAGCCTGCTGGCCAATCAGCGCGTGCGTCAGTGGGAGATGCCGTTCAACAGCGACAGCGCGTTCTGGACCAACCTGGGCTTCACCGCGCGCCGGCCGATCCGCGATGTCGTCGGCTATCAGCGCTACCTCGGCCAGCTGCGCGATATTCCGCGTTACTTCGACGAGCAGATCGGCAACATGCGCGCCGGCCTCAAGCGCGGTTTCAGCGTGCCGCGGGTGACGCTGACCGGGCGCGACGTGTCGATCAAGGAAGTCGCCGACGCCAAGCTCGAAGACAATCTGCTGTACACGCCGTTCAAGCAGATGCCGGCGAATATTCCTGCCGCCGAGCAGGCGCGTTTGCGCGCCGAGGCGGCCAAGGCCATCGATGAGTCGGTGCTGCCGGCGTATCGCAAGCTGCTGGCGTTCATGCAGAACGAATACATGAAGCAGGCGCGCACCACATTGGCGGCCGAATCCATGCCCGGCGGCGAAGCGCTGTACCAGGCGAAGATCCGCGAGTTCACCACGCTGGATCTGACTCCGGCGCAGATTCATCAGATCGGCGTGGAGGAGGTGGCCAAGATCCGCGCACAGATGGACGAGACCATCGTCAAGACCGGATTCAAGGGCAGCTTCCCCGAATTCCTGCATTACCTGCGCACCGATCCGAAGTTCTATCCCAAGACCGCCGACGAACTGATGATGCGCGCGTCGTGGCTGGCCAAGCGCGTGGACGGCGAGATCGGCAACTACATCGGCCTGCTGCCGCGCCAGCGTTTCGCGATCCGGCCGGTGCCGCCGGATCTGGCGCCGTTCTACACCGCCGGCCGCGGCGGGCGCGATGTATATCTGCTCAATACCTACGACCTGCCTTCGCGTCCGTTGTTCAATCTGCCGGCGCTGACTCTGCACGAATCTTCGCCCGGGCATTCCTTGCAGGGTTCGCTCGCGGCCGAGCAGGAGGGGCTGCCGGATTTCCGTCGCTACACCTATATCTCGGCGTATGGCGAGGGTTGGGCCTTGTACTCGGAGAAGCTCGGCATCGAGATGGGGATGTACGACACGCCCTACGATTACTTCGGTTATCTGACTTATCAGATGTGGCGCGCGAGCCGGTTGGTGGTGGATACCGGTATCCATCACCTGGGCTGGACGCGCGAGCAGGCGCAGGCGTTCTTGCACGACAACACGGCGTTGAGCGATCACGAGATCGAAACCGAAGTCGATCGCTACATCGGCTGGCCGGGGCAGGCGTTGTCGTATTACCTGGGCGAGATGAGCATTGTGCGTTCGCGCGCGAAGGCTGAGCAGGCGTTGGGAGAGGACTTCGACATCCGCGCTTTCCACGACGCGATCCTGGCGCTGGGCTCGGTGCCGCTGCCGGTGCTGGAACAGCGGGTGGATCGGTTTATCGAGGAGAGCCGGGGTAAGGCGGCGGAGAAGAAGGCTAAGGCTAAGTCTTAGTGGGTTGCTTGGGGTAAGGCAAAAGCAAATCCCCCCTGGCCCCCCTTTTTCAAAGGGGGGAACCCGTTAGGTGGGTGTGTAAGGGGTGGGAGTGGCGTCTGATCGCGTCAGATCGAGCCTTGCCGCCGTCGCTGTCGCCGCTGTTGCCGTTGCCGTTGCTGTTCCCCCC